>NZ_JBKOPS010000006.1:0-312484 GCF_047272945.1 Rubrilithobacter danxiaensis
AAATGATTATTATGGATTTGGCAGGGAGATAGCAGGAGCAGGAAACATTAACCCAACTCCGGATAACAAGTACAAGTATAATGGGAAGGAGTTTCAGGAGGATTTAGGGCAGTTAGATTACGGCGCAAGGTTCTATGATCCGGTGATTGCGAGGTGGAATGTGGTGGATCCGTTGGCGGAGAAGATGAGGGGATATTCGCCTTACACCTATGCCTTCAATAATCCTATCAGGTTTATTGATTATGGCGGACTTTATCCGATTGAAATTATAACGAGAAGCTATGCTCCTTTTAAAACCTTTGGCCCTGGTAACAATTGGTATGGAGACGGTAGAGGAGCTTCTGTTAGCAGGAATGCTTCGTCTAGGTCAAGCGTAACCATTAGACATAATACAGAAACTAGAGTTACCACAGCGACAGGATCAAGTAGAAGGTCTCACACGGTAGATGGTTCTAAGGATGCAATGTCTACGACAGTTGTGGAAGAGAATAGATCAAGGGGTAATAAGATAGACGTTCATTCTGCAGGAAGAAATGAAGCTCAAGTTGGTTCATGGGATATAGATCAGTTTACCAAGTTAACGGCTAACATAGAGGGCAACGTCAAAGGCAATCATATTCTTAATATATCAGGAACGATCAGTGGAGATGATTTCCCTAATCAAGAATCAATTGTATATGATAGTAAAGGAAATGGCGTAATGCTGGGTGCTTTTGCAACCTCAGGAGACAGACAGTCTGGTCCAGTTACTGATTTGCCGTTAGAAAATGAAGGTGATGTTCAAATGAAAGTTGGTGTGAGAATCAACGTTGATAAAAATGGAGTTTTTCAAGGTATATCAGTCAATGAGAATGGCAAGAATACGGTGATATCCATTGCAGATTGGAATAAACGATTTGTTAAAACAGATGAAAACAAAAAATAGATTTTTAGTAACACTAGTTTCCGCAAGTGTACTTTATTTTCTTCTGTATTGGTTTCTCAATGACCTGTTTTTATATGCCATTGGTGGTGCCTTAAGTGTAGTAGTGAGACTTTTTAATAAACAGACAAATGTTCCACTGCTGATTTTTTTATGGGTAGCTCTACTGGGAGTTGCTACCTTTTTTTATTACAAGTTCAACAGTAGGCCTATTAAGTATTTGTTCCTTTTACTAGTTGCGGTACTACTTTATGTTGTCGACTTTATTCTTTACGATATAGTAAGTTTTGATACATTGGATAGGAAGGTCATATTTCTGACGGTCGCAGCTATGGTACTCATTAAAGGTCTAGTCCTATCACTGGTGGTTTATTTCGAAAGTAAAAAAAACTAACTGGTTCACGCGTGTCTCGTGTGTCGATTGTAAAGTAAAACGCCTGGTTCTTGAGTAGAGCCAGGCGTTTTTGTGTTATTAGGCGTAAGCCCTTTTGGTTTTATAATCCCTGATGATAAGATCAATATAATGAAAAACCCACTGCTTTTCTTCAGCCGGTAGCGTTTCCAGTTCGTCCAGGCGTTTGACCGTCTCCTTATCGTAAGCAGCGTTCATTCCTTCGCCCAGCAGAAAATCTACAGAAACTTCGAAGGCTTTGGCCAGCTTTACAATCACTTCGATAGAAGGTAAATTGTCGCCTCTTTCATACTTGCCAATCATTACACGAGAAGCCTCAATCTCTTTAGCCAGATCATCCTGCGACCAGTTCTTGGCCTTTCTAAGCTGGGTTATACGTTCTCCAATGTTAATCATGTTTATCTAAAAGCGCTGTTATTGCAGCTTTATATACACTAACTGTCCGTAGTCTGTAGCGTGGCTATAAGGGTAAGGGACTACGGATTGTCAAATTGAAAAGAGTTTGTAACTCGATAAAAAGCAAAACAACTGGTTCTGTCAAACGAGCCAGATGTTTGGATATAGATCGGCCTATATCTCAAACTGTCATAAGTTATCTATGGGCTTGCGAAGAGTATGAGTAGCCTTGTGCTTTAATTACTGCCATTGCTTTTAACAACGATCTTAATCGCATTCAATAAAATAAAAGTTCCATTATTTCTGAAAATAATTTCTTCACTGCAGTTTAACTGCAGTGTAAATATTCAATTTTGATATTTCACAGCATATTATAAAGTATGAGAAAAATATTTCTTCTTTCTGCCATTTTATTCTGTATAAATATCGCTTTTGCACAAACCGATGATATTGTCCATAAGAGCGGCGATGAAACTATAACAGGGATAAAAACTTTTAATAGTATTTTAAATGCTAATGGAGGGATTTCTTCTGATGGAAATGTCGTGGCAAAAAATGGAGCATTATTAGTAAGTAATAGTAACGGGGGAGTAAGTGCCTCCAGCTTTGCCTCTATAGAAGTAAATACAGATATAAGAAATGCAAACAGAGGAGCTATATATATAATCCCTGGCCAAAGTAGTGATAGAATATATTTTGGAACTGCTGGAAAAACTCTATTTGCATTGAATTTTCAGTATGTTGGTCAAATTGAGAATATGCCTGTTTTTAATACAGGCGGCCTTACTCTCGGAACATCCGCGGGCTCAAGTCATAGTATAGGAAGAGTGGGAACAGATGTTTATTATAATTCATCCGGACCTAATGGTGGGAATCATCGATTCTTCACCAAAGAACAAACCTATGCAGGGTATGGTACTTCTACCGAAAGAATGAGATTGTCGGCTGCAGGTAACCTTTTGATTGGAACTAAAGTAGATGATGGCTACTCAAAATTAGCTGTAAACGGAAGGATACGTGCTAAAGAAATCAAAGTAGAAACTGCGAATTTTCCTGACTACGTCTTTCAAAAAGACTACTTTTTACTTCCCTTAAACGATCTCGAAAAATTTATAAAACTAAATAACCATCTTCCGGAAATTCCGTCGGCAAAAGAGGTAGAAGAGAATGGCGTAAACCTGGGAGAAATGAACGCAAAGCTCCTTGAAAAAATTGAAGAACTTACCCTGCATCTTATCGAACAAAACAAGAAGTTAGAACTTCAGCAACAACAAATTGACGTACTATTAAAAAAAGTTGGCTCCGCTGAAAAATAAATGTTATTTTGAAAAAGTTTTTTAGATCACAGCTCTCATTACTATGTTATCTTTTTGCAAAACAAAAGTAAAAGCCTATACGCTTACAGAAATTCTTGTCGTATTGGTTATTATTGGCATCCTGGTACTACTGGCCCTGCCGAATCTCCTTCCATTAATAACGAAAGCAAAAAGCACGGAAGCCAAAGTTCAACTCGAACACGTATATACGCTTGAACGGAATTACTTCTTTGAAAAGTCGAAATATTCTACAGATTTGAAAGAGATTGGCTTTATCCAGGAAAAGCTGACAACAGATGGAAAGGATGGACGTGCAAATTATCGGATTGAAATTGTACAATCTGGTCCTGCGACTTTTATTGCACGTGCCACAGCTGTAGCCGATTTTAACGGAAATGGCACTTTCAATGTTTGGGAGATTGACCAGGAAAAGAACCTGAAAGAAGTAGTTGCGGATTAATGCTTGTGAAAACAGGAGTGATTATTTGCCTGCTGTTCCTGTTTTATCAGGATATGAAGCACCGGGCAGTTTATTGGATAGTGTTTCCAATTTTACTGATCCTGCTTTTTCTTGTTTCAAAGGAGCAAGATTACTTTCCGATTGTGCTTACCAATAGTTTTGTTAATATACTGTTTCTTCTTATCCAACTGATTCTTCTTACAGGATACTTTTCAATAAAGAAAAAGCAATGGATTAACTTACTTAATAGTTACCTGGGGCTCGGAGATGTACTTTTTCTGCTTACAATTGCTTTTTATTTCTCACCGGCAAATTTCCTGGTGTTTTATATTATAAGTCTCTTGCTTGTCCTGCTTGCAACTATCCTGTTTTTTAGTCAAAATACTCAACGAACTTTCAAGATCCCTCTTGCAGGTCTCCAATCCCTTTTTTTTGCCTTGATTTTGCTTATGGATTGGAACAACAATTCATTAAATCTTCAAAACGATCAATGGATACTTAATTACTTACAATGATGGAGGGGGAGCAGGAAATAACGATTTCAAGTAAAGCTGTTCATCTGTTGAGCAGGGAACAGGCATGGCATTATCGCATACTTCCCAAGGAAGAAAAGACAGACCTTACTACTTTTTACTGTGAGGAGGATGCCGATGAAAGTACCTTAAATCTGGAGCTGGAAGTAATATTAGGTAAACAGGTCGGTCTTGAGAAACTTCCCCAGTCTGAAATTAACCGGCTTTTATCTACCTACTATTTCAACGAGAATAAGCGAACGGATCTTCCCTCTTCGACTGTTTCTTTGAACAATACTGATTTTCTGACAAGACTTGTTCTGGAAGCGAAATCATTAAAAAGCAGTGATATTCACATAGAGACCTATGAGCATAAATGTCGTGTCCGTGTTCGAATCGACGGTATGATGATTGAGCGTTACCTGCTGCAAAAGGACGAATATCCTTCGTTGATCAACAAGATTAAGATTATGGCTAACCTTGACATCGCCGAAAAGCGATTGCCACAGGATGGCAGGGTTAATTTCAAAGAACAGGGAGAACAATTCGATATTCGTGTTTCGGTTTTGCCTACCCTGCATGGTGAAAAGGTCGTTCTTCGTCTGTTAAACAATAACGCTACTAATATTGAAGTCACCCAACTGGGATTTTCTGATTTCGATCTTGAAAATTACCTGCAGGGAGTGAAACGGCCCAATGGCATGCTGTTGATAAGCGGACCTACCGGTTCGGGAAAGACAACCACCTTATACGGTACTTTAAAATATCTTAATAAAGAAACCCGCAACATACTTACGATTGAAGACCCTATTGAGTATACGCTGGAGGGCATTAACCAGGTACAGTTGAAAGAAAGTATCGGACTTGGTTTTGCTTCTGCACTACGAACTTTTCTGCGACAGGATCCTGACGTGATCATGGTAGGAGAGATCCGTGACCAAGAAACAGCAAACATGGCTATCAGGGCTGCCTTAACGGGTCACTTGGTTTTATCAACTATTCATACAAATTCAGCATGGGGAACTGTATCCCGCTTAATGGACATGGGAATTCCGGGTTTTCTGGTGGCAAATACGTTGAATACGAGCGTAGCTCAGCGTTTGGTACGGTTGCTCTGTCCGTCCTGTAAAATAAAGACCGGCTGTAGTCGCGACTTGTATCCTAAACATTTTAAACCATTTTATCGCGTTCACGAGCATTATATCAGTAAAGGCTGTCAGGAATGCTATTACACAGGGTATAAAGGCCGGAAAGCGGTATATGAAGTTATTCCTATAGACCAGGAACTGGCCATTGAAATTAAGCAAGGTAATTTGTATATCGATTCTCTACTGAAGGAGAGAGGAATCCGGACACTTGCAGAAAATGCTTTCGATTTGTTTGCGGAAGGCCAAACCTCCTTAGAAGAAATTTACCCATTACTTTTTAGCTATTGATGAAAGATTTTTACATAAGAAAGTGGAGTTTAACAGGAATGATTTGTCTGCTGTTTTTTTCTTTTCATATTTCAGTATATGGACAAACTTCTTCTCAGGAACGGTATAGGCTGGTAGAAGAAAGGCTGAGGAACCTGGCAGTGACAGTTCCAGGCTTAAACCAAAAAGTGCAATTAGCGGTATCTGGAGCCTCGGCACAAGAATTTTTAAGAGCGCTTGCACAGGCCAATAACCTCAATATCAATATTGATCCTGCCCTGGATTTTAAGATCTATAATAATTTTACCAACGAGACCGCTTTAAATGTATTGCTGTTTCTAACCAAGCAATTCGATCTGGATATAAACCTGACAGGTTCCATTATGTCCATTACCCGAGTTTCTCCGCCTATTCTACAGGTGCCCCGCAGAGAGATCAACGTGCGGTACAATAATGCCGCTAATACTTTAAGCATGGAGTTGAACAACGATACCCTGGGCCTGGTTGCAAGAAAGATATCCCAACTGTCACAAAAGAACGTTGTGGTTCCTTCATCGTTGTTTAATAATCGCGTGACCGCTTTTTTTACCGAAGCTCCGTTTGAAACGGCTTTAGAAAAACTCGCTTTTGCCAATAATCTGAAAATAACCCGGACAACGGATAATGTGTATGTTTTTGAAGGACTAACAGAAGGCGAGGAGCTTTTTATTGATAAGGATAGAACAACTGCTGTACGGAGAAATTCCCGTCCCGGTTCAGCAGGGAATACGCAGCCAGGAGGAGGGAACTTCAGTATTTACAGTAAAACGTCTTCTCTGGGCAATCGCCTTATTAGTGTGGATGCTTCCAATACAGCTATTCTCGATCTTGTTAAAGCTACTTCACAGGAAGTGAAAGCGAATTACTTTCTTTATTCGGATATAAAAGGAAATGTTACTACACGTGTAAATGATATCAGTTTTGATGATTTTTTAAGTTCGCTTTTCCAGGGATCCGATTACACTTTTAAAAAGGACAATGGGGTGTATCTGATCGGGGAACGACGACTGGAAGGATTAAGGACGAATAAGGTTATTCAGCTTCAATACCGTTCTATTGATACCATTCAGGCGATGATTCCAACAGAGTGGAGAAAGGGAGTGGAAATAAAGGAATTCAGAGAACAGAATACGCTGCTGCTGTCCGGTTCTTCTCCTCAGATAACTGAAATTGAAAATTACATACACCAGATAGACCGACTGGTGCCGATGGTATTAATAGAGGTAACTCTGCTGGATGTAAGAAAAGGAAAGACGGTTAAAACAGGAATTAGTGCAAATGTTGCCGACAGTACGGTAAAAGCAGGAGGAAGTATTTTTCCAGGTGTTGATTATACCTTTACCGCCAGTTCGATCAATGATTTTTTGTCGCGTTTGGGTAGAAATAATTCTATTAATATCGGGAGAGTAACTCCTAATTTTTATGTGAAACTGAGTGCTTTGGAGCAGAATAATAACGTGGAAGTGCGCTCAGTTCCTAAATTATCAACTCTTAATGGTCATACGGCAAATTTAAGTATCGGAAGCAAACGGTATTATAGTACACGTACACAGAATGTCATTCCCTCATTAAGTTCACAGACACTCATAACCGAGCAGTATACACCCGTAGAGGCTAATCTCGCTATAAAAATTAAACCTATAGTTTCCGGCGATGACCAGGTTACCTTAAATATCGATATTGATATTTCTGATTTTATAGGTAATCCACCGATGAATGTTCCGCCACCAACTTCAACCAGTAAATTCGAATCCATTATCCGGGCTAAGAACGAAGACATGATAGTGCTCGGAGGACTTGAGCGTACTGAAAAAAGCGATTCCGGCTCTGGCGTTCCTATTTTGTCTCGTATTCCGGTTTTAAAATGGCTTTTCAGCAGCCGGGAGAAATCGAATAATAAGGTCGTAACGATAGTGTTCATCAAACCGACGATTATTTATTAAGATGAGCTGGCTGAGTACATATGAATGGTTATCCTTCTGTTCTGGAATTGAACTGAACATACAGGGGGAGAATCAATACAAAGCAAAGGTGTGCTCTGTTTCTGTCAATAAATCAGCCCTTCATATCGATGATAAAGCGGAGCTTGAAGGAGATTTAAAAACGATTTTTAAAAAAGTACAGGGAAAAGAGGCAATAGCAGTAACGCTGACGGGTAAGGGTATTCTGATAAAAAAAACTGATCGGATTGAGGTGATAAGCCAGGAAACTCTCAGTAAAGTTTTTCCTAATCTGGTTATTGAGAATTTTTATATACAAAACTTTATTTCCGGTGATCATTCTTTTCTTTCTATCATCCGGAAAGAACTGGTAGATGTGATTTTTGAAGAAGCATTGAAAGTTGGTTTGAAGGTTTTAGTTATCAGTCTTGGCCCATTTGTTGTCTCGCAGGTACTGAATCAGTTTAACAATTACAACGATCAGTTCATTTTTGACGGACATCGAATCAACTATGATACACAGTATCAATGGCTGGAGTATTCTTATAATCCGGATTTACGATCGCCGTTTCCTTTAAAAATTGATGTTGAAACTATTCCTGAAACCTTTGTCCTGTCTTATGCTACTGCTTTCCAGTTGGCGCTATTTAACCGCTTGCTTCCTGTATCTGTAGAAAGTGATGTTACAGTTTCTGCTTTGACTGAATTTAAAGAAGAAAAGAAATTTAAAATGAGGCTTACGGGGATTTTAGGCGCTTTCTTTTTTCTCCTGCTGATGAATTTTCTGATCTTCAGTATCTACAGTAATAAAAATGAAGAATTGATATCGCGGGTAAACCAAAGTTCAGCCAGCATAGAGACTCTTAAAGGTATAGAAGAAGACATTGAGATCAAAGAAGTGCAGCTTCAGGACCTTGGTTGGAAGAAGGGAATAAAGTATGCGTTTTTATCTGATCAGATTGCTCAAACTACTCCTTCTGCTGTAAACCTTGTTCAATTAGCTATAAATCCTGTGAATACTGTAAAAACGACCAGTGAGCGACGGGAAGTCATCGACATGGGTAGTATCGAAATAAGGGGCAGAACAGATAACATGCAGGCAGTTAATAACTGGATCTATATGTTGAAAGAAAAGAAATGGGCACAGGAAGTTTTACTTACAAGCTTTTCCCCGTCGACAGATAGCGATCAGGAAGCATTAAGTCAGGAGTTTACTATAAAAATTAAATACTAATGCTGAAAGGTTTATCTTATCATGTAAAGAATAAATTATTGTTGGTAACAGCGGCTCTTCTGCTAATTCTTTCCTGGATATTCGCGTTCAGCAAAACCGTCGATGTTGTTGCACAATATCGGAACTTGACCAGACAGCACGATGAGAGCAATGATTTGTCATACAATCCCGAATATCTAAACAGAAAAAAGTCTGCAATTAATACTATTCTGAAAAGATACCAGGTTGATTCGGCGGAGTGGAAAAATGAATTCTGGTTGAATGTGTCCTCGGTAGCTTCAAACAGGGGCATCGCAGTTATTTATTCACCGGACAAGATTAGTCTTTCCTCAGACAGCTCTTCCAACGCGTTAAAACAAAAAATTCAGTTCCTCGGCCAGTTCAAGCCTTTGGTAGCCTTGCTTGATTCTTTAGAAAAAACACCACGGGTAGGCAAGATTACCAGTGTAAGTTTTGAAAGGGAAAAGAAAAGGGGATATGAGGGAGAGAAAGAAGAGGTTATTTTAAAAACAGCCTTTACAGCAATAGTAAAGTAAATAGTGTATGAAGAGAATAATAGTTTTAATTGGAATGATGTCAATATTTTCTTCCTGCAAAGAATTCATTGAGTCATCAGTAAAAGATAAAAAAGTAAGATTACTGGCGCCGGGTGATAGTGTACAAACTAATAATTATAATCAGACCTTTTGGTGGGAGCCTGTTGAAGATGCGTCTTCTTACCGCTTACAGATCGTGAGTCCTTCGTTTGACAGTATTGTAAGTTTAGTGACAGATACAGTTCTTAATACAGATAAGTTTCAATTTACACTTGAGCCAGGGACATACCAATGGCGGGTACGGGCGGAAAATGGTAGCAGTCAATCTCTCTATACCACCCGGTCTTTAACTATTTTTTCTTCAACAATAGCAGAGCAACATGTGCAGGTTATAAGCCCTTCTAATAATTTACTCACCAATGAAGCAGATATTACTTACCGGTGGAATAAATTGTTTGGAGCAACTCAGTATCGTCTTCAGATAGATACGAATAATTTTGCCGATACGACTAAGCTCTTGTATGATCAGACAACGGTTAATTCAGAATTTAAAGTTCCGTTAAGTAAAGAAAAAGTTCATCAGTGGCGGGTGAGAGCAGAGAACGATTCGCTCAAATCAAGATGGTCTGCAATTTATCGTTTAACCTTTGACGCTACGCCTCCTGAAAAAGTAGTTTTAAGTTCTCCGACGACAAATGAATCAGTTACTAAACCCGTAAATTTAAAATGGGAGGCGGTTGCCGGAGCAGGAAAGTATGAATTGATCGTTTTAAAAAGTGATTCTTCGTCTGTATATAACGCTACATTCCCCAAAGTGCTTACTGCTACCAGTTTCTCTTTTAATGAAGGAACGACCAACGAAAAGTTATACTGGAAGGTAAGGGCTATTGACGAAGCAGGAAATAAAGGGATTTTTAGTGAGGTTCGAAGCTTTACTGTTCAATAAAGTCAATGAAATCCAAAAAGATAACCTATATTCTCATTGTTTCTGTAGCCGCGATATGGGGAATAATATTTTATCGCATTTTTTTAGCTGCAAATAAGGATGATGACAATCTTGAACATCTTAGCGAGACTGTTTCTTTAGCTTCCGAACCGCTGGAGAATTACGATGAACAGGATACTTTTAAGTTGGCGCTCAATTACCGTGATCCTTTTCTGGGAACTACAGCAAAAGATACGTTGACTGTTATGCCTGTTATAAATCCTTCAACTTCTGCACCTGTAAGTGTTACAGCTCCTTCGATCAATTGGGATATTATTAAATACACGGGATTTATAATTAATCCTTCTACAAAGAAGCGAGTTGCCCTGGTACGAATTAATGAAAGGGAGAAAATGCTTTCCGAGGGAGACCGTAGTGAGGGCGTAAAACTCCTCAGAAATCTGAAAGATTCAATTCAGATTTCCTATCAGGGAAAAACGAAATACATTGTTTTGAAATAGTTGTATGAAATACTTGTTTACCATTATTGCTGCTGTTCTTTTTAATGCTTTTGCATTTTGTCAGTCTTATAAAAAACTCGTGGAACCTAAAGTTACTATTAGCTATCCCGATCATTCGGTGACCTTCTTTGTGAAAGCGATGAAAGGCACGCTTTCATCAGATACCGAGAAACATTATTACTGGTATTCAGCCAATCATATTTCGATTACACAAGGGGGTTACAGCGGTAAGTTGCTTCATGGTACTTATACTGATTATTACCTGAATAAAAATTTAAAAGAAAAGGGAAAGTTTAATAAAGGGTTAAAAAAAGGGGAGTGGCTATCCTGGTACGAAAGCGGCCACTTGAAAGACAGATATAGCTGGAATTCTGGTAAAAAGAATGGGAAGTATAGTTTATATGATACAGAAGGAAGACTAAAAGAGAAAGGTAAGTACCGGAATGACTTGTTAAACGGTAAAATTACCGTGTATTCGGAAAAAGACTCTTCGTCATATTATCGCAATGGAAAAGCGTATAAACCTAAAAAAATTAAATTAAAACTTCCAAAAAGCATCTCACCGCTGCATTGGATCTTTTAGGAAAAAAGCCAACAGCTCTCAATAGTAACGAGGTTGGCGGCACTGAACATTACATTGACGAAGTAACTGCCCCTGGCAATACGGCACTTATATTAAGCGAGTTAGGAAAAGTTTACGAATTTTCAGGCGACCTTAAGCAAGCGATCGGCTATTATGAGAAGGCGATCAAGGTCCAACAACAATGTAATGACGAAACAAACCTGCTAAGTAGCTATCACCATTTAGGATTTTGTTTAATTCATACCGGAAAAATAGATGAAGGCTTAAAACTATTGTTGTTAACGGTTGAAGGTTTTCATCGAAATCGACAATACGAGTATCTCGGTAATTCGCTATCAGAGATTGGGCACGTAGTTTACGAGCGGCCTGAATTACTCAATAACCCACTTTTGAATGAAGAACGGATTGAAGTGGCACTTGAAAATGTCAGTGAACAATTAACAGATATTTATACTCGGTTAATTTCTGCTATGAATGCTGAGCAAGCGGTTGCCGCTATGCCTAATCCCTTGAAAGGAAAGTTGCTTTATTTGACCATGTTGATATCCTGTACACCTTTCAGGGATCTACTTTGGCGCTCCATGGGCCAACTTTATCAACTGCTAAAAGTCGATAGTTCAAATAAAGACTACCTTCTATTGATCATAGGGCTCGGTTATATCACCGGTGGCGTTGACGAATGGCGTGAAGGGGCTGAGGCCGAGCGGATAATAGAACAATTGTGCTTTCATTGTATCATGCTAAATGGCGGCCGGGATATCAACGGTAAAACTAAAGTATTTCAATGGTTCGCGTTCTGGATGAACACCGTAGGTTTAAGGCAAGGCATTACCCCCGAAGAGATGTGGATAGATGCGTTAAGGATCACGGATATGACCGAGCTCATGAAGAAATACCGTAATTGATCAATCTATATGTAAGTTAATTTCGCGCTATCGTGCTCAAATAAAAAATTAACATTGAGTTAGTTATCAAGAATAGTTGTCATCAACAGAATACTTATCGATCTTTATATTAAGAAAAACTGTATAAATACAAGATTCTTTGCTGATATTTACAGATTCGACTTGCTAATATAGTTAGTATTTTTTTACTTTGTTTTTTTAATTATTTATGGCAGCACTAACTACTTCTGATAATATGCGTCTCACGCTGTCTGGACACGAGACCTTCCATTGCCGACACCTTTGGCTTAAGAAAGGCTACGATTTTGTTCGCGAAGGGCATGCATTCGCTGATGCGGATGCGGTTGTCACTTTGGGTGTAGGAAAAAACATGGTCACAGCAATCAAATTTTGGCTCAAAGCGTTCGACGTGCTTGGACCAAATGATCAGTTAACTGAATTCGCACATTTTTTATTTGATAATGAAGCCGGCATTGACCCTTATTTAGAAGATGATCAAAGTCTTTGGCTATTACATTATAAATTGGTCAAAAATAACTTTGCCTCTATTTACTCGCTGGTATTCAATGAATTCCGGAAAGAAAAAATGCAATTTACCAAAGAGAATTTTCAGGCTTTTGTCCTACGTAAATCAGAGCAAGTCAATCCAAAGACCGCAGGCGACGATTTTGACGTTTTCAAAAAAATGTACCTCAATAAGTCTGAAGACAATAAACTTACCGAAGATTCATTTTTGGGTTTGCTGGCCGATCTACAATTGCTAAAATCACAGCATAAAGGAAGCTATTTTATTGTCAATTCCGATCGCTCTTCTTTAAGCCCGGCAGTATTCCTTTACGCTGTTTTAGATAATGAACAATTTGGCGCATCTGTCAGCCTACAAGCTTTAGAGAATGACGAGAACGGCCCCGGTAACATTTTTGCGCTTAGCAGAAATGCGATTTTAGAATTGATCGATCTGGTAAAAGAGCAATTTGGCGATGACTACACCTTTAACGACCATGCTGGCGTCAAAGAGTTTCAGGTCAAAAAACGCCCTAGTGATATTTATAATGTACTTAAACCCGTTGTGCTATGAAAGGACAATTCACACCATCCATTAATATAGAGCGCGACGAAACCAAGTCCTTTGCTTATATCGCTACACCCAACGCCGTTAAAACCGTCGAGCAGTTGGAATCAGATATTGATGCCGGGCTTCGATCTTTTAATATCATTGGGTCTTATGGCACAGGCAAATCTTCTTTTTTGCTTGCGCTTGAACAGACGTTGACCAACAAAGCAAAACACTTTGATACAAAACTGTTCGCCGGTCGCCCTAACGTTTTTTTAAAGATCGTCGGCAGTTATGAGTCGATCATCGATGTGTTTGCTGAACGCCTTGGCGTTACGCAGATCAAGAATCGTGTCGAGCATACCCTTACGGAGATCATGTCCGTTTATGGCAACATCAAAAAAGACGGGGCCTTAATGATCGTCTTGGATGAGTTCGGCAAGTTTTTGGAGTATGCGGCACAACATGAACCCGAAAAAGAGCTTTATTTCATTCAGCAACTAGCAGAACTGGCCAACGACCCGCGTCATCGCATAGTACTGATCACATCTGTACACCAAAGCTTTGACACCTATGCTTACGACTTAAACAGACGCCTCCGTCAAGAATGGACAAAAGTAAAAGGCCGGTTTAAAGAAGTCACCTTTAACGAACCGGTAGAACAACTGCTATTTTTAGCAGCCGAACATATCGCACGTGCGACCGAGTTTGTACCACCGAAACGGAAGGTCAAAGCGGCTTTGGAGATCTTTGAACGCAGTAAAGCCTTCAAATCTACTTATGCCAAGGAGATAACGGAGAAACTTTTCCCATTGGATCTGCTTTCAGCGAATGTACTGACCCTAGCGCTACAACGATACGGGCAAAATGAAAGGTCCCTATTCTCTTTCCTGGAATCAACCGATAATACCAGTTTGTCTCGATTCGCTCAGCAATCAAAAGAGCCATTCTATAACTTATCGCATGTATTTGATTACCTGACCAATAATTTCTTCTCTTTCCTTAACTCTAAATACAACCCCGATGCCGCTTCTTGGTCGGCGATCAAAGTTGCTATTGAACAAGTGGAAAGTAGTTTTGACCTGGGGATCAATAACTACCTTAAACTGGTTAAAAGCATCGGCCTATTAAATAACTTCTCGGCCACTGGCGCAGTATTGGATGAACAATTCATGGCTGCTTATGCCAATCAAGTGCTCGGAATTTCTGATGCGGAAAACGTGATCAGCGACCTTGTCGCCAAAAAGATCATCCGCTACCGCGCACATAGTAAACGTTATGTATTAACGGAAGAGACCGAGGTCGATATAGAATTGGCACTCCTGGAGGCCGAATCGACCGTTTCTGCGATCACAGATATCCCGACCGTCTTAAAGAAATACTTTGAATTCAGCCCTGCCTTGGCCAAAGAGTTCAGCTATCTTAACGGCACCAGCCGCTACTTTCAATATGAGATCAGTGAGCATCCTCGTTTGATCAAACCCGTGGGCGAGATCGATGGGTATATTCAATTGATTTTTAAAGAACAGCCTGATGAAAGCTTACTAACCGAGCTATCCAAAAATGATTGTGCTAATGTCTTCGTAGCCTATCAAAACACAAAACGCATTAAAACCCTGCTGCATGATCTGGAAAAGACCCAAAAAGTACTTTCCGAAAATTTGCATGACCGGGTCGCGCGTCGTGAATTGGAGAGCATAATTACGCATGAAAAAGCGCTATTGAACCATTACATCTTAGATAATCTTTATAAAGGAGAAGGAGAAGTATTATGGTATTGGAACGGTAATACCGAAACAGTAGGATCGAAAAAAGCCTTCAATAAGTTACTGACCAAGATCTGTAAAGAAGTTTATAAAGAAGCCCCGGTCTTTCGCAATGAACTGGTCAATAAACATAAAATATCCAGTGCCATACACACCGCGAAACGCAACTATTTTAAAGCGTTAGCCAATGATTGGGATAAAGCAGATCTCGGCATCCCTGCACACAAATTTCCGCCTGAGAAGATGATCTTTAAATCATTGCTACAGGATAGCGGATTGGCACCTTACCGAGATGACCAATATCAAGGAATTGCACTTCAGCCTACGGATAATTTTTACCACCTGTGGCGTCAAAGCAACGAGTTTCTCGATAGCACCAAAGGCGCACGCAAGCCTCTTACAGGTCTATCTGAACAACTAAGCGCCGCTCCTTTTAAATTAAAACAGGGGTTCTTAGATTTCTGGATACCCTCTTTTTTATTTTTAAAACGAGATGATTTTGCGTTATATGTAGATGGTGCGTTCATTCCCAATATATCCGAAGAAACGTTAGAGCTGATCGCGAAGAAACCTAAAGATTTTGAGATCAAAGCCTTTGATATCGACGGTGTCAAACTGGATATCTTCAATAGTTACCGGATCATATTAGATCAAGAAAGTAAGCAAAAGCTGGGCAACGTATCATTTATTGAAACGATCAAACCTTTTTTAGTTTTCTACCGCACCTTGCCTGATTACGCAAAACAAACCCAGCGGCTCAGTAAAGAAGGTTTAGCGATCAGAGATGCCATATCCAAGTCTAAAGATCCAGAAGCAACATTCTTTGATACCTTTCCTATGGCATTAGGCACCAATATCACTGAATTGAATGAATTTCCCGAAAACCTGCCTTCCTACAGCGACACTTTGCAGGCGGCGATCAGGGAGATACGTACTTGTTTTGATGGTTTGGTTGAACGCTTTGAAAGTTTTATTCGCCAGGAATTACTTTTTGAGGAGAGCACGCTGAGCTTTGAAGACCTAAAAGCTAAGCTGCAGAAACGCTACCAATATTTAAAGCGGCATCTACTACTACCCAAACAAAAGGCATTTGTTCAACGCATCGATTCCCAGCTGGATGAAAAACGGCCTTGGCTTAGTTCAGTATGTCAAGCGCTCAGTGGTAAACCTTTGGAAAATCTCAACGATGACGACGAGGTTTTACTCTATGATCAAATTCGTGCCATGGTACAAGACCTTGATGGCCTAACAGAGTTATCGGTAATCGATATCGATGAAACCAAAGAAGAGGTTTACAATATACAAGTGACTACGTTTGGCAAGTCCGCTTCTAAAAGCATCATTCGTTTACCGAAACTGGCATCGATACAGTTAGAACCACTGGTTTCTTCATTAGAATCTAATCTTAGCGATGACTTGGAATTGAATAAGGTCGTTTTAACTACATTGCTTCAAAAACTATTGGCCAATGAATAAAGTAAGACACGTACTAGGCATTTCCGGCGGTAAAGACAGCGCCGCCCTGGCCATATATTTAAGGACGCTTTATCCGCTAATGGATATCGAATATTATTCCAGCGATACCGGAAAGGAATTAGACGAAACCTATCAACTGATCCGAAACCTGGAGATCTACCTCGGTAAGTCCATACAGATCCTCAAGGCCGCCGAAAACAGCCATGAAGATCCATTTGATCATTTTTTAAAGATGTACGGCGGTTTTTTGCCTTCATCAAATTCGCGTTGGTGTACCAAAAAACTTAAATTGGAACCCTTTGAAAAGTATGTTGGAACTGACCCGGTAGTATCTTATGTTGGTATTCGCGGAGATGAAGACCGTGAAGGATATATTTCCCGTCGTTCAAACATCCAATCCATCTTTCCATTTCGCCGTAACATTTGGAGTGAAGACGTTATTGAAAAGTTCCTTGCCAACAATATCCAGGAAAAACTGATCGACACACTTCCATCGCTAGGCTTCGGAGCGACAGCCGAAAAGATGCAGCAGGTCTTACTCAAACCATTAAGTATGGCCTACCACATGCACAATAAACTCAACCAGTTATTAGATGTCGGCGTGCGAGAGACCAACCACCTGATATATAGCTTTTTGAAGACCACCAATTATCCTTTGGCATTGGATAACACTTATTTCCCATTGTTAGACAATGAAGATAACTTGAACCGTGATCGCATTTTTCAAATACTCGAAGAGTCCGGTGTAGGTGTACCAAACTATTACAAGAAGATCGATTTTGCGGTCGGAGATCGGTCGTCTTCCTACGCCCGCAGCCGATCAGGTTGTTTCTTTTGTTTTTACCAACAGAAGATCGAGTGGGTATGGTTATATGAGCAGCATCCCGAGCTCTTTCAAAAGGCAATGACCTATGAAAAGGATGGATATACCTGGATGCAGAATGAAAGTCTGGAGCAATTGATCGCACCTGACCGGATCAAGCAGATCAAAACCGAATACATGAAAAGACAGGAGCGCACTAAAACGAAATCCAACTTCTTACTTGATATACTTGATGAAGAAGAAGGTGTTGGTTGTGCCTCATGTTTCATCTAATAGTTTAAGATTATGGAAGGAGTCAAATCATTTGCCGAATCTTTCAAAGAATTTATCTGGGATATCGTCGGCTACTTCGTTCCCGGTTTATATCTACTGATCATCTTGTCCATCTGTATAGATGCTAATTACTTTTATCAAAGCAAATTTCTTAGCCTGTCCGATAAGGAAGTCTCTTTAGGAATCTATTTTATAGCTTACATCCTTGGATATGTTATCTACGGGTTAAGCGAGATCAAAGAAAAATGGTTAGGCGATCGCTCCTATACGAAAAAGAAAGAAGCAGAAGTTAAAGGCCGGGACACCTATGCTAATGCCGTATCGATTATGGAAACACGCCTTTTACCTTTGATCAATCGTCAAGTAAATCTCCGTTCTGTTCGTGAGGCCCGTAATCTGGCGATGAGTACAGCCCCTGAAGCCGATCAAAAGGTCTATACCTTCATGTTTAGATCGGAATTATCCAGACATATCGCTAATGTTTCGGCCATTATCGCTGTGACCGGTCTTTTAAGCTCCTTAATGCATATTTGGTTCACCTTCCCGCCTGCAATTAAGACAGACGCTCATACGGTGACCCTGTACATACTATTGTTGCTTAGCTACTTTTTCTTACGCGAGACACGTAATCGTTTTTACGCCATTGCCATAGGTCTTCCATTTTCTATATTTTTATCCAAACAATTATCACATGCATCACAAGCCTAAAGTATTTCTCTCGGGAGGTTTCCGTAGCAATTGGCAAAAGAGCGTTATCGACCAAGTCGGTGACGATTTCATTTTTTTTAACCCAAGAGAACACGGCTTGAACGACCCAGGAAGTTATACCGTTTGGGATATCCATTTCGTAAAAGAATGTAATATTTTATTCGCTTACATGGAAAAGACCAACCCCTCTGGGTATGGATTAGCATTTGAAGCAGGTTTGGCTTTAGGCCTAAATAAGACCATTATTTTGGTTGACGAACGCTCAGAAAAAGATCCCTCATTCGAGAACTACTTTCAGATCGTTCGGCATTCTTCAGCAATGGTATTTAACAACCTTGCAGATGGAATAGCCCTATTACAACGATTTTCGCATGCTGACCAAAATGATCTTTCGACGCGCTATTAGTTAACCTTACGACATCCAAACACTTTACATGATCACAATTGATAATGCCTTTAATACCGAGAATCGAAGCGTTTTTGAATATTACCAACGCCCCGGTGTCGGCTTCTACATACCGTTATACCAGCGTGAGTACAGCTGGGACTTCGACAACATCGGACAACTACTCGAAGATATCGCTAAAGGGATCGAAAATGTGATCGAAGATGATGACAGCGATGAGAACGAGATCCGTTTTCTTGGTACGATCATCACGGTCACTGAAGCGGATAAAAATAAAGTGCAGCCACAAGATACACGTGCCTTGCCTTCTTCTATTGAAAAAGTTATTGACGGACAGCAGCGCTTATCTACCATATCGTTATTATCTGCATTGCTTTTCAAGCATATCGATATCAGCAAGGAACGGTTATTGAAGTCCCTAAAAAAATTCAGCGAAGAAGACCGTGAAGAATTAATCAATAACATTAACGAGATCACCCAGTTCTGGAAAGATAAGCTGAAGGATGTATTCGCTGTGGACCTCAAACGAGGTACGCCGACCTTAAAACCCAAGATCATCCGCGGTAGTGTCGATAAATGGATCATGTCTGAAACACAGAACGAGAGCTATCGCTCAACTGTTTCCCGCTACTTGTTCGAGTTTATCGACCATTTCTTACGTGGAAAAGAATACCCCAAATTTGACAAAGAAAGTAATGCCGGTAAAAATCTGACCATAGCTAGTAATTGGCTGAACCGGGTAGTATTTGAAGCGCATATCACTGACAATGGCTTTTGCAGCGGGTTGGAAATTATCAACAATATCAATCAGGAGAACATTTGGCAATACGACCGTTCACATTTGATCAGCCTGATCAACAGCGAAGAATTCGAAGATAAAAATTCGTTCAGTTATCAACTCACCGCCATGATACAGATCCTGGCGGTCTGCCACTACCTGTTAGATCGCTGCTGCTTCACGATCATACAGCCGGTCAATGATGATTGGGCGTTTGATATGTTTCAATCCCTCAATGCTACAGGTACCCCATTAACTGCTATTGAGACCTTTAAGCCCTTGGTTGTCAATACTGCCAATCTTGATGGAGGTGAATTTAAGAACTCGATAGAGAACAAATATTTTAACAAGATCGAACGTGCCTTCGAGGACATGAAAAGTGCCGCCCAAAAGAGTAAGCTCACAAACGAGCTGCTGACCTCTTTTGCCTTACCTATCGAGGGGCACAAGTTAGCGACTCACTTCAGTTCGCAAAGGAAGTGGCTAGAGAAAATTTATCAGAAACGCTTGGCTGGCTCAGATGCCAAACGGGACTTCATTAAATTTTTTGGCAACTACTCCGAATTTTACGATGAGATCTGGAACAACTACCGAGCAGACGGCGATATGCCGATCCGCTCATTGATCGGTACATCTGACGCCGACCTGGTATCATTATTAATTCTTTTCCTAAAAGAAAGTAACCATAAGATGTCCATTACCATGCTGGCCAGCTTTTACAGCAATATGGTAGAAGGAAAAGAAGAGTCGGTCGCGAATTTCAGCAATGCTGTCAAAGCGATATCAGCCTTTTACATCCTTTGGAGATCAGCCTATGGTAACGGCGGCCTGGACGATGCCTACCGCACCTTCTTTAAAGGTTCCAAGCAAGGCCTTGAGCCCCACCAATGGATCGAAAGCAGGGATTTTAATTTATCAGAACTTAAAACGTATTTACAACAGGTCTTAGCCGGACGAGAGATCACGGACAGAAATAGCTGGCTTGCCAAAGCATTGCCATTTTGCAGGTATGATAACTCCACCACCATTGTGAAGTTCGCGCTTTATAACGCCGCACACGATACTATTCCGAATACCGACCAGAAGGGGGTGATGAAAGCAGCGACCCCGCATTCAGCACCTTTCCTTCGGTTATCGCAATGGAAAAACCCTGATTTTCAAACGATAGAACATATCGCACCTGAACGTTCAGAAGGCGATTGGAGTACCAGCTTGTATGGCCTGGATAAACTGTACCACTCTGTAGGCAACCTTACTCTGCTACCTAATGGTGTAAATATCAGCGCTAGTAACAGAGGCTGGAAAGAAAAGGTACTTTATTACAAGCACCTCAGCGAACAGGATATTGACAAGCTGGTTGAACTGGCCAATAAAGCCAAAGCAGCAGGGATCGAGTTAGCTGAAAATACCGTTAAGATGTTGCAAGGTTCTAACTATTCCTCCCATATTGCACACATTTTAACCTATGAAGATGCAGAATGGAATGCTGAGATCGTTCAAAAACGTGCCAAAAAGATCTTGGAATTATTATGGGACAGGATCGCACCCTGGATATTTTAAATAATTAACTCTCAAAACAAAGCCCAGTGAAACTTGTTCACTGGGCTTTGTTTTTGGCTTGGTATAATAGGTAGTTTTCTTAAACAGAAGATAAAATTAAAAATGTTTTGCAAAAACATTTGGATATTAAAAAAATGATTCGAATATTTGTTTTCGAAAAACATATTAGTTAAAGATCGAAGTGTTCAAAAACAAAATTATAAAGTATGGCCATTGTATCACCAGCATTAAGAGGGCAAATGGGAACCACGGAGTACTACCTTTCCAAGATGGTGGTCCGCGAGTTACTCCAGGGAGTTAGCCCAGCTCAAGACTATCATGAATGGTGGAGAGATCTTCCTCCACACGAACGCATGCAGCGCGACGCGAACCTCAAACGCGTAAAAGATCAGATAGCACCTTACCTAGCCAAGTCAAAAGACCGTTTTTTTGGTTCTATTATCGTCTTGGTTTACGAAGGTGAACTCATTTTTGAAAGCCTTATCAAAGATTTTAAGTTCAATTTGCCGCGCGCCTATAAAAGTCAAGCAGAAGATATCGGTTTTATCACCATCGATGGTGGAAAGCTATTAGTGTTGGATGGTCAACACCGTTGGTACGGTTTAAAAAGTGTGATGCAAGGAGAGGTCGAAGGCAGTGAAAGTAGTCAGGTCGCCACGGACGAGGTCAGCGTGATCTTCATCAAGCACGAGTCTGACGAGAAGACCCGACGCATTTTTAACAAGGTGAACCGATATGCAAAATCAACAAGCCGTGGTGACAATATCCTTACTAGCGAGGATGATGGTATCGCCATAGTGACCAGAAGATTGGTATATCAACCTATCGGCCCATTCTATTCAGGCGTTAAAATGAACGAGGAGGGTTTGGTGACCTGGAAACACAATACGCTTGCTCCCCGCAGTAAAAGTATCACCACCTTAAGCGCGCTGTATGAAATAACCGAGATCATTTTAAAGTTAAATAGCTGTTTTGAAAACTTCACTGAAAAAGAGACGATCAACCGACCCTCTGACGAAGAACTAGATGAAGCTACCGGTATCGTGGTCGATTTCTGGAATGAGCTATTTGAACAATTCATCCCCTTCAAACAAGTTGTTGATGGTGCTAAACCCGCTAATATACCGAACATGCGTTTGGAAGGTTCACCGTATTCACTGTTATTTAAACCAGCAGGGCAGATCGCGTTCGTGGATGGCCTGGTTGATGCCATCCTACGTTCAGGACTTCATCTAAGCACGGTGATCGAACGTGCTAACAAACGTACTTGGAGTATGAATGATAGCCACTGGACCAATGTGATTATCAATTTGAACAAGTCTATCATAGCCAGCCCTGATGCGCGTGAGCGGGCTAAACAGCTTACGGCCTATTTGCTCGTTGGCGATAAGATGAAAAAATCGGAGATTAAAGAGATAAAATACAATTACAATATTGTTAACGGTATCGATATAGATAATCTACAGACAGACCAGAAAGTATTAGAACTGCCAGAATTGGCATTATAAAGAAAAAGAAACAACCCGATTAGATCCGACCCCTTTCAGGTTGTTAAGTGTGTCAAGTTAAACAGGGGGATATGATCCCGACATGCTTGTATGACGACATTGTTGTGTTAATAACGCAGTAAACATACAAAAATTTTGAAAAATCAAATTTTGTAGGCTTACTCATTTCATACTTCTCTTCCTGTTACCGGAGATTTCCTGCCGAGCAAATGGAGTTTTACCATCAACAATTGATTGGTACAGGCATCTGTACCAGGAGGAGAACGTATGCAACTTACGAACACCGAACTTAAGCGCTTTGTCCGCCGCATCAAACTTAAGCGAGCGAACATGGGCAAGTACCGTGACCAGCTGACACATCTGAAAGAAAAGCTGGAGAAAAAAATGAAAGAGGATGAGCGGAACGCCATCCGGGTAACTAAATTTATTATTGCCGGATCATGGAAGAAACACACCATCCTGCGCCGCACGGGGGATCACCCTGTCGATATCGATCTGGTATTGTATGTGGAAGGAGATGAGAACCTTGCAAAGGACCTTAAAAAGCTCCATGACTTCGTGTACGAGTATCTTACAGCGATCTATCCCACTAAGGATATCGAACGTGATGTGGACGTGGAGGGAAATACCAAGTCCATTAAGATTAAATTTATTGGCTCTGGCCTAGAGGTTGATATCGTACCGGTAGTACCACTAGACAAACCTGCCAGTTATGAACTGCAACCACAGCGGGGCGGCGGAGGTAAATATATTACCAGTGTTAGCGGGCAATTGGCCTTTGCTTGCGCACGCTACAGCGCCAACCACTCCTATAATGCTATTGTGCGCTGCCTCAAGTGGTGGCGTAACTTTAAAGAGCTCAAACCTGAGCTATCCTCGTTTACGATCGAGTTGATCGTTGCTCACCTTGACCTGCAAGAAGGCATTGAGACCAATATCGAAGAGGCGATCATCCGCTTCTTTAGAGTGGTCAGTGGCTCTAATTTCCCCGTGATCAACTTTAAGGGAGCGATCAACCAAATTCCTGCTTTTGGCACACCTGTGTTTGTTGCCGATCCCACTAATAACGACAATAATGCCGCAAAGAAGCTGGACGAGAGTAGTTGGCAAAACGTCAGACAGGAAGCCAATGAAGCCTTTGAAGCGTTGAATTATGCGCAGAGCATAAACACCCAAGGAGCGACCATCGATGAATGGAAAACAGTTTTTGGTCCAAGTTTTAACATTACGGTGGAGGATCAATAATGTCACAAACCATCACGAACACACGGACCTATACCGTAACAGATATCCGAAAAACATTTGAAGGTTTTGAGGCTGATCTTCGAATGATCGCCCGTCGTACCGGTAAGTGGACGCTTGATTATGCCGAGAACGTTGTTCACGACATTTTAGCCCTCGCCGAAGAAAAGTATTTGCAAGCGGTAGATATTACACTCATGTGCAATAACGGCAGTGCTGTTCGCGCCGCGCGTTATACGGTCAATGAGGAAGGTAAGACGATCAGTAGCGAACGTCCAGGCGGTAACGATTGGGAAAATTTCCCTGATACATATCTGGTGGTGATCACCCAATACACCACCAAATGGGCCTTGCTCGGTGCAACAGGTCAACAAAACTTTCAGCTCGAACGATTATGGGTGAACTGGGGAGCGAGCGATATCGATACCCGTTACAGTAATCTCTCCAAACAAAGTGGCCAATTATATGGCAGCAACGGTTATGAACTTCAAAAAACAAATTTTAGATAAGCCATGTCAATTTTCGATCATACCAAAGAACTGCCCGATCAACAGGTCAAGCAGCAAAGCAGCAGCCTTATCGGCTTCGATAAAAAATTTAAAAGAATTTATACGAACCTCAAGCTGCTTTTAGACCAGGAAGGCTTAGCCACCTGGAGCGAGTTACATCATGATTGCCTTTTACCAGCGGTAACCCACCTGACCGACAAATACCCGCTCATTATCCTCGCAGGCGATGCAGGTACGGGTAAGACCGTTACCGCACAAGCCATTGCGGACACGATGACCCGTGAACTAAAAAAGGAAGCACATTTCCTCAAACTCAGCACGCGTGTACGTGGAGAAGGCCTGCACGGAGAAATGGGCAACCTTGTTAACAATGCCTTCCAAGAGCTCAGAAACCTGGCTGGAAAGAAAAAGCTTGCCTTTTTGCTCATCGATGAAGCCGACGCTATCGCCACGACCCGGTCTACTGGCCAAATGCACCAAGAGGAGAAAGCTGCTGTCAACACGCTTATCCAAAAGATCGATGAGATCCGTGAGCTTGGCGGCCGCGCTGTGGTATTCATGTCCACCAACCGCCTGCACTTTTTAGATGAGGCTATTGTCCGCCGTGCTGCCATCGTGCTGGAATTTGAGCGTCCTGACAGCGAAGAGCGCCAGAAATTGTTTGCCCAGGATCTTGAAGGCCTGAACCTGACCGAGGACCAGCTAGCGGAATTAGCTGCATTAACTGGCCCCGACGCCAACGACGGTTTAGGGCATTCCTTCTCAGACCTTCGCCTTAAAATACAACCCGAAGCTATAGCCCGTTGTTACCCCGAACGCCCGCTGACCTTTGCCGTGTTAAAAGAGGTGATCAACGATGTTAAACCTAGCCCCCGGATCAAATAACATGCGACACCTAATTATCAAGACCCTTATATTCTTAGGTAGTGCAGCGCTGGTCATTCACCTGCTGATGATCGGTCAAAGCGATACCCCGCTCAACGCGGTTTTGATCGGACTGGCAGTTAATATTGCTTCGGCACCGATCTACTTCCTGATCGTTGAAGGCCTATATTATCTGAAAGACCTTGGCTTTTTTTTAAAGACCAAGGTGCTCTTTCGTGAACAGGATGTTCGTTTATCGATCAGTTACTTATATCGAATCAAAGTCAATGACCGCTATCTACTGGTCAAGAACCGCAAGAACAATTACTATCAGCTCGTTGGCGGCGCTTATAAAGCACTAGATTCGTCGCGTGCCATATTCAGCCGCTACAAAGTCAAACCGGACCGTAAATTTCAGACCGACCATGGCATTGCGAAGAACGACCTACGCTTCACAGTCCCGGGTAAGCACGTCATACCGATGTTGAACTGGTTCCAGTCGCGCGAAGACCGCGAGATATCTCAATGGCGCGAATTCTGCGAAGAGTTATTGTCTACCAATATCCTGGATCGACAGCTATTCCGATATATAGATTACAGTTACTCGACCACCTTGCGAACGCCGATGCGTAAAGCCAAAAAACTGGATATGCAGGAAGTTCTGCTTTATGAGATCTACGACCTGATCCCTAACAATGAGCAGCTTGCCTATCTGCAAGAGCTGGAAAAACTGGGTGACAACTGCGAGCTAAAATGGGCCGACCGCTTGCTCATTGAGAACCTAGGCTTTAATGAACATAATAAAGAAACCAACTACGAAATCGCCGCTCACACCAAATGGGCCATTTTAGAACGCTGGACCGACGACTGATAAACTATGACAAAATTAACAGTAGTGTCAATATTAAACTGTAGCATAACTTATCGATATCGAATGGTTGTAGTATTAATTCTACCTCGGATTTGGAAATGAAATTAGGATACTAATCTTGCTAATCTCCTTAAATCATCCAAAAAATGGTTCGAGAAGTGCCTGGTTACGTGCACCGAGTAAGTAAAACCTCGATTTCGCAGCGGAAATCGAGGTTTTTTATTTTTCCTGTTCTTGAAAAACTGCGTTTGCGCCCTACTATAGCAGTTTTAGATTCGAGCCCCGCCTCTTATTTCTTTTAAAGGATTATTTTGATCGCGACTTATTTTTTTGAAACCCGCTTGCCGGCTTTTTTCCAGGCCTCTATGCCTCCTTCGAGATCGGTAACATTGGTAAAGCCGTTTGTGCTGAGCCAGTTCGACGCCTTTTCACTTCTCGCGCCAGAGCGGCAGTATACATATACAGGCTGGGTTTTCTGAAGCTCGTTTGCCTTTGCTTTGAATTCTTCAGCGTTCTTCCAATCAATATTTACGGCTCCCCTGATATGCCCTGTCGCATACTCTTCGGGAGTTCGCACATCTAGTACCAATGCTTGCTCTTTTTTTATTCCTTTTTTGAATTCACTCACCTTCACAGTTTCTTTTTGCTGAGCAAATGCACTGCCCGATATAAGGAGTATGAGCAAGAGTTTAGTTATTTTTTTCATAAAGTAAATTTAGCTTAATTAGTTAGATTTTGTAAAAAGGCTTTCCTGCCACTTTTTATTTTAACGTTAGCTTTTGCCGTATTGATAAACCGGCTTACATATAATTTAAATTACTCTTAATAGTTGAGTGAAAGTCCTGCACCAAATCCCATGTCACTATCATAATGGGTGCGGATACTCAGGTTTCTGGTGAAGATGTAACGCATATCTACCATATATTCCTTATCAGTATTCAACATAAATCCTGCCCTCAGTCTTCTGGAAACCGGTATATCTTCTCTCATAAGAGATAACCTTACTATACCGTCGTGGTATATCTCGCCCTGAAGATTAAGCAACATGGGCAAAGTGGACATCATACCAAGGCTTACCGCAGTTCTGCTATCTTTTTTATTCGCCTGTCCGAACATGTTTTTTTCATGCTCATCCCTTCCCATTTTCCGATAACGCCAGTCAAATCCAACAAAAGGCATGTACCATTGATTTTTTCCCAAAAACCGTCCCAAATGGGTTTCTACCTCGTACCCATGCATAGCGCTATATCCTAAACGCCATTCGGTTCCAAGGTTCCACCTTGCATTCATCAGCATTGCTTCACCATCGTTTCCATTGGTGGCAAAATCGTTCTGTGCCATCACATGTATCATATTGCTTTCACGCTGAAGCATCTTGTAGGCCATCTCTTTGTCTGGTAGATTCGGGTTTTTATAGTCGTCAACAGTGAATACCCGGTTCATACCTGCCATCATATGATAGAGAATATGACAATGGAAAAACCAGTCGCCCTCTGTATTTGCCAGGAACTCGATAGTATCTGTTTCCATCGGCATGATATCTACCACGTTCTTTAAAGGCGCATTGCTGCCCTGGCCGTTCAATATTCTGAAATCGAAGCCGTGCAGGTGAATCGGGTGGCGCATCATAGAATTATTATACAGCGTGATCCGTAATACTTCCCCTTTCTTAACCGGTATCTTGTCGCTTTCAGCAAGCACCTTATTGTCCATACTCCATACATAGCGGTTCATGTTTCCGGTAAGGGTGAACTTGAGATCTTTTACCGGAGCCTCTTTTGGAAGGGTGGTATTTAGAGGAGATTTTAGCATGGCGTAGTTCAGGGTAACAATACTGCCCTGGGTGTCCTGATGATCGCCATTTTCCTTCATTTTCATCTGCCCTTTAGTGTCTTCTTCTCCTGTGATTTCCGGATACATCACTGCATTCATATCCATCTGGTTGAGGCTCATTCTCATTCCCATGTCGTCAAGGTCGCCGTTCATCTTCATCATGTCGTTCATCATCTTCATGCCCTCAAAATACTTGAGGCGTGGCATTGGCCCGACCTGCTGCCTGGCTCCGTTTCCGATGAAGTAACTGGTTGACTGGGTACGATCTTCAGTAGTGGCCATAAATTCATAAGCCTTGCCGTCTTCAGGTATAGTTAATAGGATATCGTATGTTTCTGAAACCGCCACGATCAGCCTATCTACCTCTACCGGCTCCACATCGTTACCGTCACTGCCAACAACGGTGATTTTGCCTCCTGCGTAACGAAGCCAGAAGTACGAGGATGCGCCCCCATTGGCAATTCGTAAACGAACCTTATCTCCGCCTTTTAGGGTTCTTCCACCTATTCTCTTCAGATCTGCGATCTGAGCTCCATTCGTCTGCACCTGGTCATAATAAACATCGCTCACGTCCATCGCCATCATTCGCTTCCATTCATTCGTGAGCTTAGTCTTCAACTTCCCGCGTCGAATAGCCTCGGCATAGCTTTGGGTAGCGCCTTTCTTAATGGCAAACCAGTCGCTGGCGTTGCTCAGCATCCGCTCTACATTTTTGGGATTAAGATTTGTCCATTCACTAAGAATAACAGGAACCGTTGGCAGATCGTCTATACCTTTTCTGAAGGTCGGGTCATCCGGCCTTTTGTTCATGATAAAACTTCCATGCATCCCGATCTGCTCCTGCAAGCCAGAATGGGAGTGATACCAATGGGTACCATTTTGAATAATGGGAAAGCGGTAAGTGTATGTGGTGCCGGGCTTTATTGGCATTTGAGTAAGAAAAGGCACCCCATCTTCTTTATTTGGCAGGAATACACCATGCCAATGCAAGGAAGTATTTTCATTTAGCAAATTATGCACCACTATTTCAGCTGTGTCTCCTTCTGTAAACTGCAGCGTTGGCATTGGGATCTGCCCATTTACTGCGATAGCCCTTTTCTGTTTACCCACATAATTAACAAGTGTATCCTTTACGTACAAATCGTAATGCACTACTTTCTGGGCAACAGCGTTCTGTGTTACAAAAAACACCAGGGCCGTTAAAGACAACAACATTCTTTTAAAAAACTTTTGGATATCCATTAATATCTTTTTGATGATATTTAAAAGGCACTGCCTGAGCAATGCCTTTTAAATATTCTTATTGAGTTTCTACCACGCTGCCACAAGTGAGCATCGCAGCACCATAATAAGGGTTTTTGATTTCCTTTTCTTTACTCAGCCAATACGCTTTTTTCATCGGGCAGTATTGGTAGTAAACGGGTTCTCCGGCTTTGTCTGAGCTTTTGAGAACTTTCCAAATGATCTTTGAGAGGTCGTTAAATGCAGCTCGTTGTTTATCGATAGAACCTGCCTGGGATATCAGATCCGTTGCTTTCAACAAGTCGTTCTTTTGAGCAAAATTCTGATCCTCTTTCAAACCTTGCTGAAAAATAACTGCTGCTCTGGCAGCTGCTTTGCTATCGCTGCTCACCAGCGCATTCTTAACTGCCAGATAATTGCTTAAATGCTTTCCGGTATTCTGCGCAAATGCTGAATAACCGAAAAACATGATTGTCAATACGAATACCAGCTTTTTCATTCTTATACTGATTCTATCTTAAACCCAGCTTTTTCTACTATTTTAACTACTTGCTCTTTCGTAATTCCTTCAGACTTAACCGTAAGAATTTTATCTTTATTTGTAGTGTCTACATTCCATTCGGAGATGCCTTGAGCATTATCCAAATGCGGTTTTACTGAAGCTATACATCCGCCGCAATTAATATTTGTCTTGAATTGAAGATTTGTATTTTCCATTTTCTTTTGTTTTAAATTATACTACAAAGGTCCTTAATCCGGGTGCCTGATTGTTACGTTTTTTTGCGTTTGATTTGTAAGATTTACTGCCGTGAAGGCTTTGGCTTTACCCATGATTCATTCAAAGATGCAAGCACAAGAAGATGAGATACCGGTTCCTGCGTACTTTGATTCTTCTATTTCTTCCACTTCAAGCGTAAGCTGTTGCTGACTACACTTACACTACTGAGAGCCATAGCCGCACCGGCAATCATCGGGTTAAGAAGAAACCCATTAATTGGGTATAGAAGGCCGGCGGCAAGAGGAATACCAATTACATTGTAAATAAAGGCCCAGAACAGATTTTGCTTGATGGTAGCTACTGTTTGCTTTGATAAACGGATAGCCTGAGGGATCTTAGTAAGGTCAGATGAAATAATAGTCATCTTCGCCACATCCATGGCAATATCACTGCCCTTACCCATTGCAATACTTACATCGGCAGTGGCCAAAGCTGTGCTATCGTTAATGCCATCACCAACCATCGCAACTACTTTACCCTTTTGTTGAAGCTCTTTTACAAAATCAGCTTTATGTTGCGGTAATACCTCCCCCTTATAATTTTTCAAACCGGTCTGCTCAGCAATTGCTTTAGCGGTCGCTTCATTATCGCCGGTAAGCATATACAATTCAATGCCCATTTCCTGTAATTGCTTAATGGCAGTGAGAGAACTCTCTTTAATCTTATCCGAAATAGCCAGTACTGATAATGCTTTTTTACTGTCTGCAAACCAAATGACGGTTTTTGCAAGAATGCTCCATTCATCTGCTTGCCGTTGCAATTCTACGGCAATAGTTACACCGTTGTCAGAGAGTAATTTTCTATTTCCCACAAAGTAGGTCTCTCCATCATGGATCGCTTTAGCCCCTTTTCCCGTGATACTTTCAAAAGCCGACAATGAACTGGTTTTTGCTCCTTCCAGATGCTTTACCACTGCTTCTGCCAGGGGATGTTCAGATTGCTTTTCGATGCTGAATAATACATTTCTGCGAGTATCATCGTTCTGCAACCATTTGATGCCCGTTACCTCCGGTCTTCCTTCTGTGATAGTACCGGTTTTGTCCAGCACAATAGCATTTACCTTTTTAGCTAATTCGAGACTTTCGGCATCCTTAATTAAAATTCCTCTCTCAGCGCCTTTACCCACACCTACCATGATAGCCGTTGGAGTAGCAAGTCCAAGCGCACAAGGACAAGCGATTACAAGAACGGTAACTGCTGCTAAAAGGCCTTGCACCACACCATTATCGCCACCAAGAATTAACCAGAGGATAAAAGTGAATATGGCAATACCCATCACAACGGGAACGAAAATGCCCGCAATTTTATCCACCAATTTTTGGACTGGCGCTTTGGTCCCCTGTGCGTCCTGTACCATTTTGATGATATGAGCAAGCATAGTTTCCCTGCCCACTTTCACTGCCTTAAATTGGAAGCTGCCTTTCTGATTGATAGTGCCCGCAAAAACTTCTTCATTTTCTTCCTTTAGAACAGGAACCGGCTCACCGCTTAACATGCTTTCGTCCACATACGAGCTTCCTGAAGTGACCATTCCATCCACTGCTATCTTTTCGCCGGGTTTAACAAGAATGACGTCTCCTGCTGCAACTTCTTCAATTCCAATCTGCTTTTCGCTGCCATCTTGCGAAATAACTGTTACCGTTTTAGGCTGTAAACCCATCAGCTTCTTTATGGCGGTTGATGTATTTCCTTTGGCTTTCTCCTCCAATAATTTACCAAGCAGGATAAATGCTATCACAACCGATGCCGCTTCGAAATAGACGTGTGCATGTAAGCCTCTTTCGTGCCAGAATTCGGGGAACAGCATATTAAATACGCTAAACAGATAAGCAATTCCCGTACTGAGTGCTACAAGGGTATCCATATTAGCCGACCGGTGACTAGCTTGCTTCCATGCATTAACAAAGAAATCCTTACCGAGCCAGAGTACTACTGGCGTAGAGAATAACCACATGATTTGGTTAGCATAGGGTATGTTCATGAAGAACATGCCGATCACCACTACAGGAAGCGATAAGAGAACAGCCAGTAAAGTTTTCTTTTTTAACTGTCGGAATTTTTTCTCGTGTATAGCTTCCAGTGTTTCCTGTTGGGTAGATTCATCTTCGATGAGCAAGTCGTATCCAACAGACTGGATTGCCTTTTGCAGCTTTAAAGCATCCGTCATGTTCGGCAGATACTCCACTGTAAGATTCCCTGTGGCGAAGTTTACAGAAGCGGAAACCACACCTTCCGAGGCCTTCGCCATGCTTTCAGCACTGCCCGCACACGATGCACAAGACATCCCCAGTACAGGAAGCGTTTTCTTTACAGTAGTAACGCCGTATCCTAAATCTTTTATAGTTTTAACGGCATCCACAACTGCTTCGGGGTTACTAACCTTTATGGCGGCCCGGTGGTTATTCAGCTCAACTTTGTGGCTCTCCACCCCTTTAACCTGCGCAAGGCCTTTATCCACAATCAATGCGCAGTGTTCACTTTCCACATCTTCAAGTGGAAGATAGATCGTGTCCTTTATATTTTCAATATCTGTTGCCATGATATCCTTTTTACAATTTTTATATCACAAAGGTGGCAATAAGGATAAAGTTGGCGGTTACGTTATTTTATGTTTGATTTGTAAGATTTACACTTTATCCAACGGCTTTCGTTTTTCTTCCCGAATCTGCTTAAAATGGCTGGGAGAGAGACCGGTGACTTTTTTAAACTGATTGCTCAGGTAGGCTACACTTGAATAATTCAGTCTGAAGGCAATCTCGCTTAGCGTCAGTTCATCATACACAAGCAACTCCTTAACCTTTTCAATTTTCTGTGCAATGAAATATTTTTCAATCGTAGTGCCCTCCACCTCCGAGAAGAGATTCGACAGGTAATTGTAATCGTGGTTAAGTTCGTTGCTTAGCACATTAGATAAATTATGTTTTACGTCGTACTGCTGGTGATGAACCATATCGATAATCACATTCTTTATCTTCTCAATGATCCGGCTTTTCTTATCATCGATAAGCTCAAAACCCAAATCAGTCATAGCTCTGTCTAATTTAGTTTTTTCTTCAGGTGTAAGATCTTTTTCAAGCTCAGCCTCCCCTAAAGTTACCTTACTGGCCCGCAATCCTAATTTTTGCAGCTCGTTTTCCACCACCATAATACAGCGGTTACAAACCATGTTCTTTATGAATATCTTAGACATATATTATTCCCACCGTTTTTTGTATTGTGATAGCTCACTGTACAAATTTATAGTTAATTTCTTCCAGTGATTCGTTTACTAATAAATTTGTTTCCGGAGTCTTCGCAAGAACTATTAAAGCAACTGGGATGAAATTCAACAAACAGTTTCCGAGTGAAAATCTTAAACCCTACATCAAATATTTTTTACTGTCGGAGAATGAATTGGAAAGCGAATACAAGGTTTTTCCGTCTTCAGGTTTGGTTATTGGTTTTCAATATAAAGGTCAGCTTGCTACAATAAAAGGCAACACAGAAAGCAAACTCACATCGGCAGGAGTCATTCAGGTTATTTAATAAGATGTGCAATAAAGTTTAAGGATAGTAACAAGTTTTCGATTACACTGGTTATAGTATTGATAATGGGGAAGCGATTAACTTTTAGTATATTTTTTACCTATTGTTGAAAATTTAATACTTTTACATCCGACGCTTTACTATATGCTACTCAATTATATAAAACTCCCTTCTGAATCTTTATTTCCGGATATCCTGGACTTCTTTACAATCTATAGTACGAACAGTAGTCAGACTATTCTATCCACTGAATAAATACCCGTTCAAACGCTTGTTCACTTACAACACTCAATTAATGAAAAAAATTTTACTTTTTGTCGCTTTTATTAGCGTAATGGTTACTGCTCGTGCACAGACTACTCTAACATTTTCATCTAATGATGTAACTGCCTGGGCCGATGGTATTGCTCAGGATGGGGAGGGTGGTTCTGCTGATTTTCCTGGTGCAACCATTCAGATTTTCAATATTAGTAATAGTAGCGGGACCGCTCTAGGAGTGCCAATAGAGTGGCACAACAATACAGATTTAGCCGCTCCTGGCCTGGACTTTTCTGGTCTTACAACATTTTTATCTCCTGATCCTAATCAATGGTGGGCTGGAATAGAAATAAAAACACAGGAAGGATCAAGTTTTGATATTAATGGATTTCGATGGTACGACTGGAGTTACGCTGGAACAAACGTCAATGTAATAGGTTATCGAAATGGATCGCAGGTTGCTTCCCAGACCTTCACAGCGAATAGTGATGAAAGTCTTGTTACTATTAGCTTAAATAGCACCTTTGATGTTGTTGATGAAGTACGAATTACTTATGCTGATGGTACAGGGTGGGGAAGTATTAATGATATTAGTATTGCCGGCCTACCTGTCTCAATTACTTCGTCAAATATCAGTTGCAATGGCGGGTCAAATGGAGTAGCAACGGTAATCGCTACAGGTACAAGTCCCTATACGTATTCATGGTCGCCATCTGGTGCCACAAGTGCAACTATCACTGGTCTTGCAACAGGAACTTATACTGCTACTGTAACTGATGCAAACGGCCTCGTTGGTGTGGCTTCCGTAACATTAACTCAACCTGCCGCTTTGTCGGCAACCTCCTCTAAAACAGATGTAACAGCTTACAACGCTGGTAACGGTTCAATTAGCGTGACTGCTTCCGGCGGTACTCCTGGTTATACCTATAGTTGGGCGCCTTTAGGAGGAACGAGTGCTACTGCATCAAATTTGTCTCCAGGTACATATACCTGCACGATAACTGATGCAAATAGTTGTACTACAACCGCTTCTGCAACAATCACTCAGCCGGCAGCTTCTTCCAATGCCAACTTATCCAACTTAAACATTAGTTCCGGCACTTTGTCTCCCGCATTCGCTTCAGCTACTACCAGCTACACAGCTTCTGTGCCTAATGCCACTACCTCTGTGAATATAATCCCGACTGTAGCTGATGCAACTGCTACTGTTACCGTCAATGGTACTGCAACTACCAGCGGAAGCGCTAAAAGTATTTCATTAATTACGGGGGTTAATAGCATTCCGATTATTGTAACAGCTCAGGACGGAACAATAAAAACATATACACTAACTATAACCCGTCAGTTTGCTCCCCCGGGTAATTCCCTGGCATTTGCAGGATCTACCGAAAAAGTATTACTAAATGCAGCTGGCAGTACAGCAACAGATTTCGGCAGCTCTTCGTCCTTTACTTTAGAAGCCTGGATAAAACCGTCAACATTTTCTGGCAACCCAACCATTTTTTCTCATAAGAACTCTGGGAACGCATCTGCTGGTTATTCACTATTTCTACTTGCAACCGGCCAGTTATATTTTGAATGTACAAGTTCCAGTTTATCAGGCAGTATAGCAATTAAGGCAAATCAATGGACACACGTGGCAGTAACTTTTGCCAAAGGAGCAGGAACATCAGGTACTGCAACGTTGTATGTGAATGGCGAGATAGCGGGAAACGGTACAGTTACCATTCCTTTGTCGTCTGTCACTGCTGTAATCGGTAATTTTCCAAACGTCGGTTATAACCAACCGTTCAAGGGGCGTCTTGATGAATTAAAGATATGGAACGTGGTGCGTACACAGGCTGAGATTCAGGCTGGAATGCTTTCAGAAGTAAACCCGAGTTCCACTAATCTTGTCGCTTACTATAACTTTGATCAAGGGATTGCAGCAGGAGATAATACAGGATTAACAACGCTATCCGATCAGACGGCCAATCACTTTGACGGAACCCTGAATAATTTCACACTTACGGGTTCGAGTTCAAACTGGATGGGAAGTTATGCACTGATCGCCCCAACAGCCACCGCTGCATCTGCAATCAGCTACTCCGGCTTTAAGGCAAACTGGACAGTGCCTACTATTCCGGCTACTATAAATTCATATAATGTTTATGTTGCTACAGATGCAGCTTTCGGCAGTCAGATTCCCGGCTCACCTTTTTCAGCAACGAATGTTGCCGGCTCGCTGACAATTTCGGGCTTAAATCCGGGGACAAACTATTATTATAGAGTTACAGCGACAGGCTCTGAAGGTGAAGGTGCATATTCTAATACGATAACTGCTAAAACACTTATTCCAACGGTTACTTCGGTGGCTGCTCCATCCGGTACTTTTAAAGTTGGTGACGTTTTCGATGTTATGGTTAATTATTCCGACAATGTTACCGTTACAGGGTCGCCAGCGCTGGAAGTAACTGTTGGATCTACTCTTAAATCTGCCGTTTATTTTCAGCCGGGCAGCAGCGGAAATCAGGTAGCCTTCAGGTACACAGTAATTTCAGGTGATCTGGATAACGATGGTGTGACTATCGGATCTATTTCTTTAAACAGCGGTACAATCAAAGCCGGTACTGTAGATGCAGATAATACACTCAGCGTCACTTCAGCTGCCTCTCTTTTAGTGGACGGAATATCGCCAACACTGGCAATTACGAGCAGTGCATCTGCTTTAAAAAGTGGCCAGACAGCAACTATCACCTTTACTTTTAGTGAAGATCCGGGTTTAAGTTTTAGCTGGGATGGTTCTGCAGGTGATATCACTGTTTCGGGCGGTACACTCAGTGCCATTTCAGGAACCGGACTCACACGCACTGCTACATTTACGCCAACTGCAAATGCCAATGGCGGAACGGCGAGCATTACTGTTGCTTCCGGTTCTTATATGGATGCTGCAGGCAATACAGGCGGGGCAGGAACAACTCCTTCGATTACTTTTGATACCCTGGATCCGGCTGCCCCATCAGCCCCAGATTTAGCTGTTAGCAGCGACAGTGGAACTTCTGATACAGACAATTTAACTAATAACACTACTCCAACATTTTCAGGTACTGCCGAAGCTGGTTCTACAGTCAGATTGTATGACACCGATGGAGTGACAGAACTTGGAAGTGCAACCGCAAGCGGCGGTACCTGGTCGATCACCAGTTCGACATTAAGTGCAGGATCGCATACAATCACCGCAAGAGCCACTGATGCTGCGGGCAATACGAGTGCCGCTTCATCCGGTTTAGCAGTAACAATCGACACCAATTCGCCAACATTGGCTATCACAAGTAATGGATCGACTTTAAAGTCTGGTGAGACGGCTGCCATCACCTTTACTTTTAGTAAAGATCCGGGCACAACTTTCAGTTGGGACGGTTCTGCCGGTGATATAGTTGTTTCCGGTGGTACACTTAGCGCTATTTCGGGCAGCGGTCTTACCCGTACTGCTACATTTACTCCGACTGCAAATACCAATGGTGGTACCGTTAATATCACCGTTGCTTCCGGTTCTTATGCAGATGCTGCAGGTAATGTAGGTGGTGCAGGAGCAACTCCTTCGATTACTTTTGATACGCTGAATCCGGCTGCTCCATCAGCTCCTGATCTTGCTGGCGGTAGTGATAGCGGAACGTCAGGAACAGACAATATAACTAATAACACGACACCAGCATTTAACGGAACTGCAGAAGCCGGAGCTACTGTTACTTTATACGATACGGATGGAACGACAGTTCTTGGAAGCGGAAGCGCCACTGGCGGCAATTGGTCAATTACGAGTTCTGCTTTGAGTGCAGGAACTCACTCACTTACAGCCAAAGCTGCTGATGCAGCAGGAAATGTGAGTGCGGCTTCTGCAGCATTGAGTGTTATCATAGATACAAGCTCACCAATGTTAGCTATCACCAGCAGTGTTTCTGCATTAAAAATAGCTGAAACAGCAAGCATTACCTTTACTTTCAGTGAAGATCCGGGTACTACCTTTTCATGGGATGGTTCTGTGGGTGATATCACCGTTTCAGGGGGAGCTCTCAGTGCCATTTCTGGTACAGGACTTACCCGAACTGCTGTATTCACTCCAGATGCTGATACCAATGGTGGAACGGCGAACATTACCGTTGCTTCCGGTTCTTATGCGGATGCGGCAGGTAATGCAGGGGGGGCTGGTACTACGCCTTCTCTTACCTTTGATACCAAAGCACCTGCTGCACCATCTGCACCAGACCTTGCAACCGGCAGTGACAGCGGAAGTTCCAATAGTGATAATATTACTACTGATACCACTCCGACTTTTACAGGAACTGCCGAAACGGGAGCCACAATTACTTTATATGATACAGATGGAACGACGGTTCTTGGAAGCGGAACCGCTACTGGAGGCAACTGGTCGATTACGAGTTCTGCTTTAAGTGCAGGCGCTCATACTGTTACAGCAAAAGCTACTGATGCAGCAGGAAATGTGGGTGTAACTTCTACAGCACTCAGTATTACCATAGATACAAGCTCACCAACTTTAAGCACTGTGGCTATTGCCTCAAGCAACAGCACTTCAACACTTGCAAAAGTGGGAGACGTTGTAACAGTAATCTTCACCTCAAGCGAAGCGATTCAAACACCCACAGTAACTATAGCAGCGCAATCTGCTACCGTTAGCACTACTACAGGAAATAACTGGACAGCAGTTTACACCATGACATCAAGCGAAACTGCAGGCAATGTTCCTATCTCTATTAGTTTTACAGATATTTCAGGCACTGCAGGAACAAGCGTAACAGCAACTACCAACAGTAGTAGTGTTATTTTTGATAAGACAGCGCCAACTTTAACAACTGTTACGGTCGCCTCAAATAACAGTACTTCCACGCTTGCCAAAACAGGAGATGTGATAACACTCAGCTTCACCGCAAGCGAAACAATTCAAACGCCAACAGTGACTATAGCCACACATGTTGTAACCGCCACAAATGGCAGCGGAAACAGCTGGACGGCGACTTATACATTAACCGCCACAGATATAGAAGGAAACATTCCATTTTCTGTAGCTTTCGTTGATGCGGCAGGTAATACAGGAACGAACGTAACAGCTGCCAACAGCAACAGTGTGATTTTCGATAAGACTGCACCAGCTCTGTCAGCTGTAACTATCGTATCTAATAATAGCACGGCAACGCTTGCTAAAGCAGGCGATATAGCGACGCTAACCTTTACTTCCAGTGAAAGTATTCAAGCTCCGGTAGTTGCAATTGCAGGCCATTTGGTTGTGGCAACCGCCTCAGCTAATAACTGGACTGCAACTTATACTTTTGTTCAAGGTGATACAGAAGGATTAGTAAGTTATACTATTTCATTTGATGATTTAAGTGGTAATGCCGGAACAGATGTTAATTCTGGCTCCGGTTCTGTCACTTTTGATGAAACCACGCCTATAACTCCAACAGATTTAAAGGCAATCTCAGGTAATACACAAATTATATTGAACTGGACAGGTAATACGGAGGCGGATTTGTCTGCCTATCGTATTTTGTATGGAACCAGCCCGACACCTGTTACGTTTTTAACAGATGTTGCAGCAGGAACGACTAGCTACACACATACCGGCTTAATTAATGGAACTACATATTATTACCGGATACTGGCAGTGGATAAAACGGGAAATACCAGTGTTTCAAGTTCAGATGTTACATCAATTCCCAAAGCAGACCAGACAATCACTTTTAATGCTATCACATCAAAAACCTATGGGGATGCAGCCTTTACATTAGGTAATGCCAGCTCATCAGCTGGTCTTATGGTTACTTATACCGCAGCAGATCCTTCTGTCGTTGTTATCAGCGGTAATATAGCCACTATTCTGAAAGCTGGGAGTACAGTAATTACAGGCAGTCAGTCTGGAAGCACTGCTTTTAATGCTGCTCCAGACGTTCTCCAAACATTGAATATCGATAAAAAGGATTTAACGGTAATCAATAACAGCCGCTCTAAAGTTTATGGAGAAGTTTTAACAGACTCGGATTTTAGTGGAAGTATTACCGGTATCGTTTATGGAGATAACATCAGTTTGAGTAGAAGCAGCGGCGGGGCAGAAGTGACTGCTACAACCGGAACCTATCCTATAACAGCTACAATAATTAACCCGGACAATAAGCTTTCGAATTATAATTTAAATATTTCAGATGGTACACTCACTGTCACTCCTAAAGCTTTGACTGTTGCCGCAAATGAAAACAGCAAAACCTATGGTGATCGAGTTGTTTTTGCAGGTACAGAATTCAACAGCACGGGCCTCATTAATAACGATAAGATCTCCGGGGTGACTTTAAGCAGCTCTGGAACAATTGCTGAGGCTGCTGTTGCAGGATCTCCATATACCATAGTTCCTTCAGCTGCCTCAGGAGACGGACTCGGTAATTACAATATCACGTATGTCAATAGTAGCTTAATTGTTAATAAAAAAGTATTAAGCATTACTGCCGATAACAAAACCAGATTCATCGGTACAGCCAATCCGGAATTAACGGTAAGTTATGATGGTTTTGTAAACGGAGACAAAGCGAGCGATTTAACTCTTCAGCCTGATATTTCTACACTAGCAGATAAAAACTCGCCTCCTGGTAATTATCCAATCGAAGTCAATGGAGCTCAATCAGCTAATTACAACTTTATTTATCATAATGGAACACTAACGGTTAGGCCTGGCGCACCAACCAGTATCAGCTTGACAGCGACAACTTTGTTTGAGAATCGACCCGCCGGAACGCTGGCAGGAGTTTTAAGTTCTACCTCTGAAGATCAGGGTGCTGTATTTACTTATAAATTAGTATCAGGAAACGGGGATACAGATAATGGACAATTCCTGATCGAAAATGATAAAATCAAAACAAGGGGTAGCCTCAACTATGAGCAGAAATCAAATTATCACATACGAGTACAAGCTACAACTCAGTATGGCTTTTCTTTAGAAAAAGAGCTGATTATTGCTTTATATAATGTAAATGAAGTACCTGCGCTTGATATAGTTGATAATCAGGAGATCTGCTACACTTCCGATCTTCGAAAGATAACTTTAAGTGGAATTACAGCAGGAGAGGATGTAGGACAAAACACAGTAATCAGCGTAGTTTCTGAGAATCCGGATTTCTTTAAGACCCTTGCAATAGCAGGATCAGAACTAAGATATGAAGTTAACGAAGGAGCCAGCAGATCCGCTGCCGTTACAGTTATTGTAAAAGATAATGGTGGAACTGCAAATGGAGGAACCGACACCTTCAGCAGAACTTTTACAATTACAGTAAACGCCCTGCCAATTGTATCTATTAGCTCAGATAAAGGCACCGACTTACCAAAGGGCTTAGAAGCGCAATTAACAGCTGCAGGCGGAAGCAGCTATGAATGGTTTGATGCAGAAGGAATAGTAAGCGGCAGGAATACTTCCACCTTAACAGTTCGACCATCTAAAACGACCACTTACCGGGTTAGAGTAACTAATTTAAGTGGTTGTAGCCAGGAATCACAACTGACTATTTATGTTAAAGATGATTACAGTGTATTAGATATCAATAATATCATGACACCAAACGGCGACGGAGTTAATGATCGATTAATGATAAAGAATATTGACATGTATCCTAACAATGAGGTGAAGATATTTGACCGTGCCGGTCGTTTGTTGTACAGTAAGAAAAATTACGGCAATGAATGGGACGGAACGTTTCAGGGAGCACCGCTGGCAGAAGATACTTATTACTATGTGGTTAATTTTGGAGCAGGAATAGGAAAGATCAAAGGTTTTGTAACTATAGTTAGAGAGTAATACAACAGAAATTATTAAGAGACATACGATGAACACTTGCGGTATAAATAAAAGCATCATAAAGCTGTTACTGCCAATCTTCCTTTTGCTGTTTATTAAGCAAGAGAGCCGGGCACAATTAAATCCTCTTGGCGGAATTTACTTTCAGAATCAGTATCAGGCCAATCCCGCTATGGCAGGATTGGAGGATAGGCTAAACTTAAATTTAAGTATGCGCCAACAGTGGAACTCCATCCCCGGGGCTCCTAAAACCCAATCCATTACCGCTGATTATGGTTTTAGTAATAAAGTTGGATTGGGGCTGAATATATACAACGATCAGGCAGGACTACAAAAGCAGACACGGATAATGGGAACTTATGCATACCATTTGCCGGTTGGGTCTGATTCTCAGCAGTTGAGTTTCGGAGTGTCTTTTGGGTTTATGAATGATCGTTTAAATACAGAAGATATGAAAGGAGATACTTCTCCTGATGTAATAGTGGGACGATATAACCAACGGGAAACGTTTTTTGACGGAGATTTTGGAATAGCTTATACAGGAAAACGCTTAACTATACAAGGGGCACTTCCCAATATGAAAAGTATTTTCAGCAAGGATCAAAACAATAGTGTGGCAGATAGGTCAATTTTTTACAGCGCAATCAGTTATAAAATAGTTAATGAAGAATCATTAAATGGATTTATTGTTGAACCAAAAATATGCTATCGCGGAGTTAAAGGATATGATAACATTGCTGATATAGGAACATACTTAGGTTTTGCCGGCAACGCTTTGAACTTAATGGCTATGTATCATACTACACAGAGTGCGACATTTGGAGCCGGAATTAATTATAAGAAGACACTTGCAATAATGGGAATGTATAATACCGAAACAGCAGCACTAAGCGGATATACTAACGGTACTTTTGAAATTAATTTGAGAGTGAGTTTATTTTAAGATTTACACATTCAAGATCGTTTAGAAAAGTTCTGGAAGCAGAAGGGTGAGCGCACCCAAAGCGATTGATTGAAAAATTAATCGCTTTTTTATTGAAATTAAAATTGATTGTTTCCGAAGAGACTGGATATATCCGTCTATTTATGGTTTCAAAGCCCCTTTAAACAATCGACTGTGTTAAGAAAATACCGCACGATGGAAGTATGTATCTAATCTTCAAAGCCATAATTCTACTACAATCTGTAATTTCCGTTATTTATTTCGTGCATTCATATCAATAATATTATCTTCATGCCCTGAATTTAAATCCCAATAGTATGTCCCGTTATAAATATTCTATAGGAATATTGCTTGTATTTATTACCAGTGTACTTTTTTATAGTTTTTCCAGTTCTAAAGATGAACCTAAAAAGCCGGAAGATAATCGCTTTACAAAGGTAGTTTTGGCTCAAAAGCTTGAAGAGCCTATGCAGTTTGAAATACTGAAGGATGGCCGTGTTCTTTTTGTTGAACGTAAAGGTAAAATGAAACTTTACAATCCTGCCGATGGACAGGTAAAAGTAATTGCCAATTTTAATGTCAGTACGAAATATGTAAGTAAAAAAGGTGAAGTAACAGAAGGCGAAGATGGATTACAGGGAGTTATCCTTGATCCAAACTACGACCAGAACCATTGGATATATGTTTACTATTCTCCGGCAGAAGGTGAACCGAGAAACACACTTGTACGATTTAAATGGGATGGAGGCCAGCTTAATATGGCTACCAAAAAAGTATTGCTCGATGTCCCCGTTCAACGGGAAGAGTGCTGCCATGTTGGCGGAGGAATGCTTTTTGATGCACACGGAAATTTATATTTATCTACCGGCGACAATACATTTTCAAGATCTTCGGACGGGTTCTCACCATTAGATGAACGTCCGGGAGAAAGCCCGCGGGATGCGCAGAAATCTTCAGGAAATACAAATGATCTTCGGGGTAAAATTCTTCGTATACATCCCGAACCGGACGGAACCTATTCTATCCCTATGGGTAATCTCTTTCCTAAAGGAATGGATAAAACAAAGCCTGAAATATATACAATGGGTAACCGGAACCCCTGGCGTTTATCAGTTGATACCAAAACGGGTTATTTATATTGGGGCGAAGTTGGCCCAGACGGATCAGTAGATTCTGTTGGCAGAGGGCCACGTTCTTACGACGAATTTAACGTAGCTAAAAAAGCAGGAAATTTCGGCTGGCCCTATTTTAATGGCAATAATCAAGCATACTGGGATTACGATTTTGCTACCAAAACTTCCGGAGAAAAGTTTGTTGTGGAACATCCGGTTAATCATTCGCCAAATAATACCGGTTTAATTGATCTTCCTCCGGCACAGTCTGCTATGATTTATTATCCGTATGCCGAATCGAAAGAATTTCCTGAACTGGGAAGCGGAGGCCGAAGCGCTACGGGGGGACCTATTTACCACCGGGCAAATTTTAATAATCCCAAAAGGCCTTTTCCTGATTATTATGAAGGAAAATGGTTAGTGACAGATTGGGTTCGCGGATGGATTATGTCGATAACACTTGATGAAAACGGAGATTACAAGTCGATGGAAAGATTTCTTCCTGATATGAATTTCCGCGGTGCAATTGATATGGATTTCGGCCCTGACGGTGATTTGTATGTGCTGGAGTATGGAAATGGTTATTTTAAAGATAACCCCGAAGCAGAGCTTGTGCGCATTGAATATAACGGAGGAAACCGGAAGCCAATCGTTCAGGCAACTGCAAGCAAGTCTGCCGGAGCCGTTCCATTAAAAACTCAGCTATCTGCTGAGGGAACAAAAGATTACGATGGAGATGCATTGAAATATGAATGGAAAGTAACATCCAAAGGAAGTGCTCCGAGAATTTTTAAAGAAGCAAATCCTACAGTTACATTCTCCAAACCGGGAATTTATAAAGCAACTTTAACCGTTACCGATCCTTCAGGTGCTAAAAATAGCAAAACGGTTGAAGTAAGGGCAGGAAACGAGCCCCCGGTAGTAGATTTCAATCTTTTAGGCAGCAACCGGTCTTTCTTTTTTCCGGATAGAAAGATCAATTATAACGTTCTGGTTTCTGACAAAGAAGACGGCAGTTTAGCCAATAAGCGGATTTTGCCTTCTCAGGTTTCTGTAAGCATTAATTATTTGTCGGAAGGGTATGACCTTACCGAAATAGCACAAAGTCAGCGTAGCGTAGATGCTTCGGTTCAATTTGCTGCAGCAAAAGGTATGATTGCTAAAAGTGATTGTAAAGCTTGCCACAGTTTGGCCGCTAAATCTTTAGGGCCAGCATTTGTTCAGGTAGCAAAAAAATACAAAGGAAATGCAAACGCGGTTAATAAACTGGCAAAAAAAATTATAACGGGAGGAAGCGGTGTTTGGGGCGATGCCATGATGCCTGCGCATTCATCTTTGCCCGAAAAAGACGCTCAGTCAATTGTGAAGTATATTTTAAGCCTTGCAGAACCGCATCAAACAATTAAATCACTCCCGGTAAAAGGATCTTACATTACTAAGGTTCCCAACGGAGAAAGTGACAAAGGCAGTTTCTTGTTCCGTGCCGCTTATACCGATAAAGGAAAGCAATCAGCGCCTTCACAGTCATCTGAAGATGTAGTAGTTTTAAGAAATCCAACTATTACCATTTCACACGCTGATAAAGTTGAGAACCTGGATTTTAACAATAATAGAACCAGGGCTGTTGCGCAAGGATCCGGGTCGTATGCAAGTTTCAATAAAATTGATCTGACGGGTATAAAGGAAATAGAATTTTCAACTTCTTCAATCCCGGGGGATAATAGCAAAAAGGGAGCAGTAATTGAGGTTCGCATTGACTCGCCAACAGGTAAAGTGATCGGTAAAACAACGGAGATTCCGTTTTTAACGAAAGAGAATCCGTACCGGCTGAGTAAAGTAAAAGCTAAACTTCAGGATGTAAGCGGATTCCATCCCGTTTATTTCGTGTTTGTGAATCCTGAAGCTGCTGGTACAGAAAAATTTGTACAGATAAGGGATATTACCTTTAAAGATCAGATCACTGAATAAAGTAAAAGAATCTAAAGCAAAAAGCCTTGCTGGCCTCTCAGCAAGGCTTTTTGCGTGAGTGAAGGCTTAAGAAGAGTATAATGTGAGCAAAGAGCAAAAGGAAACGGATTTCAGGGAAGTGTTCGTAGAAGATAAAAATGTATCGCTGGTTATTTTATTGCTGGCTTCCTTCTTTTTGTATCGCATAGCTACAACGGAAGGATTAACTACTAGTGTTATTTTCGGCGTTTTTCGCAGTTTTGCTGATTTTTTATTTTATGCTTTAAGCTATTTTATCTTTCCGGTTGCGGTTTTTCTTTTCTGGAAGCGCAAAAGTTCAGGATGGATTTTAGCAAGCGTGTACACTATTTATTCCATTGTAATAAATCTTATTCTTTTTATAACCACACTTTTTAACAGTTATACCTCTTTTCTAATTTTATTAATCTTGTTTTTTCCGATAGCTTTTTATTGTTTTGTTCAATACCTGCTTTGCAGAAAAAGCATGCTTAATACGTATCATGTTTCAGATAGGAAAGCTGTATTTATTATAGCAATAACGATTGTATTTAGTGTCGCCAGCAGCTTCTATTGGCAATAGTTTAAATAGAATAGGAACCCGAAAATAGTGTCGGAAAAAATATTTTAAATTTTTTTTAAGTATTGTAAAACATTTTACCGGGAGCTGCGTTTTTATATTCAGTAATTGAGAGCGTTAATTTTTTAAACCCGGAGAAAGCCATTTCTTCGGGTTTAATCTTTTAGAAGTAATTGCCGTTGAAGGTGGATCGATGCGATTCTGTTAAAGGCTAATAACATTAGAGCATAATAAAATATCATCCTAATACCTTCCCCTGATATTCTTTACTATCTTCTGATTGTATAATTCCCTTAATTTACTGTGAACAGATCCGGACAAAGGTTCGAGTGAAGAAGCCTCCATGTTACTTTTTACCTGACTTACTTTAGTCGCCCCGGGAATTACAGTTGTTACTTCCGGGTGGTCCAGGATCCATCTTAAAGACCATTGAGCCATTCTTTCATCTGGCAGCAGTTTCCCAATTTCTTGCGCTAACTGAACACCTCTTTTAAATTCAATTCCAGAAAAAGTTTCCCCAACATTAAAAGCTTCTCCGTTTGCATTATAATTCCGATGATCGTTCTCTTCAAAAGTGCTTGATTCGCTGTATTTTCCTGAAAGTAAACCACTTGCTAATGGAACCCTTACAATTAAGGCTACATTTTTTTCTTTGACTTTTGCAAATACTTCATCAGCAATATGCTGACGGAATAAATTAAAGATAATTTGAAGAGATGCAATTCCTTCCTGTTCCAGACATAATAGAGCTTCTTCTGCAGTTTCCACACTTACACCCCAATGTTGAATCAATTTTTCTTCCTGAAGTTTACGAAGATGCTCAAAAACCTTTCCGGCCTGCAGTTCTTCTTGTGGAATACAGTGCAGCTGTTCCAGAACAAGCGAAGGCAGATCTAGGTTTTTTAATGATGATTCTACATGTCTTTGCATATTATCATAACTAAAATTCTGTGGCCAGCCGTTTGAGCCGTCGTGTCTGCGGCCCAGCTTTGTTGCTATATAGAATTTCTTGCTTGTAGTTTTAAGCCATCTTCCAATAACAGTTTCGCTCATACCCGTTCCGTAAACATCAGCGGTATCAATAAAATTTCCGCCAAGTGCAGAAAAAGTGTTTAAGATATCGAACGCATCTTCTTCCTCTAATTTTCCCCAGTCAGCACTTCCCAGCTGCCAGGTTCCTAGTCCTGTTTCTGATACCGAAACGTCTTTAAAAGGTCTGTAATTCATTTTAATAGCGAGTTTGTAACAATAATCCTGATTTTCTCTGCTTAAAGCAAATATGATTATTCTTGTATTATAAACCCATTTACTAACCCATTTATGAACAGAACAAAAGTTGCAATTCTTGGAGCAGGTTTTATTTCTGACATCCATTTAGAAAGTTATCACCGTTTTATCCCCGAAGCAGAAGTTGTAGCAGTTTATGCACGTAATCCTGAAAAAGCAAAATCTTTTGCTGATAAATACAACATCCCTCAATGGTTTGACAGTATTGAAAAATTAATTTCAGAGTCGGGATGTGAAGTGGTAGATATCTGTTTGCCCAACTATTTGCATGCCGATGCAACAATAAAAGCAGCCCGGGCCGGGAAGCACATCATAATTGAAAAACCGCTGGCAGTAACTCTTGAAGAGGCCGACGAAATGATCGATGCATGCAAGCAGAATAATGTAAAGCTGATGTATGCTGAAGAGCTTTGCTTTGCACCTAAGTACGAACGTGCCCGTCACCTGGTAAAAGAGGGTGCTGTTGGGGAGATCTTTATGCTGAAACAGGCAGAAAAACATTCCGGTCCGCATACAGATTGGTTTTATGATATTAATCTTGCAGGTGGTGGAGTGCTGATGGATATGGGGTGTCATGCTTTCGGCTGGTTCAGGTGGATGTTAAAAAATGAAAAAGTTAAAAGCGTGTATGCTACTATGAATACCGTTTTTCATAAAGGCCGCACAAAAGGGGAAGATAATTCTGTAGTGATTGTTGAATTTGAAAACGGTGTTACAGGCATTGCTGAAAACAGTTGGGCAAAGCACGGCGGTATGGACGACCGGTGTGAAATTTACGGAACGGGAGGAGTAATTTATGCCGATCTGTTTATGGGAAATTCTGCTATAACATACAGCAGGGAAGGATACGGTTATGCAATGGAAAAAGCTGATACAACCCAGGGCTGGAGCTTTACTGTTTTTGAAGAGGTTTTTAACCAGGGATACCCCCACGAGTTAAAGCATTTTATTGAATGTGTAAGGGAAGATAAAACCCCTCTTGTAACAGGTGAGGATGGAAGGGCAGTTCTTGAAATTATTTATGCTGCTTATGCATCTGCAGGAGAAGGTAGAAAAATTGAACTTCCCTTTTCACCGAAAGTGGCTAAACCAATTGATCTCTGGCTAAACAGGTAAAGACTATAGAGTAATGAAAATTTTAACGTTTGCAAACTACGAGAAAATGTCGGTAGCTGCTGCCGATTTTGTAGTTAGTTATATTCAGCAAAAGTCGGATGCCCTGCTTTGCTTCCCTTCCGGAGATTCCCCTACAGGAATTTTAAGTGTACTGATAAGGTATGCCGAAGAAGGAAAAGTGAATTTTGATAAGTGCTCATTTGTTGGCCTGGATGAGTGGGTTGGAATGGATGAAACAAATGAGGGAAGTTGTAAGCATTACATGTATTCCAAATTCTTCAATCCATTAAAAATCCGGCCCGACCAGATAATTTTTTTTAATGCACTTGCGTTGGATCTGGATAAAGAATGCAAACGAATAGATGATCTGATAAGTCTGAAAGGTGGAATAGATATAATGATGGTGGGTGTAGGAATGAACGGGCACATCGGGCTTAATGAACCCGGAACTGATTTTAATTCTTATTCGCATCACTCTGAATTAGATCAGACTACAAAAACAGTCGGCCAAAAATATTTCAAACAGGAAACTGAACTGAAAGAAGGAATTACACTTGGTATTAAACATTTGCTGGAAGCCAAACATGCTGTTCTGATTGCACACGGATCTAAAAAAGCCTCTATAATTTCTAAGGCTTTGGATGGTGAAATTACCAACCAGGTACCCGCAAGTATTTTTCAAAAAATAGAAAACTCGGTAGTGTACCTGGATAAAGACGCTGCTTCTCAGTTAAAACTGGATAAGTTTAATGAAGGATAACCTGCAGTATTTGCAAGAGTGTTTATTTAAAAACGGGCAGTTGCTGCAACAGAAAAAAGTTACAGCCGGCTTTGATGGTTTTGTAGATTCTATTGTTAAAGTGATCTCTGACAAATCCGAAAATTCTGCGCCTGTTTTTTTTGAAGACATTGAAGAATTCGGTAACTACATTTCTGCAAAGAAAGGGTCAGGTTTTAGTCTTGAAACGGAAGAGTTATTTCAGAAATTAGGTGGAAATATGCCAATAATGGCGAATGCTCTTGCCGAAATGGGCGTTAAAACAGATTGTATAGGAGCATTTGGTGTTCCATCATTTCACCCTGTTTTTACAAATATGCATCCCGGCTGCCGGTTATTTAGTTTTACTAATCCGGGCTTTACATCTGCCTTAGAATTTAATGACGGAAAAATAATGCTGGCTCAGATGAAAGACCTTAATAATGGAGACTGGCAGACAATAAGGACAGCAATAGGTCTTGAAAAAATAATAGAGTCGTATAACAACAGCGATCTTTTTTGCCTCGTAAACTGGAGCGAACTAGATCATTCCAATAGTATCTGGCTTGGCTTATTAGATGAAGTGCTCCCATCTCTTAATTCACCATCAAACAAGAAAAAGGCATTTTTTGATCTGTCCGACTGTTCGAAACGAAGCAGTGAGAAAATTCTGGATGCATTAAATCTGATAAGGCGTTTTTCTGCTTACTGCGATGTTATACTAAGCATGAATAAAAATGAAGCACAACTTGTATATAAGGCTTTGTCTTTGCCGGGAGAAGTGCAGCAATTAGAGCAGGTGGCCGGGGAGCTTTACAAAGCTATTCATATTGATACGCTGGTTATTCATAACTCAGCTAAATCTGTAGCATGGAATAAGAAAGGAGTTTATCAAAGTACTCCCGATTTTATTGCAAATCCTAAAATTTCTACAGGTGCAGGTGATAATTTTAATGCCGGGTATTGTATTGCTATGCTGATGGATCTTGATCCCGATCTAAGTTTATTATTAGCGAATACAGTTGCTTCCTTTTATATGCAAAATGCTAAAAGTCCGTGTATCCCAGAAATGCTTGATTATATTTCTAAAAAGCATTCTTCAAAAGATTTAAAAACTTAAATTTACTTAAAACTATACCAAAATGCCTGATAATAAAAATGTTAACATCAATGCTTCGGGTGTAAAAAAAAATACGTTTGACGCTATTGTAATTGGTTCCGGCATTAGCGGGGGCTGGGCAGCCAAAGAATTGTGTGAAAACGGTTTAAAAACGCTTGTTCTGGAGCGGGGAAGGAATATCGAACATATTAAAGATTATCCTACTGCAACTATGGCACCGTGGGAGTTTAAGCATCGTTTCCGGATGACACGGGAGGAACTCGAAGAAAATCCATTGATAAGTAAAGCAGCGGGCTACGGAGCAGATACGGCTCATTTTTTTATAAAAGATAAAGATCATCCCTATGTTCAGGAAAAACCGTTCGACTGGATAAGAGGATACCAGGTAGGAGGCAAGTCGCTGATCTGGGGACGGGCAACGCAACGGTGGAGTCCTTTTGAATTTACAGCTCCGGCAAGATACGGTTACGGTTTAGACTGGCCGATCCGTTACGAGGATGTGGCTCCCTGGTATTCGCATGTAGAAAGATTTATTGGTGTTTGTGGAAATAAAGACGGACTGGAAGCAATGCCTGATGGAGAATTTCTTCCACCTTTTGATTTTAACTGTGTGGAAGCAGATCTGTCAAAAAAAATAAATCAGCATTATAAAGACCGTTTTATGGTTCAGGGTCGCTGGGCGCAACTATCGCAGCCAAATCAAATCCATTTAGATCAGGGCCGTGGAAAGTGCCAGGCAAGAAATATGTGTATGCGGGGCTGCCCCTATGGCGGTTATTTCAGCTCAGTAACTTCAACTCTTCCATGGGCAAATAAAACAGGCAATCTTACCATCAGGCCGTTCTCGGTTGTTCACTCCATTATTTACGACGAGCAGAAAGGCAAAGCTACCGGTGTACGGGTAATTGATGCCAATACAAAGGAAATTACCGATTATTTTGCCCGGATTATTTTTGTAAACGCTTCTGCATTAAACAGTAACCTGGTATTATTAAATTCTACTTCAAACCGTTTTCCCAATGGTTTGGGGAATGATAACGGCTTGTTGGGTAAGTACGTGGCTTTCCATCTGTATCGGGCTTCTTTAAATGCCGGAATAGAAGGGTACGAGGATAAATATTATTTCGGAAGAAATCCTGCCGAATCTATTCTCGCTAATTTTCGAAACCTGCATAAACAGGATACCGATTTTGTAGGAGGCTATACTACCTTTATGGGAGCTTACCGCCCGCGTGCAGGAGGCGAATCATTACCTGCAGAAATTGGGGGTGCTTATAAAGATGCCATCAGCGAACCTGGAGGATGGCGGGTATATATGTACATGCAGGGAGAAACTATTCCTAAGGAAACTAACCATGTGCGTTTGAGTAAAGACAAAAAGGATCAGTGGGGAATGCCTTTACTTGTTACATCTGTTGATTACGATGATAATGATGAAAAACTGATTGATGATTTTTTAACGCAAAGTGCTGAAATGCTGGATAAAGCAGGTGCAAAGAATATCGAGCAATACAAAAATCATCAGGCACCGGGTTTAGATATTCACGAAATGGGAGGAGCCCGTATGGGAAGCGATCCTAAAACTTCTCTACTTGACAAATGGAATGCTATGCACCATTGTAAAAATGTTTTTGTTACCGATGGTGCCTGTATGACCAGTACCGGAAATCAAAGCCCCTCAATATTGTATATGGCTTTAACTGCCCGTGCAGCTAACTATGCAGTAAGCGAAATGAAAAAAGGTAATTTGTAAGTCTGTCGCCTTAATTTAATAATAAAATATGAATAGAACTTTTGCAATCCTTTTTGCTGCCGTGGCCTTAAGTAGCTGCAATTCAGGTAGAATAAAACATTCAACCGTTGATTCTGTACATTCTGCAAATAATGATACTTCCACCAATTGGAAAACCTTATTTGATGGAAAAACAACTAAAGGTTGGCATACGTACGGCCAGGATACTGTGGGCAGTGCCTGGAAAGCCGAGAATGGAGTTCTGCATCTGGATGCCTCAAAGAAAAACGACTGGCAGACATTAGGTGGAGGAGATATTGTCACAGATGAGGAATTTGAAAATTTTGATCTGAAACTTGAGTGGAAAATATCCCCTGCAGGAAACAGCGGCATCATGTTTTATATTAAAGAAGACTCCAGATATGAATATCCCTGGTATACTGGTCCGGAAATGCAGGTTGCAGATAACCAGAAAAATGAAGATGGAAAACTAAAAAAACACCGGGCCGGAGAGCTGTATGATCTGCTTTCTTTAACAAAAGATGCAGTAAAGCCGGCAGGAGAATGGAACCAGGTTGAAGTAGTATCAAATAAAGGAAAGCTGGATTTTTACATGAACAATGAGCATGTTTTATCTACCACAATGTGGGACGATTCCTGGAAAAAACTGATACAAAACAGTAAGTTCAAAGATATGCCGGACTTTGGTAGTTTCAAGAAAGGGAAAATCGGTTTACAAGATCACGGGGCAGATGTTTGGTATAGAAATATTCAAATAAAAAGGCTTTAATTTTCTTTTTAAACGTTTTTGTTCCGTTTGAAAACCTTTTTATATATCGCTTCCTTAGGGAATGCTAGGGAAATTTTTTCTTTTGCAGATAGGGGTAAAACTCTTTTTGAATGTCTTATTCAAAATTATAAAAAGAGATTTACTATCAAATTCAATGAAAACTATTTTTACCCTTCTGTTTAGTATCACTTCCGTTTATTATGCCTTTCCTCAATCTGCAATAAAAGGCACTGTTCAGGACGAGAATAAAAAAGCTGCTTATGCTGCAACCGTTCTTCTTTTAAAATCTGATTCTTCCATATTAAAATCAGCGCTTACAGATGAAATGGGGACATATGTATTTCCGCAGGTTCAACAGGGAAATTATATAATTTCTGTAACAATGGTTGGTTATCAGAAAAGTTATCAGGCTTTAACTGTTAGTCAGGCAGAAACAGCAGTACCGCCAATAATTCTGATTCCTCAAGCAAAAATTTTAAATGAAGTAACCGTAACAGCACGGAAGCCATTTCTTGAACAACGGGCGGATAAATTAGTAGTGAATGTAGCGGCAAGTGCAACAGCTGCCGGATCAACAGCCTTGGAGGTGTTGAAGAAAGTTCCGGGAGTGATGGTTTCGAATGATAAGGTAACCATTATCGGAAAAGGAACGCCCATTATTTTGGTGGATGGAAGGCCTTCTCAATATACCGATATATCTCAGGTATTAAAAGAAATAAGTTCTGCCAATATTGATAAGATGGAGGTGATCTCGAACCCCGGAGCGAAATACGATGCGGCGGGTGGATCCGTTATTAATGTTATCCTTAAAAAGAATGCAAATCTTGGCACTAATGGCAGCTTCAGCCTTTCAAGCGGGGTGGGGCTGTATGATAAGTCAACTCCTTATTTAGATCGTAATTTTTACCGGTTAAGTCCAACTTTGAATCTGAATCACCGTAATGGCAAATGGAATCTTTTTGGCAGTTATAGTTTTTTTCATCACAATTATTACGACTACAGCGAGTTTAGCCGCATAATAAATACCAACCGCTTCTTTCAGACAAATTACAGTCCTGGCAAAGGAGATAGTCATAATTTTATGGCTGGAGCAGATTTATACGCTGATAAGAAAAATACTTTTGGTGTTATTGTGCGAGGTTTTACCCGGGATGGATTACGGGAAGCAAATAATAATACCCAGCAATTACAGGTTGCAAACGATGCTTTGTTGAGTGCCTTTCAAACTATTAACACTACCAAAAGCACAAGAAGTAATTTTTCAGGTAACCTGAACTGGAAGCATAGTTTTGATACAGCGGGAAGAGATTTGAATATCGACCTGGATTACTCGAAATTCAGTATTAATAACGATGGCGTGATTATTAACAGGCTAACCGACGGAACTCAATATATAAATAATCAGCTGGTAGATAATCCTGTAAGGTTTGGAGTTCTTAAAGCAGATTATACACATCCTTTAGGTAAAACCTCGCGTTTTGAAGCGGGAGCAAAGGTAAGCCTTGCTACTATTGATAATTTCCTGACTTACAGGCAAAGCGGTATTATTGATAACAAACGAAGTACAGATTTCAGATATACAGAAAATATAAATGCGGCATATACTTCTTATTATCAGAAATTTAATAAATGGGAGTTACAGGGCGGCTTGCGGGCAGAACAAACCATGGCAAGTGGAAAAAGCCAGTCACAGGAGGTGTTGAACCGCAATTACTGGCAGTTTTTCCCATCTGTTTTCATTACCAGAAATATAACAAACAAGATAGCCACCGTTGTTCAATACAGCAGAAGGGTTAACAGGCCCAGTTACCAGCAGCAAAATCCTTTTGTTGAATTTTTAGATTCGTTAACATATACAAAAGGTAATCCTTTACTGCGACCTGAAACAGCCGATCAGTATAAACTTTCTTTTACATACGAGAAGCAACCGTTCTTTGCCCTCAGTTACAATAAGAAGCACGATGTCATATTTGATAATGCGCCACGACAGGAAGGGAATCTCACCTATACCACCTCCGAAAATCTCGCTTCTTACGATAATTTCGCTGCCGAACTTAATTTTCCTATTCAATTCGGAAAAAAGGTAAGCGGCTATGGTGGCAATCAACTGATTTATAACCACTATAAAGCAGAATATCTGGGCAGTAATTTTAACAGAGGAAAATGGAATTGGTTAGCCTACTGGCAGGTTGCATTCAAGCCGACAGAATCATGGAACTTTGAAGTATCAGGATATTACATGACACGGTTTCTGAATGAGTTTATCATGATAGACAACCTTGGCAGTTTGGACCTCGGCATTCAGAAAACGATTATGAATAAAAAAGGAAAGCTAAGCCTGAATTGCAACGATCTGCTTTTTACCGATAAAACAAAAGCAACTATAAAGTACCAGGCAATAGATGTCAACTTCCGGCAGTTATATGAAAGCCGTAATATCCGTTTAACGTTTACTTATAATTTTGGAAACCAAAGCCTGAAATCTGCCCGGAGACGTGATACCGCTTCTGAAGCAGAAGCAAACCGGGTAAAAGATAACTGATTTTGCCACAGTATTTTTACCAAACATAAGTGCCTGTTATTCAATTAGCAGGCGCTTTTTTTGTCTGAAAGCTGTATCAGAATTTATATATTTATAAAGTTTTGAGCAGATCAGCTACCATAATTAATAAAGCGATTCCAGGCATTATGTTTACTGGCCGGCTTATTAAACAGTCCTTTCAGGAATTAAAAAAGAACGATCCTTTGCGAATGGCAGGAGCTACTTCCTTTTTCAGTACTTTTGCTATTACGCCTATCCTTATCATCATTATCCAGCTGTTAGGGGTATTTTTTAAGCAAGACAGGCTCAGTTCGCAACTTATTTTGCGCCTGCAGATTATGTTGGGGCGTCGTGCTGCGGGACAAATACAGGAAGTTGCCGAACATATTACAGCACTTGCCCAAAATTGGTACGTTACCGTTTTCGGGTTTTTATTCCTTATTTTTGTTGCTACAACGCTCTTTTCTGTAATCGAAAATTCCCTGAATCAAATCTGGAAGATCCGTATAAAACCCAATGCAGGTTTTATGTTTGGCCTCAAAAGAAGATTGCGCTCCCTGGTTATTATAATATTAGCGGGAATATTGTTTGTTATAGGATTGTTAATAGAAGGAGTACAGGCTTTGTTAGGCAATTATATTGATTATTTGTTGCCTGAAATTGGTAAATACCTAAATACCACGATAAATGAGGTAGTGTTTATTCTCATAGCAACAGCCTGGTTCAGCTGCATTTTCCGATTCCTTACAGTAGGGCGACCACTGTGGAAAATAGCTTTTAGTGGAGGATTATTAACAACCCTCTTGTTTGATATCGGGAAAATTGTTCTGCGGTTCTGCCTGTCAAAAAGCAACATCGGAACTATTTATGGAACCTCGGGCTCAATTGTACTGATTATGCTTTTCGTTTTCTACTCGTCTTTCATATTTTATTTTGGGGGATGCGTGATCAAGATACTTAGTGAAATGCTAAATCAACCCATAAGGCCATTAAAAGAAGCTTACAGATACGAAATCCACGAAGTATAACATTTTTTGAGAAACAACATTTGTTCTCAACTCTCAAAATTTGCTATCTTGTTTTTCTAACCCATAAACCCATGAAATTTCTACACATACTGACTGTCCTGCTTTTTCTATCCGTTTGTTCTTATGCCCAGAAGGAAGAAAAATTTAACGGACTGGATCTAGGATTGGGAAATCTATACCGTACTTCGGATGCTAAAACCCGGTCTATAAGTCCGGAAAATTTAACCGGCGAACCAGGAAAAGGCGGAATGGCAACGCTTCAGGAAGGAAATGCAAAAGGCGCTGCCCGTGAATTGGGCCAGGGCTGGAAAGTCAATCCGTATATCCACATAGAACCGGGGCAGACGTTCACCCTTGCTGAAATAACCGGCCCGGGAGCAATACAGCATATCTGGATGACACCAACGGGGAACTGGCGCTATTCAATTCTTAGATTTTATTGGGATGATGAAAAAGAACCATCGGTAGAAGTTCCTGTTGGTGACTTTTTTGGAATGGGTTGGGGAGAGTATGCACATTTAAATTCGCTTGCAGTAACGGTAAATCCAGGAAGTGCTTTTAACTGCTATTGGGCAATGCCTTTCAGAAGAAAATGCAGGATTACGATGGAAAATATCAATACTGAAAGGATGACTTTATATTATCAGATTGATTATACATTAACAGACGTTCCGGCTGACGCTGCTTATTTTCATGCCCAATTTAATCGCAGCAATCCTACCAAAGGCTCTCTGCATACCCTGGTTGATGGTATAAAAGGTAAGGGTCAGTACGTGGGTACGTATCTTGCCTGGGGCGTTAATAATAATGGCTGGTGGGGAGAAGGAGAGATTAAATTTTATATGGATGGGGATAACAAATTTCCAACTATAGCCGGCACAGGAACAGAAGATTATTTTTGCGGTTCGTATAATTTCGATCGCCAGGGTAAGTATACCGAGTTTAGTACAGCATATACGGGCTTGCCACAGGTAATTCGTCCCGACGGAGCGTATAAATCGCAGGAACGCTTTGGTTTATACCGCTGGCATATTATGGATCCTATCCGTTTTAACAAGGAATTAAAAGTTACCATTCAGGACCTTGGCTGGAGAAGCGGCGGAAGGTATTTACCGCAGCAATCGGATATCAGTTCGGTAGCTTACTGGTATCAAACCGAACCTCATGCACGTTTCCCCAGGTTGCCTTCAAAAAATGATCTGGAGGTTAATTAGAATCGTGGGATGAAAAAGGTTTAGAGGGCTACTGTTTCAGATTTTTATTCACGTAATCCATTACTTCCTGAAAAGTAGTAATCCAGATTTCTTTTTCATGATCCTTTAAATACTTGAGTAACTGACGGTGGGCTTGTGCTGAAATTTGCAGATAGTCGCCGCCTACACCATGAAACATAAAAATTCCAAGGCCGCCTGCAGTCTGCGTTCTTTTTACAAAATCTGTTAATTCATCACCAGTCGGATTATTTGCAGCAGCCCAGCTGGGCACCTGGAAGTTGTCAAGGGTTTTGAAATCAGTAATTATCGAATTTTTATCTCCGCCGGAGCGTGCATATTTTACTAAAGATGAACGTCGTAAAGTATCCAGATAATTTCCTCCGCCCACAACTGTTTCAGTGCAAGGGTAAGCGTAGGTACGTGATGTTTTGTTATCAATAGTATATAGTAGCTTATTCATGGTTGCAATCTCTCTTATTATGCTATTAAGGGTATAATTCTCAGAGCTGTACTCCGGCTTCGTTTTTACAGATGAGGCAGCGCAGGGATGATAAAGTGTATGATTTGCAAGTTCGTGCCCTTTTTTCGCTGCCGCCCGCCATCGGCTTAAATCCTGTTCATTAAAATAAGTGTCTAAAAAGAAAGTGCCTTTCAGATTTGCAGAATCAAGCTGAGGAATTGCAATATCAATCTGTGATTTTAATGCATCATCATATGTTAAAATAATAGCGGCCTTTTTACCTTTCGGCCAGCGGACATGTTGCTGGGCACTGCTGAAAAAAGGTGAAAGAAGTAGCAGGATGAAAAGTAGTTGCTTCATGAATTTATAGTTAAAACTATCGCCAGGAGGAGGTTTTAATTGATTTTCCCATACAAAGGCTACCGGGAGAGTTAATATAGGGGCCAAAGTTTTCAATAATTGAGAAGCCGTGTTCACTATAAAGTTTAATGGCTTCAGGTTGTTGTTTCCCTGTTTCCAGTACCAAATTTATATAATACCGTTCCTTTGCCCAGTTGCTTAATTCTTCTAAAATGGCAGAAGCAACTCCAAAGCCTCTTAGTTGGGGGTGAACATACATTCTTTTAATTTCTACTGTATCTTCATTTATTTCTTTAAAGCATCCGCAACCGATGGTTACTTTATTGATATAAGCAAGAACAACCGTGTCAAGGCGGTCAATGTTAATGTTCACATTGTATTTATATTCATGATTACTGTATCGTGCCGCTAAATCATTGTCCAGTAATTTAATTAAATCTTGGAAATCTTTATGATCGCTTGTTGTTCTTTTAAGTTTCATCATATTACATCAGAAGTCAAAAGAAATTAATGAATGAGAAAAATTTTCTTCTTTTTTAGTTTTTTGAGCCAAAAAACTCACTAATTCCAGTTTAACTTATTGTTTTTTCTAAAGATATTTTAATTCTCTTCAATGAATGCAAAATAGTTTGTCAAAAAAAGGTCTTTTTGTGTGAAGGATTTATGTTAAAAAGCAAAAGTCCCATATTTGGGACTTTTATCAATGTTTATACTTGTTAAAATAATTTTTCCTGAGGCGGTTTTACACCTTTTAACCTTAAATAGATCGTGCATTGCCCGCGGTGATGGGTTTGATGCTCAAAAGCCTTTTCATATGCGAGGCCCCTTTCTAAATCCATATTAAATATTTTTACCTTGTCTGATAATTGTGAATTATTGGTTCCCTGCAAAGCGTTAATTACATAATCATAGCTGTCCATAACGACTTTGGTGAGACTTGCTTTGGTTTTAAAATCATTCATTTTTTCCAGGTCTTTTCCTTCATTAGGATTTGCTTTTCCTGAAGCTCCTGCACCAAAAGCATAATTTGCATTTGCTATATGCAGCATTTGTTCGGCAAATGAACGAATTTCAGGAGTAGGTTTGAAATTAATTCCATCTTCCGGCATGGCGTCCAGGTACTCCTTGGTGTATTCTTTTGCACGTTTCCAGTCGGCTAGCATTTGAGCCTGGTCAATAGGTAGAGCGTCAGCCAGCAGCGTACCGATACTCATAAAACTGATAAGTAATCCTATCATAAAGGATTTTACCCCAGTTGGGTTTAAATAGATTTTCATGACTTAAAATTTAGGTATAATTTATATTCTAATTTACGTATTTGAGCACAGAACTAATCTTCTTTATTAATAAATCTTCTTTACCTTAAGGTATAGCAAAAGAAAAAGTTATTATTGTACTAATTTCATTCTTAAAATCACAATAACAATTTTATGTCAGAAGAACTGTTTTCTTTAAAGGATAGGGTAATTGTAGTAACCGGTGGCACCGGAATTTTGGGAGAAGCATTTGTTAACGGGATAGTAGAGGCAGGCGGAACCGTAGGCATCCTCGGCAGAAACAAAATAATTGCAGAAGAGCGGGCACAGAAGATTAACCAAAACGGCGGAAAAGCCATTGCCCTTATTGCCGATGTAATGAATGAGGAGGATTTGCAAAGTGCACGTTCAAAAATTATAAGTGAATTTGGCCAAATAGATGGCCTTGTAAACGCCGCCGGCGGTAACCGTCCTGAAGGAGTGCTGAATGCGGATGAAGATATTTTTAAGATGAACCTGGAAGGAATGAAAAAAGTAATGGAGTTGAATGTGTGGGGAACATTGCTTCCAACACAGATTTTCGGCGAAGCTATTGCACAAACTGCAGGTAAAGGAAGTATTGTAAATATTTCTTCAATGAATTCCAAAAGAGCCATTACTAAGGTGCTGGGGTACAATATGGGAAAGGCAGCAATGGACTGTTATAATCAGTGGTTTGCAGTTGAACTTGCCAGACGCTATGGGGATACGATCCGGATGAATGCGTTGGCACCAGGTTTCTTCCTTACAGAACAAAACCGAAATTTGTTAACCACACCCGATGGCGGATATACGGAAAGGGGAGAACTGGCCATCAGGCAGACGCCATTTAAACGATTCGGGCATCCGGATGAATTAAAAGGAGCTTTGGTTTGGTTACTAAGTGATGCCTCAAAATTTGTAACGGGTGCAATGATCTGTGTGGATGGTGGCTTTTCAATATTTGGAGGAGTATAAATCAACATCTGATGGGTTCAAATTATTCTGTTAACGGGCAGTATCCGATGCAGCAAACCATGCGCTGGTACGGGCCAAAAGATTCAGTAAGCCTTCAGGATATAAGACAGGCAGGTTGTTCCGGCGTTGTTTCTGCGCTGCATCATATTCCAAACGGCGAGATCTGGCCTGTGGAAGAAATAAAAAAACGCGGGGATGAAATTGCAGAGGCGGGCATGGTTTGGAGCGTGGTAGAAAGTGTTCCGGTGCATGAAAATATTAAAACGCAAAGCGAAGGTTTTGAAGTTTATATTGAAAATTATAAGCAAAGTATCCGGAATCTGGCAGCTTGCGGCATAAAAATCATTACGTATAATTTTATGCCTGTTCTTGACTGGACACGTACCGATCTTAGTTTTACGGTAGCAGACGGATCAAAAGCTTTGCGATTTGAAAAAGCAGCTTTTATAGCGTTTGATGTATTTATCCTGAAAAGGGAAGGAGCAGAGCAGGATTACACTGCCGAAGAACTATCGGGGGCTGAACAACGGTTTGAAGAAATGACCGAAGATGATAAGCTCCTGCTGCAAAGAAATATCATAGCCGGTTTGCCGGGAAGCGAGGAAAGTTTTACTCTTGAGCAATTCAGAACAGCTTTAGCTGCCTATAAAGAAATCAACGCTGAAAAATTACGACAAAACCTTATCTATTTTTTAAAACAGATTATCCCGGTGGCCGAAGAGAACCATGTTAATATGGTCATTCATCCAGATGATCCTCCATATAGTATTTTAGGTTTGCCCCGTGTAGTAAGCACTGCTGAGGATATCGATTTCCTGATAAAAGCCGTACCATCTCTAAGGAATGGGTTATGTTTTTGCACGGGCTCTTTTGGTGTGCGCCCAGACAATCGTCTTGCCGAGATGGTCCACAAGTTTGCTGACAGGATCAACTTTATTCATTTACGCAGCACAAAAAGAAACGAATTTGGTGATTTTTATGAGGATAACCACCTGGAGGGAGATGTGGATATGTATGCTGTAGTAAAGGAAATTGTACAGGTTTGTCATAAAAGAGAAATAAGTATTCCAATGAGGCCCGATCATGGGCACCAGATGCTGGACGATTTAAAAAAGAAAACGAACCCCGGTTATTCCGCCATAGGCCGATTAAGAGGCTTAGCAGAGTTAAGAGGGCTGGAATATGGGATTATTAATTCGTTCTGTAAAAAATAAAGCCTCAACATCTAATTTATTTTATTATTTAATTTCTGCATATATTTGTAGCATTAAATGAAAAAAGCTCTTGTAACCATATTGGCGTTTTTCTATCTCGGTATATCAAGCGGGGCAACTGTACAATTACATTATTGTATGGGCAAACTTATTAACTGGGAACTGGGGGAGAAAGCACATAATAAGGTATGCAGTAATTGCGGCATGAAAAAAGAGAAAGCCGAAAATTGCTGTAAAGATGAAGTAAAACAAGTCAAGCTGGATAAATCGCACACTGCATCCGAAGCTTCTTTTCTTGCCAAAGTTATTTCCTCAATTCCGATCATCCGCAGCTTTACAAGTTTTTCTTTTCCCGGCCTTACAGCCATTATTCATGATTACCCGGTAAGCAATGCACCTCCACGGGTACATGCTGTTTCCAATTATATCCTGCATTGTATTTTCCGTATCTGATCTTTTCCTGTCTTCTCTCAACCTGATCTTCTGACTCAGGCAACTATCTTTTTCTGGTAATTTCTGCCAGTAGTTTTTCAATATTTTTTACAATTAATTATCATTCAGAACATGAAAACTCTAATTGCAGCTCTTGCAGCTTCTTTAACAATCGCTTTTTCGGCTTGTAACAATGCAACAAATTCTTCTGTAAATCAGAAAACAGAAGATTCAGCAGCAGTACAAAAAACAGCAGTAACTTACACCTGCCCTATGCACCCGGAAGTAATAAGTGATAAACCGGGCAAATGTCCAAAATGCGGAATGAACCTGGTGGAAAAAGGTTCAGAAATTTCTTCAACTGATAGCGTTCATCACGTTCATTAATTTTCTTATGATAGAAAAACTCATTTCGATTTCTTTAAGAAACCGCACCCTGGTTCTTCTGGTAGCTGTAATTTTATTCGGATGGGGAATTTATTCCATCCGGCAGAATAAAATTGATGCTATTCCCGATTTGTCAGAAAATCAGGTGATTGTTTTTACAGAATGGATGGGAAGGAGCCCGCAGATCATTGAAGACCAAATCACTTATCCTTTAGTTACTAATTTACAGGGATTGCCGCAGGTGAAGTATGTGCGGGGTTCTTCCATGTTTGGGATGAGTTTTGTCTATATTATTTTTAATGATGATACCGATGTTTATTGGGCTCGCGAACGTGTTCTTGAACGTCTTAATTATGCTTCAAAACTACTTCCTTCAGGTGTTACACCCTCATTAGGTCCTGACGGAACAGGCGTGGGGCATATTTTATGGTACACGCTGGATGCTCCCGGAATGGATTTGGGTGAGCAACGTGCAGTTCAGGACTGGTATGTGAAATTTGGATTGCAGAATGTGCCGGGAGTTAGTGAAATAGCTTCCTTCGGAGGGTTTCAAAAACAATACCAGGTAACACTGAATCCAAATAAACTCGCATATTTTAAACTTTCAGTGCCTCAAGTTATTGCTTCAATTCGTAGCAATAATAATGAAGCCGGAGGCAGAAAGATCGAATTAGGCGATGTAGGCTATATTATTAAAACCACCGGTTATCTTAATTCCATAGAGCAGATTAGTCGCATTCCTGTAAGCAGTGTAAACTCTGTTCCTGTAACCATCGCTGATGTCGGTACAGTTCAGATGACAGGAGAAACACGACTGGGGATTTTTGATTTGAACGGCGAAGGAGAGGCTGTAGGAGGAATTGTGGTAATGCGTTACGGCGAAAATGCCGATCGGGTAATAAAAGATGTAAAACAAAAAATGCTCGAGGTAGCAAAAGGCTTGCCTAAGGGTATGAAGTTTAATATCGTTTATGACAGAAGCGGACTTATTGAGGAGTCTGTAAGTTCTGTTAAACAAACCTTGATCGAGGAAATGATAGTTGCCGCCATTATTGTGTTGATATTTCTTTTTCACTGGAGGAGTGCTTTTGTAATCCTCATTCAGCTTCCCTTATCAATAGCAATTGGCTTTATTCTATTAAATGCTTTCGGTATTACATCCAATATTATGTCGCTTACGGGTATTGCCTTGTCTATCGGAGTAATTGTAGATGATGCTATTGTAATGGTTGAAAATGCCTATCGGCACCTTGCGGATGCTGCTCATGGTAAAGAAATTCAAAGCTAACAGTATCCAACAATAAGAAATTAGTTATGTCCGACCGTAAATTAACAAACCAGGAAAGGCTCGAGATTATAGAAAAATCTGCAAAACAGGTTGGTCCCAGTGTTTTCTGGAGTACAATAATTGTAATCACTTCCTTTTTGCCGGTATTTCTTCTGACAGGGCAGGAAGGGAAGCTTTTCAGCCCTTTAGCCTGGACTAAAACTTTTATTATGCTGGTGGATACACTTGTTGCGATAAGCGTAGCTCCGGTGCTGATCTATATTTTTATGCGTGGAAAGTTTAGGCGGGAAGGATCAAATCCGGTAAATAATTTTTTAGAACGCGTATATGGCCCTGTTTTAAGATGGTGCCTCAACTGGCGTAAAACAACCATTGGGATTAATATCGTAGCATTTGCAGTTGCAATTCCGATGATGTTCAGCCTAGGTACAGAATTTATGCCTCCGCTTGACGAAGGTTCTATCCTGTTTATGCCCGTCACACTTCCGGATATTTCCAATTCAGAGGCAAAACGAATTTTACAGGTGCAGGATAAGATTATCAAGTCTGTTCCTGAAGTAGAAAAGGTTTTGGGAAAGGCCGGAAGGGCGAATACAGCAACCGATAACTCCCCAATCAGCATGATCGAAACAATTATTATGCTGAAGCCAAAGTCAGAATGGCGGGCAGGAAAAACCAAACAGGATATTATACAAGAACTTGATGCCAGGCTTCAGATTCCGGGAGTGGTTAATGGCTGGACTCAACCCATTATTAACCGGATCAATATGCTTGCAACAGGTATTCGTACCGATGTAGGAGTAAAAGTTTACGGGCAAAGTTTAGATACTATTTATTCTTCTTCTGAGAAAATAAAGACACTTCTTCAAGATATTCCCGGTGTGAATGATTTGTATGTTGAACCTGTTACCGGGGGGAAATATCTGGTAATGGATGTGAAAAGAGACGCCCTTGGGAGATATGGACTAAGTGTTGACGCAGTTAACAGTGTGGTTGAATCTGCCATTGGGGGCGCTCCCGTTGCAACAACGGTAGAAGGGCGTAGGCGCTTCTCGATCAGTGTACGGCTTGCGCAACAATTCAGAAACAGCCTGGATCAGTTCAGAAGGATTCCTGTTCCTACTTCGTCAATGGGTAATATTCCTTTGTCATCCGTGGCTGATATCTGTTTTGAAGATGGCCCTCCGATGATTAACTCCGAAAATGCTATGCTACGCGGAGCTGTTTTATTTAACGTGCGTGGACGCGATCTTGGCTCTACAGTAAAAGAAGCAATTGCTAAATTGAATCATGGTTTAACCGCTCTTCCCAAAGGTTATTATGTAGAATGGAGCGGGCAATGGGAGAACCAGATCAGGGCAACACAAACTCTGAAACTGATTATTCCGCTGGTTTTAATTATCATTTTCTTTATTCTCTATTTTACTTTCCGGTCCTTTCGGGAGGCCCTTTTGAATCTTATTACTATTCCTTTTGCCCTAATCGGGGGCGTTTTCATCGTGTATTTTTACGGAATTAATCTTTCGGTAGCTGTAGCAGTTGGCTTTATTGCACTTTTCGGACTGGCAGTAGAAACGGCAATGGTTATGGTAGTTTATTTGAATGAAGCTATGCGGGAACTGGTGGAACTTAAAGGGAATTCAAATGAAACAATCAGTAAAAAAGATCTGCGAGACTATGTTTTTAAAGGTGCAGCTAAGCGTCTTCGTCCTAAAATCATGACCGTCTCAGTCTCTTTATTTGGTTTAATACCTGTTTTATGGGCTACAGGAGTAGGAACCGATGTAATGTTACCCATTGTATTGCCGATGATAGGTGGTGTATTTACTTCATCTATTCATATTCTGCTGGTTACACCGGTTGTTTTTGAAATGACAAAGGAATATGAGCTGAAAAAATTTGGAAAAATAGAAGTGTATGATGTTAAACATTAAGAAATACGTACTATTTGCAGCAGTTTTATTGCTGCAGCTACAAGCATTGGGGCAGGAAAGCCTGACACTTGATACTATTTTAAACCGTATTGATCAGAATAATGCTTATTTAAAAGCATTCAACAGCCGTGCTAAAAGCATCTCAGTTCAGGCACAAGGTGCAAAGGCATGGATGCCTCCCATGATTGGTGCGGGAACTTATATGACACCCTATCCCCGGCAGGGTCAAGTTGTTGAACAGGACAAAGGTGCTCTAATGTTCTCTCTGGAACAGGAAATTCCCAATCCTGCAAAGCTCAATAGAAAACAGGAATATCAGCGTTCGCTTTCTTCAGTCGAAATTGAAGGCAGGGAGAACGCTTTTAACGATTTAAGGTTTACCGCCAGAAAACTGTATTATCAATGGTTAGTAGCCGAAAAGAGGATGGAAGTAGTGCAGGAAAATGACAGAATACTATTAACCTTGAAAAAGCTTGCCCGGATACGCTACTCCTATAATAAAGGAAACTTAAGCAGTATTTATGCAGCAGAAGCAAAGCTTTTTGATGTAGAAAACATGCAGATGCTGCTTGAAAGCGAGATCCGCAAAAAGCAGATTGGCCTCAATACACTGATGAACAGGCCTGCGCAGGAGGTTTTTAAAATAGATACTTCTACCGAAGTGAAATTTAATCCGCTTGCAGGTATTGACACGAGCTATTTAAGCCAGTCGAGAAGCGAAATCCGCAAGATAGATAAAAATATAGCTTCGATGAAATTAAATACAGAAGCAGCAAAGGCAGAAGCCAGGCCGGATCTACGGATCCGCTTTGATCATATGGCGAACAGGGATGCCATGATGCCTGCCCAGTTCACGGCAATGGCTATGATTTCTATTCCCATTGCTCCCTGGTCGGCTAAAGGATATAGATCAGAAGTAAAAGCAATGCAGCTTAATATTGAAGCAATGAAAAACGAGCGTCGTGCCAGGCTGATAGAAACCGAAAATATAATTCAGTCAATGTTAAGTGATCTGATGGTGATGGAACATCATCTGGATAATTACCAGCAAAAGATTATTCCTGCCCTCAGGAAAAGTTTTGATGCAAGCCATATCGCTTACGAAGAAAATCAATCCGATCTCCCAACTGTGATACGAGCATGGGAAGAGTTGAATATGGCACGGATGAAATACTTGGATGAAATGGAGAATTATTATTTAATGATTGCGGAGTATGAAAAAGAGATTGAAAAGTAATACGCTTGTTCTTGCAGTTATGCTGATCGTCCAGATGCTTGTTTCCTGCGATCAGTACGAACATACAAAAGGAAGTGCAAATGAAGAAACACGCTATACCTGCCCGATGCACCCGCAAATTGTAAAAGATAAACCTGGAGATTGTCCGATCTGCGGGATGAATTTAGTGCGCCAAAAATCAGCAGCAGATACATTGAGAGTTCCCGCAAACCTGACTTCTTTACTAAAATCGCCCAATGAAGTAATTATAAGTGATATTGATGTGGTCAGGCCTGATTCACAATCTGTAAAAACAACTGTTACTGTCCCTGGAATTATTACTTATGATACCCGCAAGATACATTCAATTTCTGCACGTTTTTCCGGAAGGATAGAAAAATTATATCTAAAATATCGTTATCAGCGTGTTAATAAAGGGCAGAAACTTGCTGAAATATACAGTCCTGAATTGGTTACAGCGCAGAGGGAATTAATTTACCTGGTAAATATGGATCCGGAAAACAGGAGCTTAATTGCTTCTGCTAAAAATAAACTGTATCTGCTGGGAGTTACAGAGGCGCAGGTTGAGCAGGTAATACGTTCGGGAAAAGAAAGATATAGCTTTGCAATTTATAGCCCTTATTCTGGTTATTTAGTAGATGAAAGTGCTCAGCGACCGGTTCAGAATGCTGTTACAGGTAACATCACATCCTCACAGGAACCGGTGATGGGTGGAGGAATGGAAACAGTCAACACGGCCTCAGCTCCGGTCTCTGACAATAATACTACATCTTTATTACAGGAAGGCAGCTACGTAAATACCGGTCAGGTTCTGTTTAAAGTTGTAAATACTTCAGCAGTATGGGCAGAAATTACTATTCCCCCCGAAAATGTAAAACAGGTGAGCGAAGGCCAAAAGGTTCCGTTATTTTCAAATGGAACTACTTTTGAAAATGCTCATATTGAACAGATTCTTCCTTTTTATACTGCCGGAGAAAGTTTTTTAAAAGTCCGTTTGAATGTTTCCAATGCAGGCGAGTTGAAAATAGGGCAATTAGTTCAGGCAAAACTTCCTGTGGAAGTCAAAGATGCATGGTGGATTCCTGCAGCATCAGTAATCAATCTGGGTACAAAACAACTGGTATTTGTAAAAAATGAGCGTGTTTTTACTCCGAGGGAAATCGTTCCGGGTATGCGATTGAACGGTAAAGTTGAGGTAAAAAAAGGGTTATCTTCTGGCGATCAGATTGCTGCCAATGCACATTACCTGGTTGACAGTGAAAGCTTTATTGCAATTTCAGAATAAGAGATGATGAAACTTAAAATTCTTGTAGTATTGTTTTTGGTTGTTTTTCTTGCGGCCTGTACTGGCCAAAAGAATACAGTTACAGCTATTGATTCAGGCTCTCACGATGCAGGGCAGCATCATTTGCATCAGCAGTATACCTGTCCGATGCATCCGAAAGTTGTAAAAGATGAACCTGGTTCCTGTCCTGTTTGCGGGATGGATCTGGTTCCTGTAAAAGAAAATTTGGGTAAATCCAATTCTATAAAATTTACAGATGCGCAACTCAAGCTTGCTAACATCACATTAATGAAAGCAGGTACAGGTTCGCTGGCTTCAAAAAAGATTATTAATGGAAGAATAGCTGCAGACCCGGAACAATCTGAGGTTGTGAGCTTGAAAATTGGAGGACGCATCGATAAACTTTTTATAAAAGAAACAGGAACTTCAGTAAAAAAGGGCGAAGCATTATTTCAGCTTTTTAGTGAAGAACTTTTAACATTGCAGCAGGAATATTTATTAGCCTGGGCTCAACTTAGGGAATTTGGCAGGGAAAATCCAAGGTATGTATCCTTCTTTCAATCCGCTGAAAAGAAGCTCCTACTTTTTGGTATGAGTAAAAAACAGCTTGCGCACATCAGAAAAGCCGGGAAAACAACACCTCAGGTTACTTTTTTTGCTCCGCAAGCAGGTATTGTAAACGAAATAAGGGCTACGGAAGGTCAATATTTACCGGAAGGAGCAGCCGTTTATGCATTTGAAAAGTTAGACAGAGTATGGGTCGAGGGCGAATTATATCCCGGGGAAGCTTCCGAAATTAAAATTGGTGAAAAGATTGGACTACTTATACCGGGTTTTGAAAATCAATTACTCAATGCGACAGTAAGTTTTATTAATCCTGAATATGAACCTACAACTCAGCTGACGCTTTTCAGGGCTGTTTTGCCTAACCCTTCAGGCATGTTAAAACCCCGAATGCCGGTGCAGATAAAGCTGAACAGAAACAGCTCTTTAAAACTTACGGTTCCTTTAACTGCTATAGTACGCAGTCAAAAAGGAACGCAGGTGTACGTAAAAACAGGGCAAAATACATTTGAACCACGTACAGTGCAAACGGGTACAGAAAGTTCTGAAGCTGTTGAAATCGTATCAGGACTTAACGAAGGTGATGCCATAGCAGCCACTGGAGCTTATCTTATTTACAGCGAATTTGTTCTTAAAAAAGGAGCCGATCCCATGTCAGGAATGGGAATGCTTCAATAATATTTCTTCAATAAACTATAAATTAAGTTTTTTATTATTTATACAACCCCGGCGAATAATTTACGTATCAGTATTATAACTATACCAATTAATACTTGCGGGCGCTCACATGAAACTAAAATTATACAGAATTCCTCTGCTATATCTTATAACCGGTTTGTGCTGGGTGTATTTTAGCGATAATCTGATAGATTGGTTTGCCTTGGATGCCAGCAATCAGGTAAGGTTGTTTATCCGAATCAGTAAAGGTTCTTTCTTTGTAACTGTTACCGCTATTATTTTATATTTCGAAATGAAACGCCAGCAAAAACGGCTCATCGTTTCCGAAAGGCAATACCGTACGCTGTTTGCTGCTAATCCCAACCCAATGTGGCTGTATAGTACTTCAGATTTAAAATTTATTGAAGTAAATGATGCTGCGATTGAAAAATACGGATATACACGATCTGAGTTTTTACAAATGACGATTAAAGATATCCGGCCTGTAGAGGATAGCCCCAAATTAGTTGAAACGATAAAAGATTTGAAATTCGCCATAAATTATTCGGGTGTTTGGAATCACATGAAAAAATCGGGGGAGGTCTTTATTGTTTCCATCGTATCTCATACTGTGTATTTTAATAAGCTTACCTGCAGAATGGTGCTGATAACCGACGTGACCGACAATGTAAACCAGGAACAAAAACTACAGGAGGCATATCAAAAAGAAAAAGAATTAAACAGCGTTTTGGAAGAACATATTGGACTGATCAGCCAATCTAATAAAGAAAACAGGCGCCTGGCAGAAATTATAAATAAGATTGACAACCACATAAAAGTCTATAACAAAGAGGGAAATATAATTTGGGTTAACAAAGCTTTTGTACATTACACAAATTATACTGCAGATGAATTAACAGAACATGGAAGTAAAGAACTATTAGCAGGAGAAAATACCAACAGGGAAATAAGTGCTTTGCTGGATAAATCTATAAAGGATAGCCAGACTTTTATTGCCGAGAATATTAATTATACTAAAACCGGTAAAGAGTACTGGGTTCAGATAAACGGTAGCCCTGTTTTTGATAAGGAAGCTGACCTGGAATATTATATTGTTGTAGAAACAGTAATTACAGAGCGAAAGGAAAAGGAAGAAAAAATAAATCAGCAGAATAATGCGTTGCGGCATCTTGCCTGGCTGAGTTCGCATGAGTTTAGACGACCGGTTGCTTCCATTCTAAGCCTCACCTCTTTATTAAAAGATATTTATGATACAGAAGAAAGAAAAGAGCTGATTGCCTTACTTGAGACATCCTCCATCGAGCTTGATGAAATCGTTAGGGAAATAACTCAGAAAATAAACCAGGTAGAATCCTGAACTATCTTTTCTTGAACCTATTATAAGTACTTGTAACTTTTATCCCCACTTTTCCGAACAAATACGGGAACAGCAATCTGTTCAGAAATCAATAAAAACTTATTTCAATGCATTTTGGAAAAATTGTAAAAAGTGTTGCTCAGGCTCAGGGGTTATCAGCAGAAGAATTTGCCGTATTATTAGGACGTACCGGGAAAGAAGTTTTGGATTTGTATGAACAGGAGGAGTGGGGCTCGAATACCATTAAAGCAGCTTCATCTGCATTGGAATATGATTTCGGAAAATACCTGAACGAGGGTTATACCTATAATTTTCACTCTTCTTCACAAATTAACCAGCGTGAATTTCTTCTCATTGTAAAATACCCTAAAGGAAAAGGATATCTGCTGCAAAGCTGGTTAAGTAAAATTATGCTTATAGCAAAGGCTATAGGTTTAGAGATGGAATAAAAACCGGTAATGCTACAATTCTTTCCGTAACCTTGCTACAGGAATATTCATAGCTTCCCGGTATTTAGCTACCGTTCGTCGGGCAATATTATATCCTTTTTCTTTTAATATCTCCGTTAATTTTTCATCCGCTAATGGATGGTGTTTGTCTTCCTTGCTGATACATTCTTCCAGTATCTTTTTCACTTCCTTGTTTGAAACTTCTTCGCCGCTTTCTGTCTGTATGGCTTCAGAGAAAAAGGATTTCAGCAGAAAAGTACCAAACTCTGTTTGCACGTATTTAGAATTTGCTACCCGCGATACAGTAGAGATATCCATTCCAATCTTATCGGCAATATCCTTTAGAATCATCGGGCGCAGGTTCCGCTCATCACCGGTAAGAAAATAATCATACTGGTAATTCATGATAGCGTTCATGGTTTTTAATAACGTTTGCTGCCGCTGCTTTATAGCGTCTATAAACCATTTAGCCGAATCGAGCTTCTGTTTAACAAACTGAACAGCTTCCTTAAGCTTTTTGTCTTTCTGGCTTGTTTTATCATAATGCTCGAACATTTCCTGGTACGAGCGGCTTACACGAAGTTCGGGGGCGTTCTTTGAGTTTAAAGTTAACACCAGCACGCCATCATTATTAGTTATATGAAAATCGGGAATAACCTGCAACTGCTTCGTCGTTACTTCTCCCGAATCTCCCGGTTTGGGATTAAGTTTTAATATTTCAGCAACAACCTCTTTCAGTTCTTCAGAATCCAGGTTTAGTGCTTTCTCAATTTTTTCGTAATGCTTGCGGGTAAATTCGTCCAGGTAATCTTCTACTACTATAATAGCTTTTTTAATGGCTGGATTATTAAGGTCTTTTTTTCGCAACTGGATAAGCAGACATTCCTGCAGATCTCTTGCGCCAACGCCAGGAGGCTCAAAAGATTGAATCAGTTTCAGCATTTCTTCCAATTCATCCTCTTCAGCAAAGATGTTATGTGAAAAAGCCAGATCATCTATCAGCGAAGTAATGGACCTTCTCAAATAACCGTCATCATCCAGACTGCCAATTATCTGCTGTGCTATTAAAAAATCTTTGTCCGACAGCGGCACCAGGTCGAGTTGCTGCTGCAAGTTTTCAAAAAAAGAGTTCTGAACGGCAATCGGTATTTCCTTATGCTCTTCCTCATCATCTCCATTGTGTTCGTATTTTGATCCGTATTCGTTCAGGTTATCGTCCTGAAGATAATCCTCTATATTGAATTCGTCGTACTCGCCGGTATCCTCCTCATTGAAACTCTCCTCATCGGGGTCTTTATCCGGATATTCTTCGGCAGGCTCGTTCATATTTGCTAAACTCAGATCTTCAAGAGCGGGGTTCTCTTCCAGTTCTTCTTTAATTCGCGTATCTAAAGCAACGGTTGGAACTTGCAGTAGCTTTATGAACTGAATTTGCTGGGGAGAGAGTTTTTGAAGTAGCTTTTGTTGTAGATTCTGTTTTAGCATATATACCTTGGTAGCGCAAAATTAAATAAATATAGCATTGCAGATACTCCTGCCGCAAAATTATTACTGTTAATTCTGTATCGCTTAAACGTTGTATGTATAAAAAAGATTTATAATTTTATTTACAAATTAACTATTTATGGGCTTTGTAAAAGAATTTAAAGAGTTTGCCATGCGTGGCAATGTAGTAGATCTTGCAGTCGGTGTAATTATCGGAGCTGCTTTTGGAAAGATCGTTACCTCCCTTGTAGATGATATTATTATGCCACCCATAGGGTATTTAACCGGTGGTGTTGATTTTTCAGAACTTCAATGGGTTTTAAAACCAGCAGATAAGGCAAATAATATTGCGGAAGTTGCTGTTAAATACGGAAATTTTATAAATACAATTATTCAGTTCCTGATAGTAGCTTTTTGTATTTTCCTGATCATAAAGCTGATTAACTCATTGAAACGGGAGAAAGAAGTTGCACCTTCAGTTCCGCCGGCGCCAACAAAAGAAGAAGTGTTGTTAACAGAGATACGCGATATTTTAAAAAGCAAGGCATAAAGAAGTTCTTTTTTAGTTTTGGAATTTGATTTTGAAAAAAAAGCAGCTATATTTGCGCTCTTGTTTTTAAAGCTACTTTATATATAACGTCATGAAAAGAACATTTCAGCCTTCTCAGAGAAAAAGAAGAAATAAGCACGGCTTCAGAGAGCGCATGAGCACTGCCAATGGTAGAAGGGTGTTAGCATCCAGAAGAGCAAAAGGCAGAAAAAGACTGACAGTATCTGACGAGCGTCGTCATAAAGCATAATTTTTGATTGCTTGGCAGCTCTTCGGAGCAAGGCAGATTCTTTTATCTGCATTTAAAGTTGAAGCATTCGAAAATGTATACTTTTAAAAAAGAAGAACGATTATGTAGTAAAAAGCTTTTAGACGAGCTTTTCCATAAAGGTTCTTCTTTTCTTTTATATCCCTACCGGGTAAGCTGGCTCATTACAGAGCTTACAGAAAACGTTCCGGCGCAGGTAGTGATAAGTGTTCCAAAACGAAAATTTAAACGGGCACATGACCGCAATTTGCTGAAGCGGCGTATACGCGAAGCTTATCGTTTAAATAAAAACAATCTTCTGTATCCTTTTCTGAAAGATGAAACTCCTGTTGTTTTTGGTGTAAGTTACATCGGCCGGGAAATTCATGATTTTCAGTTTCTGGAGAAAAAAATCAAAAAGGTATTTGAACAATTAGTGAGGGAGTATGTGGCGAAAACTTTGGGATAACGGTTTAAAACCTTTTATAGGAGGAATATTTTTACTGATAATTAAATTGTACCAGTATTTTCTCTCACCTTTATTAGGTGCTTCCTGCCGTTTTACTCCAACCTGTTCGCAATACGGAGTAGAAGCGATAAAGAAATACGGACCATTTAAAGGCGGATGGCTTACTTTAAAGCGATTGGCAAGCTGCCATCCCTGGGGAAAACACGGTCACGACCCTGTTCCTTAAAATTAAAATTCATTACTGATGTCACTAATTCTTCAACTTGAAACTTCTACATCCTCGTGTTCAGTAGCTTTATCTCTGGAAGGAAAAGTAATTGCATTTGAAGAGAGGGATGAAAAAAATATTCATGCTGCTAAAATTACATTGTTTATTGAAAAGGTGATGGCCGATGCAGCTAAAAGCATGAATGATCTGGATGCCATTGCAGTAAGCAAAGGGCCAGGCTCTTATACAGGGTTGCGTATTGGTGTTTCTGTAGCTAAAGGGCTTTGTTTTGCATTGGATATACCTCTTATTGCTGTAGATACGCTTCAATCGATGACGAAAGGTATAATTGCTTTAAATGTATATGATCAGGATACCTTATTCTGCCCTATGATAGATGCACGCCGAATGGAGGTGTATACCGCTCTTTATAATTCTGAACTGGAAGAGATTTTACCTGTTGAAGCAAAGATTATTGATGAACATGCTTTTGAAGAGGTATTGGAAAAAAAACCGATTGTTTTTTTTGGCGATGGTGCCTCTAAGTGTAAAGCAGTATTGGCTGATAATAAAAATGCTCATTTTTATGCCGAATTCTCAAACTCAGCAAAGCACATGAGTGCGGCGGCATACAGCAAGTTCAGAAGCAGGCAATTTGAAGATACAGCTTATTTCGAGCCTTTTTACCTGAAAGATTTTTTAATCCTGCCCCCGAAGAAATAGTTTTTCTATTTATTCTTCTTAAACAACCTGCTGAATATTCCGGGCCGTTCTTCATTTCGGCCGACTCCCGGTATTGAACTCGCATTGGCATTGTGTTCTACAACGCGTCCAAATTTTACTGCGAAACCCATGTAAAAGGAAGCCCCTGAAGAGTTTCCATTTCCAAGATTATTATCACTTGTTATTATTCCTTTGCCTGTATAGTAAGATCTTAAAAACTGATCACTGCCAATGTAAAACTCAAAATCTGGCGTTTGGATCATGCCCATACCGCCAACCTGCCATAATCCGGTAGTGTTGTACGTGGTTGAAAGGCTGAAATTGAATGCCTTTATTCTGAAACTGTTCATTAAAGCAATATCAGACCCGGGGTAGAAAAGGCTTTTTGAAAGCAGGAGTGAAGGTTTGTAGTTCCCAAACTCGCGGGTGACCAATAATTCAGCTTTGCCGTTAATGGCAGAAACAAAGCCCTTCTGAGCAGCATGTTTCATTATTAAGGTATCTATTCCTTTTCCTAATCTTTTACCTGCATCCTGGCGGGAAGCATTGTCAATGCGTACCGAATCAAGAGAGTTATCAAAAGAGTAGTAATATGATTTTTTACTCCATTTAATTATTCCAAGGTCTTTGATATTACCCATTACAAAAACGCCGTTCCTGAATTTATGATAGCCACTAAGCGTGAACGCCAGGCCGGGGTTTTTGAATCCGGGCAACTTGATGCCAGGGTCTATTTCTTTATACTGATAGTTTGACTTTAATGAACCCTGCAACCGCAAAATGTAATAATCAGCGTCTTTATTAACGGATAACATGGAAGAATCAACTTCTAATTTATTATAAGTTATTCCGCTTAAATAACTTAGCTTAACCCCAAATCCAGTTTTTTTATCTATATCCTGCCGGTAGGTAAAACTTAACTGGTGATACGATTGATTGTTTATTATATTATTAAAGGCGTTTTCGTAATAAGCCTGTTTTCGGAATGGCCCGTAATTATCAAAAATTGCTAAAGTTTCTGTTGTAATATCAGCCTTATTATCGGTGCGTACCTGCCATGCAAACCCTATCTCTTTATTTAAACGTACTGTTTTAAATATTTTAAACATTGCCAGGTAATTATTGGAGCTTATATACAGGTTATTTAGCTCATTATCTCCCACAGTAAGATTACTTCCTTTTACAGAGCCTTGTGCAAGAATATTTTTAACTGCCGGTTGGGCAGGGCCTAAAAAAGCAGCATTAAATCCGGTGGCGGGAATAAGAAAATTGAATGCATATTGCCGTGTAGTATCTGCTTTTGCTGTTTTCTGTGAAGGGTTCTCAAATCCGTCAAACAAAGTATTGGTGTTGTATAAAGAGAACTGTTGCGCAAATGAATAAGTTGAATTTATTAATAAGATTAATAGTAGCAGTCGTAATTTCATTCTTTAAAGTTTGAAAGCACTGATATGATTGCCTTCAGTGCCGCAGATAAGATATCTTTCGCCTTTATTTCCTATTGTTGAAATGGAAAAGTTCGGCTCTCCTTTAAACGGAAATCCTTTAACAAGAGTTCCGTCATCATTAAATAAATAAAGGGATTTATTTTTGCCGCAGTAGATTCCTATCTGATACATAGTATTATTAACAGGAAAAAACGAAGCATCTTCAGTAATAGGGTACGGAAATTCGTAAGTATACAACAATGTATTGTCAGAATCATATACCTCAAGCTGATTAGTATACAGGTAGATCAATTCTTTACTTTCTTCACGGTTTATATTCATTAAATAAAAAAAGTGTTCCGATGGCCAGGAGCCGAAACTTTTATCCGTAACCGTGCCGTTAAAATGGAAATTTAGCAGCGTGCCACTGGTATCAGTAGTCACAATTTTTGAATCTTTTTTCTCTTCTTTCAGATCCAGGTAAAAATGGCCCGCTATTTTTCTTCTTTTCGGATCCTGTAGTTTTTCCGCAAGGTTTCCCTGGTAAGTATAAAAATAGAACGCTCCACTTTCTGTTCCTACAAGCACTCGCTTTTCGGGTTCCGTATCTATGATTTTAATGTCTTCTAAAATGCTCGATTCAAAATGTTTTTTCCATGCTGGAAGCTGTTTTCCTGTCACTGTATAGGCAATAATATCAGCAGTGCAGGGAATGAGGATCTGCAAGTCGGCGGTATCTGTGCTCGTAATACTTAAGCTGTTAGTGGCTTTTTCAGTAAGATCTATGGGAAATGAAGGAAAGGAATTTCCCGTAGTGCGGATTCGATAAAGACGCCTGCTTGTATTGAATAATAAGGAACTATCGCTCAGTTGGAAAACTTTTCCCTGTATTCTTCCGTCTAACTGCGTGCTCCATTGCTTGTTGCCATTTTCAGAAAGGGCGTACAAATTATTTATATTATCTTGTACAAGTATTAGCTTTTGTCCGTTATCTGCCAAAACAACCTGGGGAGTAATAGCATTCCGTCCGTTCATCTTAAATTTCCAGGCTAATTCTTTTTCAGTTTTTTCAGGCGATTTATACTCCGTATATAAATTGGTATAAAACCGGTCGTTCTCTGAACTTAGCTGAAAAGACAGGCCGTAAAAACTCTTCAGGTCATAGTCGTTGTCTTTAAACTTGTTCGAAAAAGAATTTTTGAGTGAAGCGTTCCTTATCCGTTCGGAGTTCCTGGTATGTATAAAGAATAGAACTGTACTTTTTGTAGCAAGATACTGATTGAAATTAGTAAAGTCTGCTTCTTTTATAAGCAGTTTATTTGCTGAATAATCGTTCAGAAACTGCTGAACAGCTGAAGGTGTTTTTCCTGCAATGAGGTAATTGTCAATAATAGTATAAAATGGCCTTGTAAATTCTTTTAAGGCGTCGCCAAAATAATAGTAAAGTAAATTTGAATTATCAAAATGCCGGATAGTTGGCGAGTAGGACGTACTTAGTGGATCAAGTGCCCGCCCAAGTTCCTGTCCGTTGGTAGTTTTTATTGCTGCAACTTTTTCTCTGTTTGCTGCCTGTATCAGGCCAAATTCTTTTCCCCATAATCGCTGCAGATCTTTGCCTGTATTTATTCCTGTTTTTGAATTAATACGCTCTATTTGTTTTTTAAGTGCGTCTGCTTCGCCTCTTTTCTGAAAAAGGTTGTTCAAATCGGCAGAAAAACGATCGGTGTTTGATATACCGAAAAGTATGAAATTTGCCGTGCCTGACGGGATTATTTTCTTTATCGTATTCGGAACAGGTTGCTGATGAAGAAATACGTTCAGATAATTGGCTTCAGAAGTATCGGTTGAAGTCAATCCGTTAAACATCATAACATCGGTTCTGAAATTCATATTCAGAGAAGAGAATCCGTTTAACTGTTTCAGTAAATTGAAATAAGACTGCGGTTTTTCTTTAAAATACTCGCCCAGAAACAAGGGTAGAGTGTTGTGATTTATAAACAGGTTTAAAGGTGAATTTGAATTTTTCTGGCTGTCGTTATTGATTTCGGTTATAAATTCTCTGTCAATTTTTTTAACATCTTTATCCAGAGCTTGTAAAAACAGGTTTTTTGAGAAGCTTCCTGCAGCAATTCCTCTTGAAAGATGTAAGTAAAAAGGCTTATTAAAGTCTTTTACCTCTATTTCGTAATAAGTTTCTCCTTCAAATATATCTTTTTTAAAAGATGTATTTTGAGATTTGAGTAAGATTTTCTCTATATCTTCTGCAGAATAATCAGTGTGCAGAGTTAGCAGCCATAATAATTCTATTCCTGTTGAGGCCGGATGGAATGAAAAATAAATATCTTGCCCGTTAAGTAGCTCATGCAGTTGAGTGTTTTCAATAAAAATGTTTTTTAATTGCAGCAGCTCTGCTGATTTCTGACTGCCAATAACAGCATCAAAAGGCCGGTAATTCCTAAAGATTTCATAAAAAGACGGATCGTTTTTAAATTCCATTACCATTGCTGCATCTGCAGGAATAAATGCAAGCGCCCTGGTATTCTGTTTTGAACCGGTAGCAATATTCGAAAAATACAGTATCGCTACAGCTAAAACAGTAATAAATAACAGAATTATAAAGAGTAGCGTCTTTCTCATCCAATTACAAAAGTATATTTTTAAAGCGCTGCGAAAGAAAATGCTGGAAGGTTTATTAAATTAGCATCTTTTAGAAAATGTATGAATAAACGCCTGGTTCTTATCGCTTCTATATCCGGAATACTTGCTGTATTGCTGGGTGCATTTGGTGCCCATGGATTGAAAGCTCACCTAACTGCTGCTGAATTGGATAATTGGAAAACAGGGGTAAATTACCAGTTTTATCACACCCTTGCGCTTTTGTTCTTATCTCTTATTCCGGAGCATCGCATCAAGCTGATTAATGTTTCTTCTGTCGCATTTATTATAGGGATAATTTTGTTCTCCGGATCACTTTATTTACTTTCAACAAGATCTTTAACAGGGTTTGCTGCTGCTTTTTTAGGGCCTATAACTCCGATAGGAGGGCTAAGTTTTATTATTGGCTGGGCATGTCTCTTTTTTGCTGCCGTAAAGGTTAAAAATGCTTGAACTTAACGAAGGGCTCGGTCAACGTCAAACACTTTTCGTTGAGGTAATATTACCTTTAGCCATTTCGAAAACATATACTTACCGTGTACCTGCTTCTTTAAACGAGCAGGTGCAGATTGGCAAAAGGGTAATTGTGCAATTTGGGAAAAGTAAAATTTATACTGCCATTATCTGTTCTGTTTCAGAAAATCCTCCAGCACTTTACGAAGCAAAATATATTATAGAGGTTTTAGATGAATATCCAATCGTCAATCATCTTCAATTAAAACTGTGGGAATGGATCTCGGATTATTACATGTGCAATGCCGGTGAAGTGATGCAGGCAGCAATGCCGGCAGCCCTAAAGCTTGCAAGCGAAACGAAAATTATACTCCTCCCTCAGCATGAGTTTTCCAAGCAGGAACTTACTGATAAAGAGTACCTGATTGTAGATGCCCTGGAAATTCAACCGGAATTAAAGGTAAGCGATATCAGTAAACTGCTGGGTCAAAAAACTGTTTTTCCGGTTTTGAAGGGTCTTTTTGACAAAGGTATTATCCATATTTCTGAAGAGATATCAGAGCGTTATAAGCCGAGGTATAAGTCATTTATTCAATTAAGTGATTTTTATAATGATCCTGTAAATAAAAAACATCTTTTTGACGAGCTTGGAAGAGCGCCAAAACAACTGGAAGCATTACTGGCTTATATTAAGCTGAGCAGAAATAATCCTAAAATTTCTAAAGCCGAAATACTAGAGGAAAGCAATTGCGGCGATGCGGCAATAAACGCGTTAATAAAAAAAGGTGTTTTTATTAAAGAGGATATTCAGGTGAGCAGGCTGCTTAGTTTGGAACAGGAAAATTCAGAAGAGTTTGAATTAAACAAGGTTCAGCAAGAGGTATTTGATTCAATAAACCAGCAGTTCTCCGATAAAGACGTAGTGTTGTTACACGGCGTAACAGCTTCCGGCAAAACCCAGATCTATATCCGGCTCATCGAGCAGGCAATTCAAAGCGGCCGGAATGTTTTGTATTTACTGCCGGAAATAGCGCTTACGACACACATAATTGAAAGGCTTCGGAAGCATTTTGGTTCATCTATTGGTATTTATCATTCTAAGTTTAATGATAATGAGCGGGCTGAAGTTTGGAATAAAGTTCTAAAAGATGAATACAAGGTAATACTTGGTGTACGCTCTTCAATTTTTCTGCCTTTCAATAACCTGGGATTGATTATTGTGGATGAAGAGCATGAGTCTTCTTATAAGCAATTTGATCCGGCACCACGTTATCATGCAAGAGATTCTGCAATTTATATGGCTTCTTTGCATAAGGCGAAAGTATTATTAGGCTCGGCAACACCATCTTTAGAAAGTTATTCCAATGCTGTGGCAGGTAAATATGGGTTTGCCGAAGTTTTAACACGTTTTGGCTCTGCCCGGCTTCCACAAATTGAAGTGGTTAATATTGAGGAAGAAACAAAACGGAAAACAATTCAATATAATTTTACCAGTGTTTTGGTTAAAGAAATTACAGATGCCCTTGCGAAAAAGGAGCAGGTAATTCTTTTTCAAAACCGCAGAGGATATACGCCTTTTCTACTCTGCCGTACCTGCGGTTTTTCTCCTAAGTGCATTAATTGCGATGTTAGTTTAACCTACCACAAAAGTACCGGAAAACTGCATTGCCATTACTGTGGATATAAGCAGGAAGTAATTTCTGTATGCCCGGCATGCGGATCAACTCATATTGAACAGAAAGGATACGGGACGGAAAAAATTGAAGATGATTTGAGTTTTATTTTTCCTGATGCCAAAATCGGGCGCCTCGATTTTGATGCTACCCGTTCGAAAAATAGCTTTCAGAAGATTCTGGGTGATTTTGAAGAAAAGAAGATCGATGTTCTGGTAGGAACACAAATGGTAGCAAAGGGCCTCGACTTTAACGATGTTACCGTTATCGGCATCATCAATGCAGATAGTTTGCTCAATTATCCGGATTTCAGGGCTTTTGAGAGAAGTTTTCAGTTGCTTGCACAGGTAGCAGGAAGGGCAGGAAGGCGGGATAAGGCTGGTAAGGTTATTATTCAGGCGTATAATTCAAAACACCGGATTTTAGACCAGGTAATACGGAATGACTACCAGGAGTTTTTTCAAACAGAAATGGCCGAAAGAAAGAATTTTCAATATCCTCCTTTTTATCGTCTTATCCAGCTGGATGTAAAACATAAGGACTTTGTACGGCTAAACGCGATAGCAGATAAATTAGCAGTTGAACTGCGGCAGTTATTCGGAGACCGGATTCTGGGTCCCGAAGCACCTTTAATTTCTAAAATCAGGAATTACTTTATTAAAACCGTGATCATAAAAGTGGAGCGTAGCGGAGTTTCAATACAAAAAATAAAACAGGCCCTCAGGGAAGCTTTGTTGAAATTCGAATCAGACAAAGCTCAGAAAGGTGTTTTAATACAAATAGATGTTGATCCTTATTAATCTAACAAGCCGAAGTTATACTGTACCGACAACATGCTGAGGGGTTTTAAAAGAAATTCCCAGTTGGTTGTTTTGTTCAGCGATCTGGTTCGGTTTACATCCTGAGTGGTTTTGTCCTGGCGCTCGTAGTCGTATAAAATGTCCATGCTTCCTTCAAATCCGATAGTCAAATGGTCAACCAGGTTAAATTTAACTCCTATTAAAGGTGTCAGCATAGCTCCGTTTTTTGAAGTGTTAACATCATACGGCGTGGTTGTGCCTACTGATGAGGCATTTGTAACATCGCCGGTAAATTTTGTTCTTCTGTATCCCAGGTCAAAGCCATAGTAAGGCTGAATAGTTGAATAAGAAATGGCTTTTTCAAATCCCATCTTTAATGAGAAATCTGTTAATTTACCTGCTGCTATTTCGCACTCAGCGCAATTATTCTTAAAAGAATAATCTTTCCGGTAAAAATTCCCCGAAAAGCGATAGCTGATCTGGTTGTCGTTTATTTTAAAGATTAAACCGCTGAAAGGAGTTTTAATAAAATTATCTGTATTTACCTGATTCAGAATCTTGGGGAATTGCTCAATGCCCAGCACTTTTACAGCAACAGAATAATTATACGACCGGTTACGCTGATAGGAATTGTTTTTCCATGCAGAAAGATCGGGTGCTTTTAAGGTGTCAATGCGTACAATTTGAGCTTTTAATTCAAAAATAATTGTGCAAAGAAGTATAATTAGTAAGACACTTTTTTTCATTATATCTGTTTTAAAACAAGTAATGGTTGCCGGATTAGCGAAAATAAGGCCAATGATAACCAATTCATTAATAATTTTAAAAGAAAGAAATAGTTTTTTATGTGATAAATTTCTTTCTGGGAAGTATTTTTGAAACCCAAATGGCATACAAATATGTAGATAATTACCGGGAAAGAGGAGCGAGAAAGCGCCTGGTTACGCAGTTAAAAGAAAAGGGCATCAGCGATGAAGAAGTATTGCATGCAATCGGAAAAGTTCCTCGCCATTTCTTTTTTGACGAAACTTTCTGGAACCAGGCTTATAAAGACATCGCTTTTCCGATAGGCGAGGGGCAAACCATTTCACAGCCTTATACGGTAGCTTATCAAACGCAACTGCTGCATATAAAAAAGGGAGATAAAGTTTTAGAAATAGGTACTGGCTCTGGCTACCAAACCTGTATTTTGCTTGAACTGGGAGCAAAAGTGTATACCATTGAGCGGCAGGAAAAGCTTTTTGAAAGAACAAAAACCGTGCTGCCCAGGATGGGATATCAGGCTGAGTTTTTTTGTGGCGATGGTTCCAAAGGAATTCTCGATAAGGCACCTTATGATAAGATATTAGTCACCGCGGGAGCGCCTTTTGTTCCTGAAGTGTTGCTGAAACAACTAAAAATAGGTGGTATTGTAGTTATCCCGGTAGGAGATGAAAATACGCAAAAAATGATTACTGTTTTACGGGTTTCGGAAACCGATTATGAAAAGATAGAACTGGATACCTTTCGTTTTGTGCCTCTGGTTGGCGACCAGGCCTGGTAAGATAAAGAAAGCTCTTTTTGCTTTTGAGGAGTGTGTTTAAGCAGCAATTGCGGCAATCTATAAAAGAAAATTACAGATTGCCGCAAATTGATTTTTGCTTCGATTTATTTTTGAAAGGTAATTTATTTTACCACTTTCATAATTCCCTGCATGGAATAAAAATGCCCCGGAACAGAACATTCATAAGTATACTCTCCCGGCTGTACAGGTGCTGTAAAATAAATAGTTTCTGAAGTATTTGGTTGAAGCAGTTTGGTATGATGAAGAACATTGCTGGTGTTGGGGATGTAGTTTTTCTCCTGCCCCTCCAGACCAAGTTTCATAGCCGCTTCACCTACTTTTATAGCTGTTCCGGGCATTACAACTACAAAGTTGTGAAGCATGTCGTCGTTATTTGTAAATACCACTTTTACCTTACTTCCGGCTCTTACCTGAAATTGAGAAGGGCTAAATTTCAGTCCGGGTTTTGTTCCCATATTAATCGTATAGTCTGCTTCGCCCCAGGCTGCCGGCATTTTAGTGATCCTTTTGCCGTTAACAGCAGCAGTTTTAGCAGTTACAGTGCTTTTTCCGGTTCCTGAACTTTTCATTTTCATAGGTTCCGTTTTATGAGAATGGGCCGGAGCAGGAAAATTTATTGCGAGTTTTTCGCCATCAGGAACAGAGTTTAGTGTATAGTATCCAACAGCATGCAGTAAAGGTTTACCATCGGCAGACCTTACGCCTTCCGCAGTTATTTCATGAATATATCCTAATCTTAAATTATCTACTACCAGCCTCGCTCTCATGCCATCATCCGAAACCACTACTCCTTTTATCGGGCATTCTTCATTATTTATTACAGGGCTTCCGTAAGTAGAATGATATTTATAATTGAATCCTTTGACGTTGTAGGAGCCAGGATCAGTTGCAGTTGCTTTATTAACGGGTGCGGTGAAATGAATTTCAAATCCGTCAGGCTTTGCCCTGATGGTTTTCATTTCAAAAGGTGTTTTTCCTGTCCATACAACCCGTTGTAAACTGAACAGCTCTTTTCCTGTTGATGACCATCCTCTGCTTGTCATACCAACAAACATAGAAGCGTCATGCCCCCAAACCATCCGTAATATTCCTGAAGAAAAACCTTCACGAAATGGAAAAACCACGCCCTGATATTTTCCTTTTACTTTTTCAAGATCCACACGTGTAATTATACTTTGTCCCTGGTCGCCTACAAAAAGCTGATTTTCAAAGGGGCCGAATTTTCCGTTTGTATTATCATTCAGCAAGCCCGAAGTTGAAATCCCTAAAATTCCATGAGGAAGCCATACCGCCGGGGCTTTTAAATCCGGAACCCGTTTTGCAACATCGTATAAAGGTTCGCCCGTGTTTGGAACGTCTTCGGGCCGAAGTTTCAGTGGTGAACAGGGAAGATTGGTCCATTTTAAGCTTTCAGCATTTCCTAAAAAATCCCCTTTTTCAACTTGTGATATTCTACCAGAACCTACCCAGTCTCCCTGGTTTTCTGTATAGAAAAAATCTCCGGCAGCATTCATTCCATAGCCGGCAGGTGATCTCATTCCCGCGGCAAAAGGAACCATCTTGCCGTCTGGAGTGATTTCCAGTGTCCAGCCTCTCCATGGAACCAGACTAATGCCATGGCCCAAACTATTGCTCCATCCCAGATTTAAGGTTACCAGCATATTGCCATTAGGTAAGAAAGTTGGACCGTATGAATACTCGTGGTAATTTCCGGATAAGGGCCAGGAATAGATTTTGTCATATGAGTCGGCCACTCCGTCTCCGTCTTTATCTCTTAACCGCGTGAGTTCACTTCTTTGTGTTACATAAATGTCCCCGTCTTTATAAGCCAAACCAAGCGGCTCGTGAAGGCCATAAGCAAAACGACGATAGGAAGGCCTTTCAGTTCCTTTTATATATGGATTGCTGACGATCCAAACTTCTCCTCTTCGTGTACAGATTGCCAGGCTGCCGTCAGGCAGAGTTGCCATGCCTCCAACTTCCAGTATAACATCTTCCGGAACAGGTAAGGATATTAATTTGTAAAAATCATCTTCCTTTTCAGGCTCCTGATCAACCTTCGCAAGTCCGGCGGGAGGTGGTGCAGGTTGTTTGCTTCCTGTAGCAGGATTTACTTTTTTAGTCTGCGCCGATGTTACGGATGACAGCACAAAGAGGAGTAATATGACTTTAGATATTCGGTTGATATATAGTATCATGATTTCTTCTTAGAAAATTAATTACCAGATGATAGAGTAGTTAACGGTATTGTCTATGGGCACAATCAGTTCTTTAAGGCCTTTGCTATTGGTTCGGATAAGAGGTTTTTTTATATCCTTCAGGTCTATATAAAACTGTTTGTTATTGATAGCATAAAGTCCGTTTGCTAATTTTTCAATTTCATTGCTTTCTGCAACAAGAGCCCATAAATCCTTATCTGCTTTATTGGTAATTTCAATAATATGTGTTAATTTCTTTCCTCCGTCTTCCGAAATAAATGATTCTCTCACAGGAGTATTTCCTAATGTGTACTTTATTATCGGACGGTCATTCTCCACGTCATAACCTGAATAATTATAGGTTAAGTTTGAATCAGGCCATGCAGCATTTTTGTCTGAGAGAAAAGCAAGTGCAGGTTTAGCAGGAAGTTCGGTAACACTTCCCAGCGGAACTGCAAGTTGTGTTTCGCCGCGACCATACCACATTTGGGTAGTTTCAAGAAAATCGCCACGCCATATTTGGATAAATTCTCCGCGTTTCAGATCGTAAGTATAATTTGCGTCTCCGGGTTCTGCTACAGAAATTACATGCGTTTTTTTAGTGCCGTGGTTGTTTACAAAACCTCTTTGCATAACCGGAACACCTTTACTGAGCACCTTTATTGCACCTACAGCCTCTACTTCCGGAATTACCGGATTTAAGATGGTATATGGAACGCCAGGCCCCTCAATACCCAAAACGATATCGTTACTTCTGGCATACCACAAGCCAAAATTTTTATAATAATTAAGTTCGAATGGAAGTTTGCCCGCTTGTAAATCAACAAGTGCTGTTGCAGTTCCTCCTTTAGTCCCTTCAATCGCCAGTATTTTTTTTCCTCCGATCATTAATTCGCCTGCTCCATTCGGATTTTGTGGATTAGTTTCTGAAGGAATCCACTTGAGATCAAGATTTATCAGGTATTTTCCGGAAACAGGCACATTTAGTGTTCCGGTTATCTTGCCGCCAAACTTATCTTTACTTCCCGGAGCAGCGTGAGCAAGCAGGTCCACAGCCATTTCTCTTTTAAAAGTCGAAGCGTTCAGGTCGGAGAAAGATTTGAATGAGCCGTCGTAGGAGCTTAGTTTCATGCCGGTAAGGGTTACTGCCTCTGTTCCGTAAGCTTTATATTTTATATTTCGGATTGCTACAGCACCGTGGTCGCCCTGTATCATTAAAGGTCCCAGCGGTTTTTCATCTTCAAAGGCTGCAGCCCTGGTAGGCCCTGTAACTTCAATGTTTTCGTGAATAACAACACCGTTATGAATAACCTTCACAAATTTGGCATTCTCAATTTTTTCTCCTTTTGAATTAAATCTGGGCGCTCGGAAGATGATGCGGTAATGTTGCCATAATCCGGGCGCTTTTGCTACGTTCTGTGCCGGAGCATGTCCCTCATATCCTTTAAATCCTTCCGGCCGGCTTTCATCCCAGCGTTGATAGATAGCTCCGCAATCTGTAACTTTTGATTTTTCTACTCCCCAGCTATCAAACATTTGAATTTCATACCTTCCCTGCAGGTATACGCCGGCATTAGAGCCTTTATCCATCATGAAATCAAGTTCGAGGTCCAGATCGCCGTGTTCGAAATTGGTGAAAAGATGATCGTGGCTTTTTGAGGAGGGATCGTTTACCAGAATTCCATTGCCGGATTTTGTTGAACCTTTACCCTCTTTATTAATGTCGTAATAAACATCACCTGCAACTTTCCAGTTTCCATTGGTAGATTTAAAATCTTTCAGGCTGCTTAAATCGAGGGTAGAATAAGGAAGTTCAGATTGTGCTAAGACCTGATAACAGTTTAACAGGATTAGAGCAATAATAAAATTAAAACAACGTCGCATGAATATAAAGGTTGTATAAATGATTATAAATAGTTGGTTTTGTAAAGGCAGTTAAGTAGTTATATCAATTGTTTCTTTTACATTTATCTTTCAAAAATAGCATTTATGCCTTTATTTTTTTTAATATTTACAGTTTAATTGCTGTTACACTTTTACATTAATATATAGCTTTAATCAGAAATTCTCTGCCGTTAAATGCAACTACATTTCCGGCTGTTCTTCCTTTAAATTTAAAACCAATAGGAGAGGTTGGGGCGATAGCAAAAAATAGTTCATTCTCAATACGAACCTGCCCTGCACTTATTGCAAAATAGAAATTTCCGTTACTGGTATAAATTAAACTCCCAGCTTGTATTGTTTTTGACGTGTTTTCGGGGCTTATCTGCAGTAAGGCATGATGAAGTTTTTTAGCTTCCAGTAACTGCACCTGGTTTCTTGAAATTTCCTGCTGCATCATTTCTCTGGTTGTTTCATATTTATCGCCGGCACTGCTTTTGGTATCATCTTTTGAAGCTTCCTGTGCAGATATAATTGCATTCTCGGCAGTGCTGATTCTATCCTCAATGTATTTCAAACAATGCCGGTATAACTTCTCCTTAATTTCAAACATTTTGCAAGATTATACTTTATTTTGGTAACTGCCTGTATTTGTAAACCCTAATAGTTAAAAATGAAAAATTATAGCCTGGTTTTTCTCTTCCTGATTTTTTCCTCAGCGCTTTTTGCTCAGAAAATTGACTCGGTTGCGCCTGGAATATGGAAAATAAGCTATGGTATTCCCCAACAACATTTGCCTGATGAATTTAAAGAACCTTTAAAGCTTCAGGAGTTAAAGAACGTTTCTGCTGTAGATAAACCTCCTTTCGACTTAAAAGATGTGCAGTTTAGATTGCTTAACGGAGGCGTTCTGGCAGAAATGAAGGTGGAGGAGGCAGAACGTTTTTATGGTTTCGGAATGCAAACAAACAGCTTTGAGCAGCGTGGAATGCGGCGGGAAATCAGAACCAACAGCTGGACAGCAGGAAATGTAGGCTTTGGCCACGCGTCCATGCCATTTTATATTTCATCTAAAGGTTACGGCGTACTTGTTAATTCTTCACGTTATGTTACTTTTTACATGGCTTCCAAAGGTAAACTGGATGATAGTGTGAAAAAACAGATTGCCGATCAGAAGGAGAAAAAAATTGCCTTAAGCACGGTTGATTTGTATGGAAAATCAGTTACTCCTTCAAACGAAGTAAGCATTCATATTAATGGTACTCAGGGTATTGAACTTTATATATTTGCCGGTCCGCAAATGAAAGAAGTGCTTCAGCGCTATAATCTCTTCTCAGGCGGCGGCTCATTACCGCCAATGTGGGGCCTGGGATTTAAGTACCGGGCAAAGGCGACTTTTACAGATCAACAGGTTTTAGAAACAGCCGACTATTTCAGGAAAAATAAAATTCCTTGTGATGTAATTGGACTGGAGCCCGGCTGGCAAACAGCCGCCTATTCCTGCTCTTTTATTTGGAATAAAAAGAATTATCCCGATCCCTATTCTCTTACGCATAAAATAAATGACCAGGGTTTTAAATTGAATTTGTGGGAACATGCCTATACGCATCCAAGTTCACCAATATTCAATAAAATAGTTCCTTATTCTGCAGATTATACGGTTTGGGGGGGAGCAGTGCCAGATTTTATAACCCCTCAAGGCCGTGAAATATTTACTACTTATCATGAAAATGAATTTTTAAAGAAAGGAATTGCAGCATTTAAACTCGATGAATGTGACGCAGCCAATTTTGAACTCGCCCATCGTGAATGGAGCTTTCCTGATATTGCAGAATTTCCTTCAGGTTTAGACGGGGAACAAATGCGCCAGCTATTCGGATTGCTTTACCAGAAATCCATGCTGGAGATGTATAAAAAGAATAACATTCGAACCATGTTTGATGTTCGGGCTTCTTATTTATTTGCTTCTCCCTACAATTCGGCTTTGTATTCAGACATGTATAGCCACGGGGATTTTGTACGAATGATTGTTAATTCTGGTTTTGCAGGAGTAAACTGGTCGCCTGAATTAAGGGAAACATCTTCGGAAGCCGATCTTATTCGTCGCTTGCAAACCACGGTTATGTCTTCTCAGATGGTTGCCAATTGCTGGTATCTTGATCTGCCGCCGTGGCTGCAATACGATGCTGATAAAAATACCCGGCACGAACTGCTTCCAAATCATAAAGAACTGGAGGTGAAAGCCAAAAAACTGATTGAATTGCGAATGCGTTTAATTCCCTATCTGTACAGCGCTTTTGCGAAGTATCATTTTCAGGGAGTTCCGCCTTTCCGTGCTCTAGTAGTAGATTTTCCGAAAGATAAGGAAGTCTGGAAAATTGATGATCAATACCTGATGGGTGATAATATTATGTGTGCTCCTTTTATTGACGGTTCGTCTACCCGAAAGATTTATTTCCCCGAAGGTATCTGGTATGATTTTAATACTAACAAAAAATACGAAGGAGGGAAAAGCTATACAATTACGATGTCTTTAGATGAAATACCCATGTTCATAAAAGATAGCACTATATTGCCTTTAGCCGAGCCTGTTCAGTTTATTTCCCCTTCAACCACGTTTAAAATACATTGTAAAGTATATGGAGATCCGCATCAGCCGGTTCATCTGTTTTCTGATAACAGTACAAATCTCGATTTTGAAAAAGGGCTGTACAGTCAGGCCGAACTTTTATGGAAACGGAAGAAAGGGAAAGTTACTTATGCAGGAAAATATCCCGAAAAACGGTATAAAGTGGTTTCCTGGGAAGTAGTAAAATAAAGGGGTTTTTATTAAGACAATTTTCAGACTGAGACTCTTACGCTTGTTTTGTATCCATTAATTTCATTATATGGTCTGAAAGGCGCAGGGTTAATGCAATTAATGTTAAGGTAGGATTTGCAGTGCCTCCTGTAGTATAACAGGATGAACCGGCAATATGTAAATTGCTTATCCCATGCACCTTACAGTTTGCATCCACCACCCCTTCTTTAGGGTCGTGGTGCATACGCGTGGTGCCCATGTGGTGCCAGCCTCCTCCTAAAATAGAAGGCCAGTTGCTGTCGTTCTCATCCTGCAGCCAGTCCATCACACGTACCCGGCCAATTCCCGATAACCCGCATTGCTGCCCGATCAGTTCGTAAAGTTTTCGTATACTTCTTTTTTCTAACGACGTCAGGTTCCAGTTTAATAGTACTCGTGGCATTCCCAGTGCATCGGTTTCTTTATCAAGTGTTACTCTTGAAAGCGGGTTAGGCGACTGCTCCATCCGTGTAAACAAGGTAAACTGCTTATATGTGCCCGGTGGCCGTTCCGGCATTTTACCTTCTTTATAGTTTTTTTCTCTTTCTTTCCATTGTTCAACCGAAACCTGCGCACTATCGGAAAAAGTATCTATAAACGCAGGTTGTTCTTTTCCCATGTATGGCATGAGGGAAGCTGTTCCGTTAAGGATTTGCAGTTCTTCCTGCTTCTTTTCTGTCACTGCCAGTTCTGCACGAGCTTTTGTGGTGAAAAACTCCCACATATACAATTTAAGAGATTGCGGTGCCGTTAAAAACAAATCTCCTGAGTAAACTTCCAGGTGTTCCATAAAATGCCTGCCGACATTGTCGTAGTCATTACCTAATCCTTTTGGAGCCTGCTTATTGGATGCAAGCAGTAATCTTGCATTTTGAATAGAACAACAAGCTAGTACAAAATGCTTCGCCTTTACCCTGTGCTCTTTCCCCGCTAGGTTTTTTATATGCACTTCCTCTACTTCTGAGACGGAATCAGTTGTTTTAATGTTGTTTACATTGGCATAAGTATATAAGTGAATGTTCTTTGCTTTTACTATAGCCTCCCGGTATTTAGTTCCGAAGCGGGTTGGAGGGCTAAATTGCCAGATCTTATTCCAGATAACATCTTTATCAAACGGAAGCGGGATCAGTCCCTCGTTTTTCTGCTGCCAGTATTCCAGATCGTATTCATACGGGCCAAGTTCAACCAGTTTATGTGCACGTGGATAAAAAGGGTCCAGATCTTCTCTTTTAATCGGCCAGCCGCTTTTGGGTACCCAGGCTCTCTTTTTAAAGTCGATTGGATCATAGGTAGAGCAGAAACCCGCCCAGTGTCCTGTTGTTCCGCCAAAATAATGCAAACGTGCCGACTGTAGGGGGTAATACCGCTGGCCTTCTGTTTTTCCACGGTATAAATCCTGTATTTCGGTTTCAACTTCAAAACCACCACCTTCCAGTAAAATAACTTTATAGGGTGTATTAATCCATTGAAGAGCCATACTTATTCCCGCTGCACCTGCACCAACAATGCAAATATCACCTTCAATTACAGAATTGTTTTCTAAAGTTCTGGCGTCAATATGCATAGGATTACGAGTGAATAAGTGAATAAAGGGCACATTGGCGTCCTTCGGTTACAGAAAGTATCCAGCCTTTAAGTGTTAGTATTTTTTTCAACCGGAAATCCTGTTGTATTTTTTTATCCAGTAGGGTTTGAATAGCAGAAAGAGATGCTGTTTCAGAAACGGCGTTTCCTTTCTCATCAGTTAACAGTAAACTTTCCAGAGTGGCGGATTTTGCTTCTTCCGGAAATCTTCTCAGATAATCTTTACCAATAGTTATTACAGTTTTTTCATCGCACAACTGCGATAACAATTGCGGCTTAACCAAAACTCCTTCTACGTCGGAAGTTTTTGTTTTACAACGTACAAATGGAAGCGTAATACCTGCAGCGCCTGCAAATGAAATATAAAGGAAATTTCTCCTGTTCATAACTGGTTTAGGATGTCGGGAAGATCCTTTATCAAATGTAATCAGTTGGGGTAAAAAAAGAAGTAAAATTACTTTTACAAAAAAAGGAGTGTTTCATCAACAACTCCTGATTTATCCGCAAGCTTTTAATAAACGGATATCTTTTAAGTTTAGTATAGTAAACTCATTGAGGTCAGAGATGGATTCGAACCACCATAAGAAGTCTTGCGGACTTCCGCCTTCCGATCGGCCATCTGACCATATTATTAATTAATAACTTTTACTTGAACAATAAAAAGTTTTTATAGTTTTTGACTTTTTGAATTTAGTCGTTATCAATTTGAATTAAAAGGAATTAATTTGAAGAGGACATCATTTTGTACATGGCAGTGACAAAGATGTTACAAAGTATGTTAAGTAAGATAATTAAACAGATTAGAATCTTAATGAACCTGTTTATTATACAAATTACACTGAGGCTGCAAGGGGGAATTTCAAACTTCGTACTTTTACCGCAATGTCAGCAAACTTCAATCAACCGGATACCATAGTTGCCTTAGCCACCCCTTCGGGGGCAGGGGCCATTGCCGTTATCCGCCTCTCGGGTCACGATGCAATTACCATTGTAAATAAGGTGTTCAGAGGCAAAGATCTCAGTAAACAGCAATCGCATACTATTCATTTTGGCACCATCCGGGATGAAGAACATATTTTAGATGAAGTACTCGTGTCAATCTTTGTTTCTCCACATTCTTATACAAAAGAGAATGTAGTTGAAATTTCTACCCACGGATCAAAATACATTATCGAAAGTATTATTAAACTGATGATCCATAATGGCGCAAGAGCGGCAAAACCCGGAGAGTTTACTTTAAGAGCTTTTTTAAATGGCGGCCTGGACCTTTCGCAGGCGGAGGCGGTTGCAGATCTGATTGCTTCCAATTCTCAGGCATCTCATCAGGTTGCATTGCAGCAAATGCGGGGTGGATTCTCTAATGAGCTCAAAAATTTAAGAGAACAACTGATCCATTTTGCTTCGATGATAGAATTGGAACTCGATTTTGCGGAAGAAGATGTGGAATTTGCCAACCGGGATGATCTTAAAGGGTTAATTATTCGAATTAATAACATCTTGAATCGACTTATCCACTCTTTCGAGCAGGGAAATGTGCTGAAAAACGGTGTTCCCATTGTTATTGCAGGTAAGCCAAATGTTGGAAAATCAACTTTGCTGAATGCTTTTTTAAACGAAGAGCGTGCCATTGTTTCTGATATTGCCGGAACTACACGCGATACAATTGAAGATGAAATAAATATAGCGGGAATAACTTTTCGATTTATTGATACTGCCGGAATTCGTCACACAGAAGACATTATAGAAGCGAAAGGTGTGGAACGTACGTTGGAAAAGATGAAACAGGCCCGGCTTATAATTTATCTCGTTGATCCCGGACAAACTTTCGCAGAAATAGAAGAACAAATTAAAGATACCTCCCTGCTAAATATTCCGCTGGTACTGGTAGTGAATAAAAGCGACCTGATTAGTCCCCAGAAACAGCAGGAGTTTGCTCATTTCAGTCCGAATTATATTTCAGCCAGGAATAATGAGGGAATTAATGAACTGCAAGAGGAGATTTTAAGAAAAGTAAACCTCCATAACATCAACACAGATGATATTATGGTAACCAATATACGTCATGTTGAGGCATTACGTCATACGCAGGAAGCACTCGAACGTGTACTTTATGGTATTGATAACCCCGTTACTTCTGATTTCCTTTCTATGGACATTAAACAGGCATTGTATTATCTGGGAGAAATTACCGGAACAGTGACGACAGATGATTTGCTGGATAATATTTTTAGTAAGTTCTGTATCGGCAAATAAACGGACAATAATTCGCAAAATAAGCTCGTAGTAAAAATAGGAAATCCGCTGTATTTGAATGATATAGCGGATTTTTTATTATTTTTGTTTTCGAAGTTTTTTGATGGTTTGAGTGTTTTCGTTGCCTATTTGTACCTCAATCCTCGAAATTATCATTTGTCTTATGTTAGGAGAAATTACTTGTCTTATTTAAACTTATTTAAACTAGCTGCTCCTTATTTATATTTATTTAGAACAAGAAGTATGAGTTCAAATATTCGAATTAGCAGAATATGTCAGCATTGTGGCAAGGGGTTTACCGCAAAGACTACAGTTACAAAATACTGTTCTGATCCCTGCGCAAAAAGGGCCTATAAGCAAAAAATCAAGGAATCAAAGATTGAACGTAGTAAGGAAGAGACCAAAGAAATTATAGTTAATTCATTTGGGAATGTGAAGGATAAAGAATATCTGTCCGCGAAAGAGGTAGCATTTCTTTTGGGCTGTTCAAAACAGGCAGTTTATGGGATGATTAATTCCGGAAGATTGATTGCAGGTAAAATAAGTGAAAGAAGAACAGTGATAAAGCGGTCAGAAGTTGAAAAGCTTTACGAATCTTCTATACCTGAAAAGATTTTTAAGGTAGAACCCAAAAAGAATGTATATAAAATAGAAGATTGTTATACCATCGCTGAAGCTGAGGCGAAATCTCAAATGTCTTCAAAAGCCTTGTATGACTATATTAAAAGAAATGATATTCCTAAGATTCAAAAAGGAAAATTTGTTTATGTGCCTAAAGCATTAATTGATCCATTGTCGAAATAATATTTTAACCTATGAAAGTGACATTGCGAAAGAAGCCAATAACAGAGGGGAGACACAGTTTATATCTGGATTATTATCCTCCTTTTCTTCATCCGCATACCGGCAAACTTACCCGGCGGGAATTTCTTCGTATTTACTTGTTCGATAAACCTAAAACTGAATTGGAGAGATTCCACAACAAGGAAACACTGGCTCTTGCAGAAAATATACGTGCAACACGTCAACTGGAGATTCAAAATAAACATTTCGGTTTTATTCCGAATAGCAGCAGGAATGAAAGTTTTGTAGCCTTTTTTGGAAAAATCGTGGCGAAGAAAAGAGGGACTAATACCGATAACTGGAAAATGGCACTAAGATATTTTGAGAATTTTGCCGGCCCGGATTTTAGGTTTATTGACCTTTCGGAATCCTTTTGTAACGACTACAGAGACTATTTGCTCTCTGCTCCGGCGCTTGGAAAGAGGGGCAGGAGGATATCTAACAACACGGCCATTAGTTACTTCGGAAAGTTTCGCTTCGTTCTAAAAGCCGCATATAAGTCTAAATTGATTCCGGTAAACCTGTATGAATTGGTTGAAACTGTAAAAGAGAAGGAAACGCATCGCGAATTCCTGACAATTTCCGAATTTCAAAAACTGGCTGAAGCGTATTGTTCAAATGATTTGGTTAAAAGGGCGGCAATATTTTCGGGTTTAACAGGCCTTCGTTTTTCTGATATATCTACCTTGGTTTGGTCTGAGGTTCGAGGCGTTGCTGACAATTATTATCTGCAGTTCAGGCAGGTAAAAACATCTGGAGCCAAACGCTTCCTATTTCTGATCAGGCTCATTCTTTGCTTGGCGAAAGACGACCGGCAGAGCAGAAAGTCTTTAAAGGTTTAACCTATTCACAGGTAAAGCCTGCACTCGTTAAATGGCTTGCAGATGCAGGGATTACTAAAAATATTACTTTCCATAGCTTTCGGCATACCTACGCTACTTTACAATTATCATCGGGCACTGACATCTACACGGTGTCAAAAATGCTGGGGCATCGTAACGTGAAAACCACACAGATCTATACTAAAGTAATTGATGATAAAAAGAAAGAAGCAGCAAATAGAATAAAGTTGAATTTAAAGGTTTGAAAAAATTTAATTCATTTAAATGTTTCTGCCGTAAAATTAGCCTGATCAAAAACAAGGTCAATCATTATCTAGGTATTTTTAATAAATAAATTTCTGCTATTCTTCTCATTATCCGAAACTCCTTAGGTGTTCACACCTTGGCGGAAGAAAACATATGAGAATAGATAAATATAGGCCTGATCACCTTTTGCAGCGAAGGCATCCGCAGTAAATCGGGCCGGTTCTGCCCACCTTGTCCGTGTTGACCATTGCGAGTATTTCGGCGATGAGTCTTTGGGAAAGGAATTCGGAACTTTTAGCTAATTCCTGGAAATACAGGATAATGCGGCAGCTCTACCCGAATGAAGCTCTACGGGTTGATCGTCTATATAATGAGGATGTTCAGGGGATCAGAGATTCCGTTATGCGTATGGAGCAACATCAGCAGCAGGTGCATGATGCAGAAATCATAGCTATGAGGGAAGAAGAGCAGGCCAAAGAAGCAAGGAAGAAGGCAGACCGATTAAAAGAAAAGAAAGAGAGGTCATCTCATTAATACGCCACAAAGTTAGTCCCTGTCCTTCACATGGGTGTGCTTCGCCAAGGTAGTATTAAAAAAAGGGGTATCCCAAGGGGAGCCCTCCGCATTTTTTTAATCTCCACCTTGCCCTTAGTGAAGGACAGCGACTTGAAAGCGCCATAATTAATTCATTTAATCACTATTAAATCTTAAGTTATGGAAAAGCTTCAAAGTACGATTTCATTGTTCCGAGTATCAGAAATCAATATTACCTATCAACCGAAATTAAAGGCGAGCGAAAGATTAAAGGTTTGCGGATCCGGTGACGTCTATAACATTCTGATAAATAACTGGGACATCGACATCCTGGAACTGCAGGAACAATTCAAGATATTGCTTCTGAATAGGGCGAATAAAGTGCTTGGCATTTATGAAGTATCAAAAGGAGGGATGGCCGGAACAATAGCAGGTCCAAAGCTTATCTTCAGCACTGCATTAAAAGCCTGTGCCGCTTCAATTATTCTATCACACAATCATCCGTCAGGAAACTTGAAACCAAGTCAGGCAGATATAACGCTGACACAAAAAATTAAACATGGAGGAGATCTACTCGATATAGCAGTCCTTGATCATGTCATCATTTCTTCAGAAGGTTATTATTCTTTTGCAGACGAAGGAATGATTTAAGGGGGGAGACCCCTTTTTTGTTATCGAGCCTCCCGGGAATAAATTTGCAAAAAGTAGCTTATTTCAGATATAATAAGACTTTTTAAGATAAAGAAGCTTTAATGTCCATACCTGCTTGCTGTCCAATCGGGCTTGTTTCACTTACTTCAATTACGAGATCGGAATTCTACGGGGGAACACCCTACTTGTTGCCTGAATAAGCGGGCAAAGTGCTGAGGATATTTGAAGCCCAATTCGTACGCAATCTGACTGATGCTTTTGTTCGCATCAAACATTTTCTCTTTGGCAGCATTAATTAATCTGAAATGTATATACTCTTGAGGAGTCTTGCCTGTTTCTTTTTTAACAAGATCACCGAAATAATTCGCCGACAAATATAGTTCGTCAGCGCAATAAGCAACGGACGGTAATCCGACCGTCTGCGGTTTTTCGGACTGAAAGTAATCGTTCAACAGGGCTTCAAACCTATCCAAAATACTACTGTGTACAGTGTCTCGCGTTACAAATTGCCGATCATAGAAGCGGACACAATAATCAAGAAACAATTCGATATTGGATACAATCAATTTTTTGCTGTGTTTGTCGATCGCGTGTTCCAATTCGTATTCGATTTTCGAAAAACAATCTAAGATGATCTTCCTTTCGCGTTCCGATAAATGAAGTGCCTCGTTTGAGTGGTACCCGAAGAAAGTATAATCTCGTATGCGACGACCGAGAGAACTGCCATGAATTAAATCGGGATGAAAGACAAGCGCATATCCTTTCGGCTGATAGATATCCCCGTTGCTGTTTATACCGGCTACCTGACCGGGAGCAAGGAAAACCAAAGTCCCTTCTTGGTAGTCATAGGTATTTCGTCCGTACACCAGATCTCCGCATTTCACGTCTTTGAGGAATATGGTATAAAAACCGAAATACATGCGGGAGCCTTGTCTTGGGTCTGCCTTCGATAAATCCACAACACTCACCAACGGGTGTTTCGTCTCATTTTTATTAAACGCGTTGTACTCGCTGATTGTATTGAAGCGTCTCATGTCCATATCCCTAAATATTTAAACCAAAGTTACTACTTTATCCATGCTGTAAATGTTCTCTTTCCCTGATCTGTAATATTGGTTTGAAAATCCGTAATCTGTATCCGGTTTAGGCAAACAAAAGGTAGGACCTTTGAATGGAAAACTAATGACTATGAAAAAGAGAAAATTGGGTAATAGTGGTTTAGAGGTCTCAGCTCTCGGCCTAGGCTGCATGGGACTGAGCTTCGGCTATGGACCGGCAACGGATAAAAAAGATGCAGTTCAACTAATCCGAGAAGCCTTTGAATCGGGAGTCACCTTCTTCGACACTGCCCAAGCCTACGGCCCATTTGAGAATGAAGAACTGCTGGGAGAAGCACTGCAGGAAGTTCGAAGCGAGGCGGTGATTGCAACCAAATTTGGTTTCAAGGGAGGCAAAACTGAACTGGGGATGGACAGCACACCGGAAAATATAAGAGCAGTTACCGACGCGGCTCTTAAGCGTTTGAAAACAGATGTTATTGGCTTGCTTTATCAGCATCGGGTCGACCCCAATGTTCCGATCGAAGATGTTGCAGGCACAGTGAAGCAACTGATTCAAGAAGGCAAGGTCAAATATTTTGGTCTTTCGGAAGCAGGTATTGACACGATCAGAAGGGCACACGCTGTTCAACCGGTAGCCGCATTGCAAAGCGAGTACTCACTTTGGTGGCAAGAGCCGGAAAAAGAAATACTGCCGACACTGGAAGAATTGGGAATTGGCTTCGTGCCTTTCAGCCCACTTGGCAAAGGTTTTTTGACAGGTAAAATAGACGAAAATACCAATTTCGACGCGACAGATTTCCGAAACATTGTTCCGCGCTTTTCTGAGGAGAACAGGAAAGCCAACCGAGCTTTGGTTAATTTGCTCGCAAAGATTGCGGACGAAAAAAATGCAACGTCTGCTCAAATCTCGTTAGCGTGGCTTCTGGCTCAAAAACCTTGGATAGTTCCTATTCCGGGTACAACAAAGTTGCACCGTCTGAAGGAAAACATTGCTGCTGCTGAAATTGAATTAACAGATAGTGACCTAAAAGAGATCAATAAGGCGGTTGCACAAGTCGAAGTGCAGGGTGCACGCTACCCGGAACATCTGCAAAAGCGAGTGGGACGCTAGCGTTGAAATTAGATATCAGAAATTATCTGTGTTTGTTTTTTCGACAGAAGTACGGGCTCGGTGCGGTTATTCAGTAAAAATGGTTCACAAATCCGTAATCTATATCCTACCCCGGCGAACAAAAGGTTAGACCTTTGTATTTCTAATAACCAGGAAAAGAAATATTTTAAATAAACTTGAATCAATTAACCCTAAAAAAAGTGATGAAACAACTATTGTATTTTGCCTGCTTATTCATGGTAGTTATGTCTACCCAAGCGATGGCCCAAGAGTCCGAAATTTTCCCAAAAGGTGAAGTTGCTACCGTAAATAACCACACAGGAACAGTTTGGCTGAATGAACTGAGTGAACCTGATAGTATCTTTAACTACAGCATTGCTGTTGCCACCTTTGCACCCGGTGCAAAATTGGATTGGCATATTCATCCTGCCGGACAAATCCTGTTAATCACAGAGGGTACCGGTTATTACCGGGAAAAAGGAAAGCCTAAACAGACAGTTCGTAAAGGGGACGTGATCAAATGTCTTCCGGGAGTGGAGCATTGGCATGGTGCAACTCCACAAAGCAGCTTTGCTTATATCGGTACTACCCCCGCTCAGAAGGGAAAAACAATCTGGGGAAAAAGGGTTACTGATGAGGAATACAAAAGCGCAAAAAATTAGATCAGATATAAACTGAAAACTTAAGATTATGAAAAAAGCTATTATCGGAATGTTCTTGTTTATCTCCACTGTGGAGCTGTCATTTGCTCAGGCCAAGTTACCGGGTTCAACAACGGACAGCCCTACCAAGGCAGAACAGGAGATACTTGATCTTTCCAAAACCAAGTGGGAATGGATGGCAGATAAGAACGTAGAGTCTTTGCACGGATTGTTTCATGAAGAGAGTGTATTTGTTCATATGGGCGGAAGTTGGGGAAAGGCCCAAGAACTTAACGTCATAAAAAGCGGCGGTATTTGGTACAAGAAAGCAGCGGTTTACTCGGCTGCCGTAAATTTTATCGGTAACACCGCCATTCTTTTAAACGACATCGACTTAGTGGCTATAGTCGGCGGAAACGAACTTGTTAACCCGTTCATGGTTACTGAAGTATATGTTAAAGAGAACGGGAAATGGAAAATGGGCTCACTAATATTTTCAAGATTGGTTAGACCGCTAAAGATAAATAACAGTAATAACAATCAGCAGCACTAACAGACACTTTAGACATGAATCGACGTAATCTTTTAAAAACAGGTTTAACATTAGCCGGAGGTTCTTTGCTGGCTTCAAATGCTAGCGCTGAGTTGCTGGCACAAGAACAGACCGATCAAAATAATTTAAAAAAAGTGGCTCCGGGACGACGGAAGCTTGGGAAACTGGAAGTATCAAGCATTGGCCTTGGCGTGCAGAATATGCATCGCAAGCACAATACGATCGTGCCGTACCGTCCCGAAATGATCGAAATCATACGTGCCGCTTACGACCATGGCATAACATTTTTTGACTGCGCGGAGGCTTACGGGCCGCACGAAAACGAGAGAATCCTAGGTGAGGCGATCCTGTCGTTTCGGGATAAAGTGGTCATCACCTCCAAGTTCGGGTGGAACATCGACCTACAAACCGGGAAGCGGTTTCCCGGGCTTAACAGTAAGCCCGATCACATTAAACTTGCGGTGGAGGGGAGCCTGAAGCGCCTTCGCACCGACCGCATTGATTTGCTCTACCAGCATCGCGTTGACCCCGAAGTGCCGATCGAGGACGTGGCAGGAGCGATCAAGGATCTAATGGATCAGGGCAAAGTCTTGCACTGGGGACTTTCCGAACCGGGGCTTCAAACAATCCGGCGTGCTCATGTCACATTACCGTTGACTGCCATTCAAAACGAATACTCCATGATTTGGCGAGGACCGGAAAAGGATGTAATTCCTATTTGTGAGGAGTTAGGAGTTGGATTTGTACCTTGGTGGCCACTTGGTTGCCAACTGTTAACCGGATGGATTGATGAAAATACAACATTTGCGCCCGGCGACATCCGTGCAGGTACGTCTCGATACTCTCCGGAAAACCTCGTTCACAATATGAAGCTGGTCGATTTGATAAAGACCTGGGCCGTACGAAAGCAAGTTGCACCTGCTCAAATCGCCATTGCCTGGCTAATGGCGCAGAAGCCTTGGATTGTTCCGATACCGGGGACAACTAATATGGCTCACATGCAGCAGAATAGTAACGCATATAACGTGAAATTTACAACCTCTGAACTCACCGCGCTGAATTCAGCCGTTAGGGCCATTGAGATCAAGGGGCTGCGTTTACCGGAGGCAGTCCTAGCCTTCTCGGGAGTTGAAGCACCAAAGAAGAAATAAACTAAACATGGTTATTATGAAAAAATCCTTGTTATTAGCAATCATAGTACTAGCCTTTTCTCCCTTATTTGCTCAGCATGCTTTGGAAAAGTTGTGGGAATCCGACTCGATCACATTGAAAGGCCCTGAATCGGTGCTCTACGATTCAAAATCAAACTCGCTTTACGTATCAAGCATGAATTCCGGTTCTGTCGTACGGATGGGGCCGGATGGAAAAGTGATTAAAAGTGACTGGGTAACCGGTCTCAACTCGAACAAAGGATCGGCTTTGTTTAACGGTAAATTCTATACCGCCGAAACTTCCTCCATCGCTGTGGTGGATGTTGCTACCGGTAAAATTTTAAAACGCATTCCGGTCGAGGGAGCCGTAATGTTGAACGATCTTGCCGCGGATTCAAAGGGAGTTATTTATGTAAGCGACACACGGACAGGTAAGGTATATAGGATAGAGGGAGACAAACCCGCTCTTTTCTTAGAAAATATCCCGGGGGCCAACGGTTTATTGACGGTAAGCAACGATTTGTACGTAGCAGGATCAACAACTTTCCAAAAAGTGAGTGCCAACAAAGAAATCACGAAAATCGCCGACGGCTTTGAGAGCGGACTTGACGGTATTGTGAGGGTAGCAGAAAATGAATTTGTGCTCAGCAACTACAAGGGCATTTTATATTATGTAAGTAAAGACGGAACAAACCGGGTTTTATTGGATAGCCGCGCTAATGGCATAATGGCCAACGATATTAGTTATAACGACGAAACAAAAACACTTTATGTTCCCTCATTTGGAACCAACCGTATTATCGCATATAAACTAAAATGGGCATCTAACCGGTAAAATTTTAGCTTTCTGTCGCACTCCTGTTAAATTCAGTTCTATAAAAAAAGACGAGTTTGATGTTTCTTCAATTACCGGAGTCTGTCGAGCCTTGAAAAATGGCATTCAGGTCTCGATTCGGTAATACCGGTTTTGAATTCCGGTCATCCATCTACCTAAAATCCTATCATACTCCGGACGTTTGCAAATAGACAAGTTTAAATGAAATGAAAAAGATGACAGCGATTTGGGTTATGATGACAGCGATTAGCATATTTTCCGGCTGCTCCCAAGCTCAGAAACCACCGGCGGAAAAAGGAGTCTTGCCGGCTGATAAAAACATAGTGATTGTGTACTTGTCCCGAACACAAAACACGAAAGCCATAGCAGATATGATCCATCAAGAAGCGGGAGGAACATTAGTAGCATTGGAATTGGCAGCGCCATATCCGGACGACTATAAAGCAACGGTTGACCAAGTGGCGAGGGAAAATGAGAAGGGGTATTTGCCGGCGCTCAAAACTAAGATTGTCGGCATCGAACAATATGAGCTGATTTTTGTGGGCTTCCCGACTTGGGGAATGCAGTTGCCACCGCCAATGAAAAGTTTTTTGAAGCAATATGATTTGACCGGGAAAACCATCATCCCATTTAATACCAACGCGGGGTATGGTGTTGGAACCGGTTTTCAAACAGTGAAAGAGTTGTGTCCGAACAGCACTGTCTTGGAAGGCTTTTCAATCAAAGGCGGTGTGGAAAGAGACGGAATTTATTTTGTAATGAAAGGCGAAAAAGAAAAGCAGGCCCGGATTCAAGTCAAGAAATGGTTGCAAAAAGTCGGGCTGCTAAATACCCGCTGATCGAAAAACATAAGACATCCGGAGAGGAACTTATTTTATAAAGAAATAGCGATATCATTCATAATGATAGCCGTTAGTATGTTCTCTAATATGAGCCTCTTTTACTCGAAATTCAGCAAATCTACGATTTATGCTTCCAAGGCCCCAAAACGCGCTTTTTTACTATGTTTCAACTACAGAAGGAGCAGCCTTACTTTTTGTCCGGCCCTAAAATGGTAAAATTGCTCTATAAGTGTCTGTATATCAGTTTATTATGGTAAAATAGAAAATCGTATACTTATTTTGTACCTATTTTTTTGCTATACTATTGATAATTAAGTAATTAGTATCTTTTGTATCGGAAAGTAACAGAAGAGATAAGAATTTAATAAAATATTCGAAAGTACTTAATTTTTATATTTCTGCTCCCTCTCATAATCTCGTGTTTGTTTGAAAAGGAATAATCGGGAAATTATACTCTTCAAACCAAAAAAAATATCATATAATAGCACGATAAATAGGATAAATGAAACAACAATTAATGAAAAAAATAATTCATTGCTCAATAATTTGTTTACTAGTGGTTGTGAGCGGATGTGCGCCGCAACGCATGAAAAAACGTTATTCATCAACAAACTTCACGCAGTATGTAGATCCCTATATTGGAACGGGAGGACATGGTCATGTTTTTCTGGGGGCAAATGTGCCTTTTGGGGCTGTTCAGCTTGGTCCGACCAACAGGTCTGAGGGTTGGGATTGGTGCTCCGGATATCATTATTCAGATTCCACGATTATCGGTTTTTCTCACACTCACTTAAGTGGAACCGGAATTGGAGACCTGGGAGATATTTCTTTTATGCCGCTGAGCGGAGACGTAAAAATGATGAAAGGCATACCCGGAAAGCCGGAAAGCGGGTATTACTCGCTCTTTTCACACAAAGAAGAAAAGGCTCGTCCGGGCTATTATGCGGTACATTTGAAAAGGTACAACGTTGATGTCGAACTAACGGCATCAGAAAGGGTTGGTTTTCATCGTTATGCTTTCAAAGGATCATCAGAACGTAAAATCCTTATCGATCTCCAGGAGGGAATAGGTTGGGATATGCCTGTTGAAACTTTTATCCATAAGGTAAATGATACCACTATTTCGGGCTACCGGTTTTCTAAAGGTTGGGCGACAGATCAGCGTATTTTTTTTACAGCAGTATTTTCTGAACCTATCAATACAATTTCACTGTTTGACAGCACGGAACAAAAGCAGGGAATAATGCTAAAAGGAAAGAAAGTAAAAGCACTGGCTGTTTTCCCGACAAAAAAAGATCAGAAAATTATGGTAAAGGTTGGTATATCTCCTGTAAGCAAAGAAAATGCAGCTATGAATATCAGGGCGGAAATACCAGAATGGAACTTTGATCAAAAAGTTGCAGATGCAGAAGCTGCATGGAACCGGGAACTGCAAAAGGTTACTATAGAAACAGACGACCTTTCATCTAAGCGTATCTTCTATACTGCCTTATATCACACCATGATTGCACCTTCAATTTTTAATGATCATAATGGCGACTACCGGGGCACCGACAAGAATGTTTATCAAAAGGCTCCATTTACGAATCTTACTACCTTTTCTCTCTGGGATACTTACCGGGCAGCCAATCCTTTATTCACCATTCTTCATCCCGATAAAGAAGATGACATGGTCAATACGATGCTCGCCATCTACAAGCAGCAGGGGAAGTTGCCGGTATGGCATTTGATGGGCAATGAAACTAATACAATGGTAGGGTATAGCGCAGTGCCTGTTATTGCCGATGCTTACCTGAAGGGTTTTCACGGTTTTGATGCTAATCTGGCTTTTGAAGCAATGAAAACTACTGCATTGTTGGATGAACGTGGAGTTAAATATGTGAAAAAACTAGGCTTCATACCAGCTGATAGTACTGTTGAATCTGTGTCAATGGGACTGGAGTATGCCATAGATGATTGGTGTATTGCGCAGGTGGCAAGGGAAATGGGCAAGATGGATGATTACCAATATTTTAGTAAAAGAGGAGAAAATTATAAGAATTATTTTGATTCTGAAACTCGATTTATGCGGGGCAGAATTTCGGCCAATGAGTGGCGTACTCCATTTAATCCTTTCCAATCGGTTCATATGAAAAGTGATTTTACCGAAGGAAATGCATGGCAATATACCTGGCTGGTGCCGCAGGATGTGGAGGGATTAATCGAACTTCTGGGCGGTGAAACTGCATTTACCAAAAAACTTGATTCTCTTTTTATTGTCCAGGGTGATTTAGGAAAAGAAGCATCGCCCGATATCAGCGGTCTTATAGGACAATATGCGCATGGGAATGAGCCTGGGCACCACATTACTTACTTGTATGCTTATACAGGTGAGCCCTGGAAAACTGCGGATAAAGTGAGGTATATCATGGATTCTCTTTATACAGATAAATACGACGGTCTCAGCGGAAATGAAGACGTGGGCCAGATGTCTGCCTGGTATGTTTTCTCGGCTCTCGGATTTTATCCTGTAAATCCGGCAAACGGCATGTATGTTTTTGGCAGCCCTTTAATAAACAGTGCTGTTATTAAAACAGGTGATGGAAAGTCCTTTAGTATTCGGGTTAAGAACAATACTCCAGAAAATAAGTACATCCAGGGAATCACGCTGAACGGTAAATCTTATTCAAAATCCTATATACTTCACAAGGATATCGTTAATGGTGGAAACCTTGTTATTGAAATGGGTAGTAAACCTTCGGGAAACTGGGGTGTTAGTCATGAAGACAGGCCACGTTCAGTTGTAAAGGCTGAAAGATAAAGTGGGATTGCCAGACATATATAATATAATTTTCAAGGATGTTTTCTCATGGGAAGCTATAAATGCCTGCAGTAACCTATCGGGCGTAATATGATAGAACAAATTTTTTACCTGTACGATAAAGTAAAAACGTTTTTGATGAAAAAATCTTTAATTTTCTTGTTAATCCTGTTTGTTTACCGATCAAATGCAAACAGCATCTCCCCATCTTCTAACTCTGAAAATTTTATACTGCCCTTAGTTGAGAATGTAACTGACTCTGGTAAAAACACATTAAAAAACCAACTAGTTTATAAAGATCCTTCTGCCCCTGTAGAAAAAAGGATCAGCGATCTTTTGCAGCGGATGACTCTCGAAGAAAAAGTCGGACAGTTGTCTGTCTTATTGGGCTGGGAAATGTATTCCAAACAAGGCAATAAGGTAGCCGTTAGTGATAAGTTTAAACAAACTTTAAAAGAAGAGCATCCGGGTATGTTATGGGCGACGTTAAGAGCTGATCCATGGACAAAAAAAACGCTCCAAACAGGTTTAACGCCCGAATTGGCTGCTCGGGCGACAAATGCTATCCAGAAATATGCGTTAGAAAATACCCGACTTGGTATCCCGTTACTTCTTGCCGAGGAATGCCCCCATGGCCATATGGCTATTGGAACAACCGTTTTTCCTACTTCCATAGGGCAAAGCAGTACCTGGAATCCTGACTTAATCCGGAAAATGGCTGCAGCTATAGCAGAAGAAACAAGGCTTCAGGGCGCCCACATTGGATATGGACCCGTGCTTGACCTTGCACGGGAGCCTCGCTGGTCGAGGGTGGAAGAAACGTATGGTGAAGATCCTGTTCTTTCCAGTCGTATGGGCGAGGCAATGGTACGTGGCTTTCAGGGCAGTGATTTGAAAAGCGGTGTTAATGTTGTCTCTACACTAAAGCATTTTACTGCATACGGAGTTTCAGAAGGTGGCCAGAATGGGGGAAGCGTAAATACGGGTATTCGCGAACTGTACCAGTATTATCTGCCTCCGTTTCGGGCAGCAGTAAAAGCCGGAGCCCTATCGGTAATGACAGCCTATAGCTCAGTCGACGGAATTCCCTGTACTTCAAACTCTTTTTTACTTACTGATGTGCTGCGAAAGCAATGGAAATTTAAGGGGTTTACAGTCTCCGATCTTGGCAGTATTTCTGGCCTGGTAGGCAGCCATCATATAGCAGCTACCGCAACGGATGCTGCCTCACTGGCTTTGAATGCAGGCCTGGATGCTGATTTGAGTGGATATGGATATGGAAAAGCACTGGAAAGTGCAGTAAAAAGGGGCTTGGTTAGCGTTGCTGCCCTTGACACGGCTGTTGGCAGAGTGTTGCGACTCAAATTTGCGATGGGACTATTTGAGCATCCTTTTGTCGATCCGAAAATGGCTGCAAAAGAGGTAAAAAGCAATGATCACGTGAAACTAGCGAGGCAGGTAGCTCAGGAATCACTGATATTACTGAAGAACGAAAATGATCTTCTCCCGTTAAAGAAGACTATAAAAAAAATAGCTGTTATTGGTCCTAATGCTGATAAAATATACAACCAGTTGGGAGATTACACCGCCCCGCAACCTGAAAGTTCAGTAGTTACGGTACTTGAAGGCATTCAAGCCAAGCTGCCTGCCGGTTCGGAAATTAAGTATGTAAAGGGATGTGCCATCAGAGATACCACCAATGATAATATAGAACAGGCTGTTAGTGCTGCACGTGATGCAGAACTGGCAGTTGTAGTGCTAGGGGGCTCGAGTGCGAGAGATTTCCGGACAGAGTATCAGAGTACAGGCGCAGCAAAAGTAAACGGAGAGACTGATCAGGTGAGTGATATGGAAAGTGGTGAAGGTTTTGATCGATCTACACTTAGTTTGATGGGAAAGCAACTCCAGCTGTTGCAGGAAGTTGTGAAGACAGGAACTCCGGTGGTTCTTGTTTTAATTGAAGGACGTCCGCTTAATCTTAACTGGGCTGCTGTTCATGTACCCGCTATTATCGATGCCTGGTACCCCGGCCAGGAAGGGGGGAATGCCATTGCCGATGTGTTGTTCGGTGATTTTAATCCTGCAGGAAGATTACCGGTTTCAATTCCAAAGTCAGTGGGACAGCTTCCTGTATACTACAACTACAAACCTCCTGTTAAGCATGATTATGTGGAAATGGATGCTAAACCTCTCTACTGTTTTGGTTATGGGCTTAGTTATTCAAAATTCGATTATAGCGACTTAAAAGTTGTCTTACAGCAGAATCCGGAAAAGTTGCCGGTGAAGGTAAGCTTTACCCTTAAGAATACAAGTATTAGGGAAGGAGATGAGGTAGTTCAACTGTACCTGAAAGATAATGTAAGTTCTGTAGTTACACCTGTCAAGCAGCTCAAGAAATTTCAAAGGGTCCACCTGAAATCGGGTGAACAAAAAGTAATCGCATTCGATTTGAATGCAGAAGACCTGATGCTTATGGATCAGGAAATGCAGTGGGTAGTTGAACCGGGAGAGTTTACTGTGATGATCGGTGCCTCTTCTGAAGATATCAGGTTAAAAACAATATTTCAAATGGATCAAAAGATCCTGATAAAGGATGAAAGATAAGGTAGAAAGGACACGCAACACCATGTCAACACAGACTTGAAGCAGGAGAATAATTTTCTATTCTCTTCCTTTTTTAATAAGATAGCACGGTTGTTGGGATGATTTAAAGTGAAGATTTAAATTGATTAACCTTGTATTTATAATTCAGTAATTAAAAAACGTATAACTATGGAAGCAGTAAGATCAACAGCAGAGGGGGCAACTACCATTAACGCCAAAGATGCCAAGGCGTTTGGTACTGAAGCAGCAGAGGCTCCTTTGAATCAGTTAAACATTAAGCGAAGAAATCCTACACCACACGACATTGAAATTGAAATATTGTATTGCGGTGTGTGTCACTCCGACCTTCACACAGCAAGAAATGAATGGCACAGTACTATCTACCCATGTGTTCCCGGCCATGAAATTGTAGGGAAAATAGTAAGTGTTGGTAGTCATGTTACCAAATTTAAGGTAGGTGATTATGCAGCAGTAGGTTGTATGGTGGACAGCTGCCGCGAATGTGAGTACTGTAAAGAAGGGCTGGAACAATACTGCGAAGAGGGCAATACCGGGACATATAATTCACCGGATAAACACTTGGGTACACAAACTTATGGCGGATATTCAGAAAGCATTGTAGTAGATGAAGCCTTTGTTTTACGGGTACCTGAAAATCTGGACCTGGCGGCTACTGCACCCTTGCTATGTGCTGGCATAACTACATATTCGCCGTTAAAGCATTGGAATGTAGGTCCTGGTAAGAAAGTAGGTATTGTGGGCATCGGCGGTTTAGGGCATATGGCAGTTAAACTTGCAAAGGCTATGGGAGCTGAAGTTATCGTATTCACAACTTCGCCTTCGAAGGTTGAAGACGCAAAGCGTCTGGGAGCAGACGATGTAGTGCTATCAAAAGATGAAGAACAGATGAAGCGATACGCTGGCAAACTTCATTTTGTATTGGATGCCGTTTCTGCGCAGCATGACATTAACGCTTATCTAAACCTGCTTCGCGTAGATGGTTCACTGGCACTGGTAGGGGCGCCGGAACATCCCCTTCCGGTAGCAGCCTTCAGCCTTATTCCATATCGCAGAAGCTTTGCCGGCTCAATGATTGGAGGCATTGCCGAAACGCAGGAAATGCTCGACTTCTGCGGCAAGCACAATATTGTTTCCGACATTGAAATGATAAACATTCAACAGATTAACGAAGCCTATGAAAGATTATTGAAAGGGGATGTAAAATATCGGTTTGTAATTGATATGGCTTCAATAAAACAATAAACTATTCTTGGAATAGAACTTGTAAAATCGAAATAACAAGAATAGGCAAGCTAACCTTCCGGCATAGGTCCGGGAGATCAGTTTAGCGTAACCATAAGTATGGACGTATTGTCCCATTTGTAAATCAAGAAAGACGGCAGGTACGAATAACAATTATATGAGTGGTAAAATGGGCTTTTTCTTCGGTGGAGGTTGCTAGGAAGGAGACGGAGGTGGCAGCCGTACTAAGCGGATGCTTCGGAATCTATCCTTTACCAGGAGGTAAGTGGGCCGTTAAAAATAATTTTAGTTGACAGCTTTAACAAAAAACAATATTGGAACAATGAGGTTTTATTAAAAAGGAAGAAAAATAATGAAAATTGCCATTACAGGAGCTACAGGACAACTTGGCCGACTTGTAGTAAACAAACTTAAAGAGAAATTATTAGCTGAGAATAGTGTTGCCCTGGTTCGTTCGCCCGAGAAAGCTGCAGATCTGGGGGTTGAGGTTCGTAAAGCTGATTATGACCATCCTGAAACTCTTGAACCTGCATTGAACGGTATTGATACCTTATTTCTGATTTCAGCAAGCGAAGTAGGTAAACGCATAGTTCAGCATAAAAATATTATTGAAGCCGCAAAGAGGGCTGGTACAAAGTGGATTATTTATACAAGTCTACTTCATGCAGACAAGTCAAGTCTGAGCCTGGCGGAAGAGCATCTTGCAACTGAAACAGCACTGAAAGAAGCGGGTATTTCTTTCACTCTTTTAAGAAATGGCTGGTATACCGAAAATTATACCGGATCTATTGCGGGGGCTTTGGCTGGAGGCGCTTTTGTTGGAAGCGCAGGTGACGGCAAAATTGCTTCCGCCGCACGTGTTGACTATGCCGAAGCGGCAGTTGCTGTATTAATACGTGAAGGCCAGCAAGGTAAAATATATGAACTGGCCGGAGATACAGCCTACACCTTAAGTGATTTAGCTGCTGAAATTTCCCGACAAACAGGAAAAGATATCCCTTACAAGAACTTATCTGAAACTGAATATGCTGCCACTCTTACCGGATTTGGCTTACCTCAAGGTTTGGCGCAAGCCATTGCCAGCTGGGATGTTTCTGCATCTAAAGGAGATTTGTTTGATGATAGTCACCAGCTATCATCCTTGATTGGCAGGCCAACAACACCTCTTGCAACTGTCGTGGCCAATGCTTTAAAGTAAGGCTGATTTAGTCACTAAAACGCCACACGGAGGGACAATCCAAATCTAGCAGTTTCTGTATCTGTCTCTGGAGATAAATAGAAGCTGGGTCGCCAGTCAAAACTAAAGTTTAACGGCGTTCCGGGAACGTTATACTCTAAGGCTGTTACCGGGACTAAGCCTGTTGCTGTATTTTCCTTGCCGAATAAGAATTGAGGGCCGATTCCAACATACCAGTTGAGACCGGGTGTGCCTTTTAGGTAGAAATTACGCTCTAATTGTCCACCTAAACCTACTACGTTTTTTTCAAAAAACAGCAATGCTGCATCAATAGCAAGATTTCTGTTAAACTTGTGCTTAATGTTGGGGCCGGTTCCGGTACGCCCGGATCCCAAATCAATACGTAAACCGGCAGTAGTAGCATATTTTAAAGTTTCTTGCTTTCTGGTTTTCGTGCTCTTTCTTGATCCAGATGTAGATTTACTCACTTTTGCCGGAGTATATGGTTTAGCTGCAGTCACTGCTTTCTTTGTGGTCTCTTTTTTAGGGGTTCTAACTACTGTTTTTACCGGTTGAGGCTTATCAATTGTTGACGTTTCATTGTCAGGATCTTTCGGAGGTGAAATAGTGCCGACTTGTTTGCCGGATTTTGCCTCGTCAGTTCGAGCATTCATCTGGGCCATGGACCGGATTTTGGTAGTTATATCACCAGATGAATCAGGAGTATATCTTACATTAAGTTTTAAAACGGAAGGAGATGTTGAAGCAGCAGCTGGGGTATTAGCTATTAAAATAACGGTTTTTCCCTGGGGTTTAACCGCAAACCAGCGATTGTTATGTTCATAATAAAAAGAGTTTCTGCTTGTATTGTTAATATGTATGTATCTGCCGGTGCACGAAACATTTCCCGTTTTGTCGCTAACATAGGCAATAACACCTGCCTGAATATAAAGTTCGGGATTTACATAACAACTAATCGAAACAGTACTTTCTTTCTGTTGGGCGAGGGCGGTAACGTATACAAATGGAAGTAGTAACAGAAGGTATCTCACAATATAAAAACATCTTTCCGAATTGTATAGCAAATATTGTTGCTAATTGTTTTCCTGCGTGGATATCATTCACATCCTAGACATGAAAATATGTTAGCTGCATGTAAACATTGTAATACCGGATTTTTATTTAAAGAAAATAATCAGGGTAGCAATAGAAGCAATGTGTTTAAGACATACCCTTAAATGTTTTAATGCCACGGTGATCTGGTTTTCCACTGTTCTTTTCGAGATTCCGAGTCTCAGTGCAATTTCTTCATTCGATAGATGCTCTATACGGCTTAATTCAAAAATTTCCCTGCAGCGTTTTGGTAACTGGTTAAGATAGTGATGTAATTCCTGCTGAAGCTCCTTGTACATTATTCGTTCATTCCCTTTATTTTCTGTTGACGCACTGGCAACATCAGCGTAATCACTGGTAGAAACGATAGAAAGCTTTGCAGATCGCATCCGGTTATAGATCTGGTAACGTACCGAAGTTAAAAGAAAGTTCGGAAAAGATTCTATTTCCAGTAGGTGCCTGCGATTCCAGATACTTAAAAAAACATCGTGAACGATCTCTTCACTTGATTCAGCATCTTTTAAATATTGATATGCTGTTTTATATAGCCTCACCCAGTACCGCTCAAAAAGGGTATTAAAAGCCTGTTCGTCATCCCGACGAATAGCTTTCCATAGGTCAGCGTCGCTACAAAAAGATGTTGGCATTTATACTTGGTTGATAAAAATAGGAAATCAGATTCTTCAATCAATAAAATAAACAGCATAAAATTTAAAATAATTGAAAAAAGTATGTGTGTAACGTGAATTAAATTACACTATAATATCATAAACCTAAATAATGACCATAGAAGAGTTCCTCACTTTGTATGAAAAGTATGTTGCAGGAAAATGTTCCCCCGCGGAGGAAAAATTAATAAATTCTTACCGCGATGAAATGGAACTGTCCGATGAAGAGTGGCTGAACGAACTTGGAGACAGACAGGAAATACACGACAGCATATGGTCCCGCCTTTCTGAAAGCAGAAGAGTGGAGATTCCTGTAAAAAGAAGGACGAATTTGTGGTGGAAAGCTGCAGCTGTTATCCTTATTACCTTATCTTCCAGCCTCTGGATAGCTAAATTTTATTCACATAAACAGCAGAAAGAAAGTCTTGCAAAAGATACTCCCGCTAAAATCCAGGCCGGGGGCAATAAGGCTTACCTTACCCTTGCAGACGGAAGCCGAATTGAACTGAACACTGTTGAAAACGGTAATCTGAAAGTGAAAGATGAAATAACCATCCGGAAAACTAAAAATGGCTTACTCGTCTATCAGTACAATAAAAACGAAAGTAGCGTTCATGCTGCAGTCACAGAATATAATACTATTACAACTCCCCGAGGCGGACAATATCAGGTTATTCTGGAAGATGGCTCGAAAGTGTGGCTTAATGCGGCTTCTTCTATCCGTTTTCCGGTGGTGTTTACCGGCAGAGAAAGGGAAGTAGAAATTACGGGGGAAGCCTATTTCGAGGTAGCTAAAAATAAAGAACATCCCTTTATTGTTAACGCAAACGGAACACAGGTTCAGGTATTGGGTACTCATTTTAATGTGTCTGCTTATGCCGATGACGATGCAGTTACAACAACTTTACTCGAAGGGGCTGTTCGAATGGTAAAGGGGAAAAAGTTTGCCATGCTTAAGCCCGGAGAACAGGGGGTTTCTGTACATAATAGCAACGAAATTACTTTGAGTGCTGCCGATATTGAGGAAACAATGGCATGGAAAAACGGATTTTTTACTTTCCATAATGAAAATATTGTAAACATTATGAAAAAAGTAAGCCGCTGGTATGATGTGGATGTAGAATATCGGGGAGATGTAAAAGACAGGGAGTTTGGTGGTACAGTTTCGAAATATAAAGAAATTACTGAATTGCTGCAGAATATGCAGTTAACGGGAGCAATACACTATAAAATGGAAGGAAGGAGGCTGATTATCATGAAATAGTTTATACGTTTCCTGATAAAAAGAACCAGGAGTGTTGCCGCACCCCTGGACTTAAGCTGTATCAGCTGGGTCAGGATCTGTTGATGTATTTATCACACAATCAATTATTAAACCTAACACTCAAATGTATAAAAATTCTACTGCAATAAGATGCAGGGATCGCTCCTGCAGTAAACTTAAATTATTTCTTATTATGAAACTGGTGTTTTTTTTGTGTCTGACGGCAATGTTGCAGGTAAAAGCTGCTACAACTTATGCACAACGAATCAGTCTGAATAAAAGCAATGCTTCCCTGTCAGAAACATTGGAAGAAATTCACCAGCAAACAGGTTATAGCATTCTGTACGATGCAAAAATGCTCCGGAAAGCGCGGGTAGTAAACCTGCACCTGTCCGCTGTTCCATTAGACGAGGCTTTAAAACAATGCTTCAAAGGGCAGCCCTTCAGTTATGTTATCAACCGTAAAACAATTGTAATAACTCCCATAGCTAATACTGCAAAGGAAGCACAGGCTGTACAGGTTACCGGTTCCGTTACAGACGAAAAGGGCGAACCCTTACCCGGAGTAAGTATCAGATTACAAGGTACCAGCACTGCCACAGTAACGGATGGCGAAGGAAAATATTCTCTGAATATCCCCGACGGTAATGGCTCACTTGTATTTAGTTATATAGGATTTATTACACAAAATATAGATGTAAATAACCGGACGCAAATCAATGTGGTATTAAAGGAACAGGTATCTGCTTTGAATGAAGTGGTTGTTGTTGGATATGGAACCCAGAAAAGAACCAGCGTAGTTGGAGCTGTTGATCAGGTAAGCTCAGCTGCTATTGAAGGTAAACCCGCGGTTAATGCAACCCAGGCACTGCAGGGCGTATCTCCCAACCTTATTATTCAGCAAAGAAATCCTGAGCCGGGCGGAGCAACAAACATAAATATCAGGGGTATCAGTACAATGAATGATAACAGTCCGCTTGTTGTTATTGATGGTATTGTCGGAGGAGATATTAATTTATTAAATCCAACTGATATCGAATCTGTATCCGTACTGAAAGATGCGGGAAGTGCGGCTATTTATGGATCAAGGGCTGCCAATGGTGTTATTTTAATTACTACAAAAAAAGGCAGGAAAAATACTCCTGTTACCGTGACTTACAACGGTTTAGTTGGTATTCAGTCGCCTAAAATTTTATACAAACCTGTTCATGGATACGAAAATGCAATTTTAAGAGATGAAGCCAATGTCAATTCCGGATTGCCCCCGATATACAGTGCCGCTGATATCCGTAAGTTTCATCAGCAGGGAGATAATGAATGGTTTTTAAATACAATTCTGCAAAACTCGCTGCAGCAAAATCATAATATCAGTGTTTCGGGCGGAAGTGCTAATTCTACGTATCTTATTTCTGCGGGACTGGTTGATCAGCAGAGCAATTTTGTTGGCCCTGGCTATGGTCTAAAGCGTTATAACTATCGTCTTAACCTCACTAACGAATATGGAAAACTGAAACTTACCAGTATTTTATCCTATGCAAGAAGTGAGATTAAAGATCACTCCTTTTCAACTTCCACCTTATTAGTGGATGCAGGCAGGGTGCCTACAATCTATAAGATCCGCGATGATGAAGGCCGTTATCTTACCAATGATGTGCTCACAGAGTTTAATCCTCTGGGAATACTTGAACAGGGTGGATATCGCAAGTATGATAACGACAATGTTTTTGGAAACCTGAATGCCGAGTTTTCTGTAACCGATTTTTTCAAGTTAAAAGGTGTTTTCGGCGGTAACCTGGTTTCCAATCACCAGTTTGGAAGGGTGATGCAGGTAAATTACTTCCCTAAAGGAACCTACGGGGCCGATAGAAATACAAACGACGAGAACAGTAAAAATTTATTCCTGAATACGCAACTTCTTGCAGAATTCTCGAAAACCTTCAATAAGGTGCATAATGCTGATGTGCTAGTTGGAGTTTCTAACGAATCGTACACAAGCCAGAGTAACGGACTTTTTAAAAGATATACAGATGCTGAATTAGGTACTCCGGTTTCAGAAACTATTATAAACCCTGATTCATACAATACCAATCAGCGTACCGTTGAAACCAGCCTGAATTCTCTTTTCGGAAGAGCTTCTTATTCTTTTAAAGATAAATATTACGGAGAGTTTAATTTTCGTTTAGATGGATCTTCAAAATTTAGTGAAGATAATCGCTGGGGATTTTTTCCTTCCTTTTCTGCAGGATATCGTCTTAGTGAAGAAAACTTCATGAGCAACTACCGGCAAAGAATTGGCGATCTTAAACTTCGTGGCTCTTATGGTATTTTGGGAAATCAAAATGTGGGGAACTACCAGTATCAAACAACCTATTTTACCTACCAGAATGCATATGGATTTGGTAATAATGCAGTAGGGGGCACCGGCTTCTCATTTGCCAATCCCGATCTTCGCTGGGAGAAGGCGGCAACTTTTAATATAGGCCTTGATGCAGGTTTTTTCAAAAATGCACTTACATTTTCATTTGACTATTTTAATAAACTTACCAGCGACATTCTTATTCCTCCTGCTGTTCCCGGTGTTTTTGGAACTTCCCTGCCAAGTTATAATGCCGGTAAACTTCGAAATCAGGGATGGGAAGTAAATCTGGGATATAAAAACAACGGAAAGAATTTCAGGCATAACCTGTCATTAAATATAGGCGACAATAAAAATAAGGTGCTGTATTTTGAGGGAGGTGAACGGCTGACACGTTCTGATGAGATGCAGATTTTGCTGAGAGAAGGCTTGCCGTTTAATTCATATGTTGGGCTGAAAACCAATGGTTATTTTCAAAACCTTGACGACGTTACTAACGGCCCCAAGCCTTCCGGCCTGAATGTTTCTCCCGGCGATATCCGCTATGTGGATGTTAATAACGACGGTGTAATTGACGACAACGATAAATTTGTTCTCGGAAATCCTTTTCCGCGATTAACCTATGGCTTTACCTATAATTTAGGCTTTAAAAACTTCGATTTAAACGTGTTTCTGCAAGGCGTTGGCAAGAGAAGTATGTTTTTACGGGGCGAAATGGTTGAACCGTTCCATTTTAACTATTCACAGGTTATATATCAGCATCAGCTGGATTACTGGACTCCTCAAAACCCCGATGCACGATACCCACGGCTCGCAGCAAGCGGAAGCCAATCTATTGAAAATAATTACAGAAGAGGATCAGATTTTTATATTTACGATGCTTCTTACCTGCGGTTAAAAAATCTCCAGATAGGCTATACGCTTCCTGCCAAGATATCCAAGAAAATGGGCATGCAAAAACTAAGGGCTTATTTGTCTGGTCAGAACCTGCTTACTTTTTCTGCCATAGATTTTATCGATCCCGAAACTACAGAATTCGACAGCAACCTTGGAAGTTCAGGTGCTAACAGCGGAAGGACGTATCCTACGCCTGTTTATTATGGTTTTGGTCTTGATGTAACTTTTTAAAAGAATACCGATGAACACTAAAATAACTATTATAAAGAATGTTTTTGCAGTGCTGGTGGTCATACTGTCCATGGCCTGTAAAAAGCTTGACTTAGTTCCTACCGATCGGTTTACCGATGTGAATTACTGGACTACCACTGCCAAAGCAAACAGCGTTTTAAATACCGCTTACTCTCAGATGTTTCGTAACGATTATTTCTTTTATAATGAAGGAATGTCTGACAATGCATACAATGGAAGAGGTGACAATAGCGGTGTGGCTTCGCTGGCCGCCGGCTCTTATGATGCCTCGCTTCCGAGATTGAGAGACGAATGGAACTTTCATTACACTGGAATAAAAACCTGCAATATTTTTCTTGAAAATGTTGACAGGGTTCCGGATATGGACGCAGCTCTTAACAGCCGCATGAAAGCAGAAGCCCGGTTTATACGTGCCTTTCATTATTTTCAATTGATGACCTGGTTTGGCGATGTTCCGCTATTTGATCACGATATCTCTGTGGAAGAATCTAAAACAATTGCTCGTACTCCACGGGCACAGGTTCTTGAATTTATTTTAAAGGAATTAAATGAAGTTGAAACTATACTGCCTGTTAATAAGGCGTATTCAGAAACAGATAAAGGCAGGATTACAAAAGGTGCAGCTATCGCTCTTAAGGCAAGAGCCTTTCTTTATGAAAGCCGCTGGTCGGATGTAGTTAACGAATGCGAAAAACTGATAAATAATAACAGCAACGGTACTTATAACCTGTTCCCTTCTTACGAAGGATTGTTCCTGCCGCAAAACGAGAACAACAGCGAAGTTATCCTTGATCTGCAATATGTACCGGAAGTACGGGCATATAATAATTTCTTTGATTTTGCCCCTCTTTCTGTTGGCGCAAGGTTAAACGCACTGGCACCTACTCAGGAATTGGTAGACAGTTATATCATGTCCAATGGTGCAGGTATTCATAACCCTTCCTCTTCCTATAATGAAAATGATCCGTACAGCAACCGTGATCCTCGTTTAACTTATACCATTGTTTACAATGGGTATGAGTGGAAAAAACCTGATGGAACTACGCAGGTAATTTATACTAAACCGGGTTCTGATCCTGACCAGACGAAGAAGCTGGATGAATATGCTCCGGGAGCGGTAAGTTCACCAACCGGCTATTACATTCGAAAGTATTACGATCCAACTTCATCTACAAATTTTCTGTCTGGTTTAAACCTTATTCTTATTCGCTATGCAGACATATTATTAATGTATGCCGAAGCAAAGAATGAGTTAGGGCAAATGAACGAAAGCATATGGAATGAAACTATCAGGCCATTACGTACACGTGCCGGTTTTACAGATCCGGGTGCATTAAACTTTAACACTGCAGGGGGACAACCCGAGCTTCGTGAAATTATTCGTAATGAACGCCGTACAGAACTGGCAATGGAAGGTTTACGGATTTTTGATATCCGCCGGTGGAGAATTGCAGAAGATGTTTTAAACGGATGGGCTCACGGTGCTAAGTTTGGGCCTGAGTCTGTGGATAATGGATACATCAGGGCAAACCAGAGAACTTTTGATGAAAGTAAAAACTATTTATGGCCTATACCAAGAGATGAGAGGAATCTGAATCCGAATCTTACTCAAAATCCAGGCTGGTAATTCAATCAATTCTAACTTAAAATAAAGATATTTTTATGAAAACGTTTTTTAACCGCATTTTATTTACTTGTATTTCTGCCTTGCTGGTGGTTACAGGCTGTAAAAAAGATAAGGAGCTAAACCATACTCAAGTTTCTGAAGTGAAAAACCTTTTTGCTCCGGAAAATAATAAATATGTAAAACTGGAACCGGCTTCAGGCTCACTGGTATTTGAATGGGAACAAGCTAGGGCTGAAGACAATGGACTTGTATTGTATGAAGTGTTATTCGATAAAGAAGACGGCGATTTTTCAAAGCCTCTTTATTCGGTTTCGTCAGATAATAATGGATTGTATAACAAGCTGAGCATGAGTTATGCGGATTTGAATAAAGTTGCAAATGCAGCGGGTATTCAGCCATTAGGAACCGGAAAAGTTAAGTGGACCGTTGTTTCTTCTAAAGGAATTAATGTACAGAACTCCTCTGTATCAAATGTTCTGGAGTTAGAACGCCCTGCCGGCTTTACAGAAATTCCTGCTCAGCTGTACCTTACAGGTTCAGCAACAGAAAGCGGTGACGACCTGAGCAAGGCAATTCCTTTTAAGCAAGTCTCTAACGGTGTCTTTGAAGTTTATACCTCATTAAAAGACGGAACTTACACTTTTGCAGAGCGAAATACCGGCACTCCTGCGACATATTCTTTAAACGGCGATAAGATGCAGGAAGGCGGAAGTACCACAGTAAGCGGAGATGCAAAAGTTTATCGGATTTCACTCAATTTTAATAATGCTTCGGCTACTGTTACCGAAATTATATCGGTTGGCCTGTGGTTTTCTGCAGATAATAAAATATGGTATGATCTTCCTTATACTGGTAACAGTACCTGGGAAATTGATAATGCAGCGGTTGTGTTCCATCAGGAAGACTGGGGGAGAGATGAGCGCTATAAGTTTAAGTTTACTGTAAAGGATGCGTCAGGAGCAGAATCAGCAGAGTGGTTCGGAAGTAAAAACAGGGATAATGGCCGCCCAGATGCAGGTACTCCTCTATCTTATTGGGAAATGTATCCGGTAGATAATTCGCAGTACGATTATACGTTCAAATTTAACGGTGATGCAGATAATAAGAATGCAGACATTAAAGTTGATTTCAACGCTTCAGGAGCTTACACTCATTCAGTAACTATAAAATAAATGTAATTGGATTTGTTGTCCTTAGCCCGGTAAACTTAGTTTACCGGGAGAGGGATAATTTATAGTAAACGTATTATGAAATTAAAATCGTATTCTTCTTTATTTATTGCATTAGCGCTTCCTTTTATTCTTGCAAATACCTCATGTGTAAAGGACAAACCTTTTCCTCTTTACAACGGAGAAACCAAAACTGTTGAATATAACTGGCCGGAAACTGCAGATTCTTTACAGGATATCACCTATACAACTTTTCTGTCTGCTGATGGTAAATATTTTATTCAGAATAATACAGGTAATAATTCCTTTAATTATTGGTGGAATGCTCATATGCTGGATGTTTTGGTTGACGGTTATAGCAGAAGTCAGGATGATGTGTATAAACAACGAATGACCTCGTTGCTAAACGGCATTAATGATAAAAATAATGGCAATTATCCCAATGATTATTATGACGACATGGAATGGCTAGCACTGGCCAGCCTGCGTGCTTATGGCGTTACACAGGATGACTCTTTTTTAAATGCAGCCAATATTTTGTGGAACGATATTAAGACAGGATTGAATAACAATCAGGGTGGTGGTATAGCCTGGCGTAAATCACAACTGGATTATAAAAATACTCCGGCCAATGCGCCTGCTGTTATTTTAGCCTGCGGGCTCTTTCAGCAACAGCAAAATAATCAGGACCTGGAGTTGGCTAAGACTTTGTATCAATGGCTGAAAACTACATTGATTGACCCTGCTACGGGTTTAGCATGGGACGGCATAAATTCCAAAGGCGACGGACAAATTGATAGAAATAAGTACACATATAATCAGGGCGTATTAATTGGCGCACAGCATGAATTGTATAAAGTTACAGGGGATGAAGCTTACCTGAATGATGCAGTTCGGACCGCAAATAGTGTCATTAAGGATCTTGAACTTGCTCCCGGAGGTATTTTAAAAAATGAAGGACAAGGCGATGGGGGGCTTTTTAAGGGAATTCTTGTTCGTTACCTGGCACAACTGATTGAAGAACCGGATTTGTCGCAAGCTGATCGTGATAATTATATTCAGTTTCTGAAAAATAATGCGCAAACTTTATATACCAAAGGAATTAGTCGCCCCGGTTTGATGATTAGTCCCGATTGGAAAAATAAGCCATCCGGCAATACAGATCTTTCAACTCAGTTAAGCGGATTAATGCTGATAGAGGCGGCTGCAAAACTGGATAAAGAAGGGAAACTGTAAAGGGAAAAACGATGAAGGATGCTTTGTAATTAAGTTGCCCATTAAATAATTAATACCTCTATGAATAAAAATCCGAGAACGAATGAAATGGAAAATTAGAAATATAACAGGTTTACTTTTGGTAATTGTAATTCTTCTTGTAGGATGCAAAACAACCAAATTGCTTTCAGATCAAAATGCATCTGGAGATTTTACAAAGTATGTAAATACCTTTATAGGTTCGGCTCCGCTAACCAATCCAAAAGTTATCGGATACACGCCTCCTGAAAACTGGAGGGTTTGGGCCGGGCTTACTTATCCAGGTAGTTCATTGCCCAATGCAATGGTACAACTTAGTCCCATGACTCTATATCAGCCTGCAGGTGCTGGTTATCAATACGAAGATTCAGTCATTGTAAGCTTTTCGCATACTAATAAAGGCCACTGGAACTTAGGTAATATTCCCATTCTTCCTCTTTCCAACCCCGGAAGTATATTCGGTTCAAAGTTCTCTCATAAAAAAGAAAGCTCCTCCCCGGGCTTCTATCAGGTATATCTGGAGGACTATGATATCAACGTGAGCTTAACTTCCACTTTACGCTGTGGATACCATAAATACGAATACAAAAATGTTAAAGGAAGACAAATTCTTTTTGATTTAGCCCACGCTTTAAGCGGAGTAAGAAGCTGGAATATTGAGCAAGACGGTAATTTAGCGTTACAAGGTTTTCAGAGCGGAGAAAATATTTATTTCTATGCTAAATTAAATACCCCGATTGAAAGACTGGAAAAGAAAGACGAGGGAAAAGAAACAGGGTATGCCATTGTTCATTTGGCGGACGGCGGAAAAGTTCCGGTTGAACTTAAAATAGGCTTGTCTTTTGTAAGCGTGGCAAATGCAAAAGAGAATCTTGAAAAAGAAATAGGCAGCAAAACTTTTGAAACTGTTCGTAAAGAAGCTAATAATACATGGGAAACTCTTTTATCATCCATACAGGTAAAAGGCGGAACGAATAAGCAAAAACGAATGTTCTATTCATGTTTCTACCGCTCGTTTTTGTGGCCCGCCTTACGAAGCGATGTAAATGGAGAATACAGAGATGCACAGCGAAATGTAGTTAAAGCTGATTTTAAGTATTATACCGAACCATCGTTGTGGGATACTTACCGAAACAAAGACGTTCTTCTCGGCCTGGTTTCTCCTCAGGTTACGCTTGATGTTATCAAGTCTATGAAGGATGTGGGCGACAAAACAGGAGCAATTCCTACATTCTTTCATGGCGATCATGGTGCTTCTTCAATTGCAGGGGCATACTTAAGAGGAATCGATAATTTTGATATTAGAGGTACTTATCAACTATTGCTGAAAAATGCCAATGCCGAAAATAAGGCTAGGCCATACGGCGATGAGTACATTCAAAAAGGATATATTTCTGATCCTGATGTAGCCAACCCTCATGTAGAAACCAAAGCAAAAGCCGGTGTGTCAAAAACCTTAGAATATTCTTATGATGATTATTCAGTAGCGCAAATCGCAAAAAAATTGGGCGATACTACCAATTATCGTATTCTAATGGCAAGATCTAAAAATTACCGGAATATGTTTGATCCTTCAACCCGTTTTATGCGTGGGAGGTTAGGAAACGGCGACTGGATTAAACCTTTTAACCCACAATATCCATATTACGAATATATGTATCGCGAAGCGAATGCATGGCAGGTATCGTTCTACGCACCGCACGATATGCCCGGATTAATACAGCTTTATGGTGGCTCGAAAGGCTTTGAATCCAAACTAGATTCATTCTTTACCGTTCCCTGGAATCCCAATTATATCGCCAGGAATGTTTCCAGCTTCATAGGGCAGTATTGCCATGGAAATCAGCCGGATCATGAAGCGCCTTTCGCTTATTATTTTATTGGTAAGCCTGAAAAATCGCAAAAAATAGTGGACACTATTCTGAATAATTTATATGGAATAGGGGATGAAGGCCTTGCTCTTTGCGGAATGGATGATGCGGGCGAAATGTCTTCCTGGTATGTTTTCAGCGCATTGGGCTTATATCCTTTCTCTGCTACCGATCCTGAATATTTAGTAACGGTACCGCTTTTTGATGAAGTTAAATGGAAGTTAAACAGCGGCAATGTATTAACTATTAAAAAATCAGGCGCAGGCCGGAATCTTAAATCTATTAAAGTGGACGGAAATGAAAAGAGCGGCTATTTTGTTCCGCATGAACTGTTGAAGAATGGAGGTGAAATAGAGATTTCAGCAGAATAATAAGATTGCAATTGTTAAACGTCTCCGCAAGGAGCTAAAAGTTCTCTCTTTTATTAGTTAATTTAGTTAGTTAAGCCCTCATTTAAAATGAGGGCTTTTTGTTTCTAATTTTATATTACCATGGAAGAATAATCGTATTAAATCAACTATCGTTTCATAGCTCTGTCCAGTTCAATCTTGCTTTCACGTTCTTTAATGGTATCCCGCTTATCAAACGCCTTTTTACCTTGCGCTAAACCTATTTCCAGCTTGGCAAATCCTCTTTCGCTTATAAAAAGCTGTAGCGGAACTATGGTAAATCCCTTTTCTTCGCTTTTGTCTTTCAGCTTTTTCAGTTCTTTTTTAGTTAACAGTAAGATTCGGTCGCGTTTGGCTTCATGGTTATAGAACGAACCGTGCGAATATTCGGCAATATGCATATTGCGTACATAAAGCTGGTCATCCAGTATTGTGCAGAAAGCATCATTAATATTTGCTTTTCCGTCACGTATTGATTTTATTTCTGTGCCCAGCAATTTTATCCCCGCGGTGTATTTATCCAGTATATGGTATTCGAAGTATGCTTTCTTATTACGTATGTTTAAATTCTTGTCTGACATAATGCGCTAATATCGAAAAGAAAATCCTGCAAAATAAACTTTATCTGAACCTTTCTCCAAGCCAATATTAACACCTGCATCCAGCTTGAAGTTTTTTGAAATGGAATAAGAAGGGCCTCCGTTTATATAAATTCCAAACTCTTCATTGGCGAAATCATAGTCGTAATAGCTCTCTGCAAAGAAGTTGAATTTGTCAGTAATCCCTTTGTTTATAACAAACGAGTTTAAAATGGATGCATGATATTTTTTATTCCAGTCATTTCTTAACAGGTCCACCTGAAGTTGCATCCCTAATTCCCAATCATTGTTCAGGTCTATAGAAAAAGGAAAGACAATTCCTCCTTCAATATGTTTGTTTTCAGACTTGGTAGCAGTAGGAAACGTAATATAGGGCATTACTGCAAATGCGGTTTTCCCGTAATCATTTCCCCAGATGTTTTTTTTAATTCGTGCTGTAATATCCCCAAATCCTCCGGAAGATGTGCTGATTTTTCCTGTGTTATCTTTAATGCGATAGCTCCTGTAGCTTTCCACAATAACATGAAGGTCTAGCGTATTTGTAATTCCAAATTTTAAATTTCCAACATTGTAAGAATTTTCAGTTATTGTAAAGTCTTCTTCTTTAGTCTTTACAGAACGGAAAATGTCTGCTTCGTATTGAAAATGTCCGGCATCAACGGTGTAAGCGCTTTCTGTAATATCAGGCCGGTCGGTTTCCATTTCCCGCATTTTTTGACGGGGAGTTGGATTTATAAAATTATAACCTTTTTTATTTAGCGATACAGTATCCTGCGCATTAACAATAGTACCCAGACATACGCAGAGAAAAAAAAGGCAGATGTGTTTTTTCATTAGAATTATTCGTTAACGGGTAGCAACTTGTGCGCCTATTTAATAATAAGAATAGGAATTGTTACTTTGTGCCTGACTGAATCTAATGTAGTTCCAAATAGTATATCGCTGATTCCGGCATGACCATGTGCACCCATTACCAATAAATCCATTTTGTTGTTTTTTGCCAGTTCTGATATAGCTTGAGCTGGAGTACCGAAACCTATAAGTACTTTCGAATTATAACCCAGCCCTTGTAAGTTCGAGTGGTATTTATCAAGATTTTCTGCGTCGCTCACCGTTTCGTGGTCTAACACATTTTTTCCATGATACGCGGCTCCTGCGGTTTCTACAATATGTATAAGCAGGTATTGCGCTTCTTTACCTCCCTGCATTAATGCATGCCGGATGGTATTCAGGTCATTCCTGGAAAAATCAACGGGTATCCCGATTCTTTTATAGTGTACAAGCTCCGGTTCTCCAAAATCAAGTGCTTTTCCATGAGGAGTATGGGATAAAGAATATGTATTTTTTTTAAGTAAGGGATAGATAAAGATAAACAATAGCAAGGCGCCGATTCCAAAAGCAAGTGGAAGTATGAAGGTATATATCCACCAGTTTTGATCAGAACTGTTTATCCATGTGATTATTTCCTCAACAACCAGTTTGGCATTTAATACAACTATTAGTGTTGCACTTGCCCATGCCAGTATCCTGGTTAAGGGTTTAATGGCAAATTCTTTCATTTGCGCTTTGTTTGAGTTGATATGAATAAGCGGGATAATTGCAAAGCCTAATTGCAAGCTCAAAACCACCTGACTTAACACAAGCAGCTCTCCAAGCGCATCTTCTCCGTAATAAATAATAGTTGCAAATGCAGGAATAATAGCCAGAAGACGTGTTAATAATCTTCTTAACCAGGGTTGTATCCTTAAATTAAGATGCCCTTCCATTACAATTTGTCCTGCAAGGGTACCTGTTATTGTCGAGCTTTGTCCGGCGGCTATTAAAGCAATTGCGAATAATGTTGGAGCCAGCGAACCGAAAATGTTATCAAGGAGTTTATAGGCGTCTTGTATTTCTGCAACTTGGTATAAGCCATTTTTATAGAAAGCTGCTGCGGCAAGAATTAAAATGGATGCATTTACAAAAAATGCAAGGTTAAGCGCTATTGTTGTATCAAGTAAATTGAATTTTAAAGCTTCGGCTATTCCTTTGTTACTTCTTTCTATTTTACGGGTTTGCACCAGCGATGAATGCAGGTATAAATTATGAGGCATAACGGTTGCGCCAATAATACCGATGGCGATATACAAGATGTTTCCCGAAAGGAAAGAGGGTTCAAATCCAGATGCAACTTCTGCAAGATCAGGTTTTACGATAAAAATTTCTACTAAAAAAGATACGCCTATAATAAATACCATCGAAACGATAAATCGTTCCATTATTTGCATCCCTTTATTCATTAAAAACAACAGGAGAAAGGTGTCAAGGATAGTAATAGAAATTCCCCATATAAGCGGAAGTCCGAAAAGAAGGTTTAAGCCGATGGCCATTCCAATAATTTCAGCCAGGTCGCAGGCTATAATTGCAATCTGGGCTAAAAAATAAAGCGGGTAATTTACAAAGCGGGGATAAGTTTGGCGGGACGCCTGAGCAAGGTCTAACCCGCGTACAATTCCTAAACGTGAGCTAAGTGATTGTAATAGTAAAGCAATCAGGTTCGACATTAGAAGTACCCAGAGCAACTTATATCCGAATTGGCTTCCGCCTGCAATGTCGGTAGCCCAGTTCCCCGGATCCATATACCCCACACTTACTAAATATGCGGGCCCCAGGAATGAGAGTATTTTTCTCCAGCCTTTTTTGTGCTCTGTTTTTACTGAAGAATGCACTTCACTTAACGATTCACTTTGGTTATAGTTCATACTGTTAATATGTTTTTAGCAACATCTCTGCTTATTGTTAATTCATTTCCTGTATTGACATACAGAATTACGGAGCCATCAAACTCGATTATTTCCTTTACAGTTATTTCCCTGCCAAGCGTTAACCCAATTTTTTCCAGGTACTGAAGAAACTTGGATGAATGCTCTTTTACACCCGAAATGATACCTCGTTCTCCTGTCGGCATTTTACTGATGGGGGTAAACTCCTTATCCATAAATTTTCCATTCTTATCCGGTATCGGGTCGCCGTGAGGATCTGCTTTCGGATACCCTAAAAACTCCTCCAGCCTGTTTATAAGCATTTCGGAATTTATATGTTCAAGTTCTTCAGCAATGTCATGCACTTCATCCCATTTGAACTGTAATTTATCCATTAAAAAAACCTCCCATAAACGATGGCGCCTCACAATATTAACTGCGGTTTTTTTTCCTTTATCTGTTAATGTTACTCCCTGGTACCTGATGTAGTTTATTAACTCTTTATCTGCCAGTTTTTTCATCATATCGGTAACAGATGAAGCCTTTGTACTGATCATTTCGGCAATACTATTTGTGCTAACTGCGATGCTTCCATTGTGACTTAAATGGTAGATGGTTTTTAAATAGTTTTCTTCAGTTAACGAGTTCATGGAATTAATGTTTAAACAAATCTAATTAAATTTTTAGATTACTCTAAATAATAAAAAATATTTTGAATTGATTTAAAACCTATTTTTGAATATGGCATTTGAATTGGATAAAACAGATCTTCAGATTTTAAAAATTCTTCAGGAAAATGGGAGGATAACTAATCTTCAGCTGTCTAATGAGATTGGTCTTTCGCCAGCACCTACATTAGAAAGGACAAGAAAACTTGAAAATGCAGGTTTTATAAAAAGTTACCATGCGCTGGTAGATGAAGAAATGCTGGGTTTAGGAATAAAAACGTTTATTCAGATTCAATTGGATTTCCATAAAAATAATACCATACAAACTTTTGTTGATGAGGTAAAACAAATAAAAGAAATTACAGAATGTCATCACGTTACGGGCAACTGTGATTTTATTCTGAAAGTGTATGTTAAGGATATAAAGGCGTATGAACGACTGATTATGGATAAGATCAGCAAGATCAGTGTAGTGAAAACTTTTCAAACCATGATTATTCTCTCTACAAGTAAAAAAGAACCTTCGGTGCCGTTGGAGTATTAATATGGAACTTTATATCTGCCAGTCAATCTCTCCCTTCCCGTTCTCTTGTAAAATTTCATTTACTTTTGAAAAGTGACGGCATCCAAAAAAGCCATTCTCTGCCGAGTAGGGTGAAGGATGTGCCGCTTTTAAAACAGTATGTTTCTCCTGGTCAATTAATGGGATTTTAGCTTGTGCGTTTTTTCCCCATAATAAAAACACCAGGCCTTCTTTCCCGTAAGATAGTTCTTTTATTGCCTGATCTGTAAAAATTTCCCAGCCTTTATTATGATGAGAAGCGGGCTGTCCTGCCCGAACCGTTAAGGTGGCATTTAAAAGTAAAACTCCTTCGTCTGCCCATTTTGTTAAATCTCCATGACCAGGATATTGAAATCCGGGAATATCGGTTTCAAGCTCTTTATAAATATTTCTCAATGAGGGTGGTATTGTTACCCCTTTCGGAACTGAAAATGAAAGTCCCATTGCCTGGTTTTTTCCATGATAAGGATCCTGTCCTAAAATGATTGCTTTTACTTTATTGAAAGGAGTGTGGTGAAAAGCATTGAAAATTAAATTTCCGGGAGGATAAATTGTTTTCCCTTCCTCTTTTTCTTTCTGAAGAAAGGATTTTAAATGCTTCATATAATCTTTTTCAAATTCTTTCCCGAGTAATTCTTTCCATGATTCTTCCAGTTGTACAGACATAATTCGAACGTTTATGTTGGTTAAGCCGTTAAATTAGCAGATATTTGTGCTGCTAAAATAAAAAAAATAGATGCCTAATTTTATAAGATTAATTATTGCCTTTGTACTGCTTGGAGCTTCTGTTGCCCTAATGGTTTTTGGATATTGGGGGTGGGGAATATTGGGAATATTGTTAGCTGTAATTGTGTTTGTGACCTTCTTTTTTAATGAAAATATGCTGATTGCACAGTACTATTTACGCAAAGAAAATATGGACAAAGCGCAGCAATGGCTTAATAAAATAACTAATTATGAGAAACAATTGATGCGTGGCCAGCATGGATATTATCATCTTTTATTGGGATTAATTGAATCCAGGAAGGCACCCATGCAATCTGAAAAGTATTTTAAAAGAGCGCTTTCTCTGGGTATGACTATGGATCATAATGTTGCGCTGGCAAAATTAAGTTTGGCGGGTATTGCTATGGCAAAAAGAAATAAGCGGGAGGCAACTATGTATCTTCAGGAAGCAAAAAAAGCAGATAAGAACAAGCTTTTAGCGGAGCAGATAAAAATGATGCAGGGGCAAATGTCTCAGATGGACCGTACAGTAGTTCAGAGCAGAGGATTCAGGAATCGATAGTAGAAATTCTATTTCTCATTCAAATTATCAAAACGGACTGAAAGGTCTGAATAAGAAACTTTTCTGATAAGTTCTTCATCCTGGTCTTCATATTTATTCTGGGTAAAAAAATCTTCAGATTGAATTCGTTTTAACAACTGGTTGATAAAAGAAAGGTCAAATTCTTCCTTATTTAGTTTAATCAGGTATTCTCTGTCGGTAATTTCAAGACTTGATGTTTTCATAATTTGTACTATTTGTCGGTCTAAAAATAAAAGAAGCCTGTTAACTAACAATTAACAGGCCTTTAAGTTTTTGTTAAAAGGGAATGATTTTACTATTCAAACCAGTTCATTACTTCTTCTTTAGAAGGCATTGTAATATCAAGTTTCAGTTTTTTACGCATTCCTCCCAGGTCGTTAAAAACCTTATTGGGATTTGCTGCCTTTAAGTCTTCAATAGTATTAAAACCCATTTTAAGCAGAACTGGAACCCATTCGGCAGGAACTCCAACAGCAACAAAGTCATCTACAGAAGCAACTTTTAATTTCTTTTCGGGCCGCATTTGGGGGAAGAACAGCACTTCCTGAATAGTGCTTTGATTGGTCATCAGCATTACCAGTCGGTCTATTCCAATTCCAAGTCCGGATGTGGGAGGCATTCCATATTCTAAAGCCCGTAAAAAGTCTTCATCCATAGCCATTGCTTCTTCATCGCCTCTGTTCGCCAGCAATAACTGATCTTCAAAGCGTTCACGCTGGTCCAATGGATCATTTAACTCTGAATACGCGTTAGCAATTTCTTTACCGTTAACAAATAACTCGAAACGCTCTACCAAACCCTCTTTATTTCTGTGCTTTTTAGCTAAAGGGGTCATTTCAATAGGATAATCGGTAATATAAGTTGGCTGAATAAGATTAGCTTCAACTTTTGCGCCGAAAATTTCATCTATTAATTTTCCTTTACCCATTGATGCATCCACTTCTATAGCCAGATCGCGACAAACCTGCCTTAATGCATTTTCGTCCATTTCAGAAACATCGATTCCCGTATATTTCTTAATAGAATCGTACATGGAAAGTTTCTCGTAAGGGCCTGCAAAATCTATTTCCTGTTCTCCAACTTTAACTTTTGTGTCTCCGTTAACTGCTAAAGCTACTTTCTCCAGGCATTCTTCTACCATTGCCATCATCCAGATATAATCTTTATAGGCCACATAAATTTCCATAGAAGTAAATTCCGGGTTATGAGTACGGTCCATTCCTTCATTTCGGAACATTTTTCCAAATTCATAAACACCATCAAAACCGGCAACAATAAGCCTTTTCAGATACAACTCATTCGCTATCCTCAAAAATAGCGGCATATCGAGTGTGTTGTGGTGGGTTTTAAAAGGTCTTGCAGCAGCTCCACCGTGTATAGGCTGTAAAATCGGAGTTTCTACTTCCATCCATCCCTGTTCTGTAAAGTAATTACGCATGGTGTTAATTACTTTTGAACGATTAATAAAAATTTGTTTCAGGTGCGGGTTTACAGTCAGGTCAACGTAACGCTGACGATAACGAAGTTCAGGATCTGTAAATCCATCATACACATGTCCTTCATCATCGCGTTTTACGATAGGAAGAGGTTTTAGAGATTTTGAAAGAACCTTTAGTTCCGAAACATGTATAGAAATTTCTCCGGTTTGGGTGGTAAAAACATAACCTCTTATTCCTATGAAATCACCTATGTCCAGTAGCTTTTTGAATACCGTATTATATAAGGTTTTATCTTCACCCGGGCAGATGTCATCCCGTTTAATGTATGCCTGTATTCTTCCGGTCGAATCCTGTAATTCTACAAAAGATGCACTTCCCATGATGCGGCGACTCATTATACGTCCCGCAAAGCTTATGTTTTTATAGTTGGTTTTATCCCGCTCGTAATTTTCCTTAATATCTTTTGCATTAACATTAATGTCGAACGCTTCTGCAGGGTAGGGGTCAATTCCAAGTTTGCGTAGCTCCTGCAGGGCTTCCCGCCGTAATATTTCCTGTTCGGATAAACCTATACTCATCTGTTTTAAATTTTTGCAAAAATACTTTTTTTATCGGATGACGACGAGATGTTTAAAAAACAAAAAAGCATCTTTTCAGATGCTTGATACAATAAAGAACAATCGATTTTATTCTGAATCGATTTCTCTGCGGTACATCTCGTCAATAACGTTTTCGTATTTTTTTTCAACTACCTTTCGTTTTATTTTTAGCGTGGGAGTCATTTCACCGCTTTCTATAGAAAAGGGCACTCGTTTTACTATAAAATGTCTTATCCGCTCAAATTTTGCAAGGTCAGCAGACAAAAGTTTAACGTCCTCTGCTATCCAGTTAATGATGTCTTTGTTTTCAATAAAAGCCTTTTCTCTTGCAAAAAAATCTTCTTTTAGTCCAAATTCTTCCTGCAGCGATTCTTTTGATGGAACAATAATGGCAGTTATATATTCCCTTTTATCACCAATCAGAAAAATCTGTTCAATTTTCTGACTTTTCAAATAGGCATTTTCGATAGGTGTGGGATAAACATTTTTTCCAAATGAATTAACCAGCATGTTTTTAAGGCGGTCGGTTATTTGAAGATAGCCTTTATAAAACCTTCCGATGTCTCCTGTATGAAACCAGCCTTCCGGATCTATTACCTGAGCAGTTTCTTCCGGTTTATTCCAGTATCCTTTCATTACACAATGCCCGCGAACAATAATTTCACCTTCTTTGCTCTCGTAATTTTTATCAAACGAGTTATGGGTTTGAATGGTGTAAATTTCTTTGGTTTCTACATCCTGAATGCCAACTTCCAAACCTGGTATTACTCTGCCGACAGTGCCATAAACCTGCCGGTCAAATTCTGTAACAGCCATAACCGGAGAAGTTTCCGTTAAGCCAAAACCCTCTAAAACTTTTATGCCAATGTCCCCAAAGAACTCACCAACACTTTTAGGTAAAGCGCCGCCGCCGGAAACGATCAGCTTTAACCGACCTCCCGTTTTTTCGCGGATTTTACTGAATACCAGCTTATCAGCTAATTTATGCTGCAGTGAAAGTATTAGTCCTGCCGTTTTTCCAGCTTCTTTTGTTTCTCGGAATTTTCTCCCGATTTCCAGTGACCATAAAAATATTTTTGCTTTAGTTCCTCCTCCTGAAGTTCCGTTTTTGACTGCCTTGTCATTGATTCTTTCTAATAATCGAGGAACAGCTATTAAAATATGGGGTTTTATCTCAAGCATGTTACGGGCAAGAAGTTCTAAGCTTTGCGCAAAGGCTATCTGGGCTCCTGTATATGAACATATATGGTAGGTAGCGGTTCGTTCAAAAACATGTGATAAAGGAAGAAATGAAAGAAAAATATCCGATTTAACAATTACCGGAATTTGCTGAAGAGAAACTTTTACGTTTTCAATGAAATTATAATGCGTAAGCATAACACCTTTGGGTGTTCCTGTAGTTCCTGAAGTGTAAATGAGGGAGGCTAAATCGGTTGGTAAAACTTCCGAACGCTTCTTTTCAATTTCCTGCTTATTAACTTCCAGTTTGAATTTTCCTATATGTATCAGTTCTTTGAAATCTATAATACGAGCTGTTATCTGTGCATTTTCAATAATTCTTGCATAGCCTTCAAAAGCTGGAATAATGGTGGTTAACGCCGGACAGCTATCCGCTATTTTTAAAATCCTTTTTAATAAAAAAGTATTTCCCACCAATATCATCCTGGAGCCCGAATCGTTTAATATATGCTGAATTTCAACTTCTGAAAGCGTGGGATAGATGGATACGTTGACAGCGCCTATTTGCTGAAGAGCCTGATCGTAATAAATGTATTCAGGAGAATTTTCAATCAGCAAAGCCAGCCGATCACCTTTTTGAATGCCTGTTTCAATAAAATAAGAAGCGATGGCATCGGCATTATCCAAGGTTTGTTTATAGCTGATATCTTCCCAGTTATCACCCACTTTTTCCCGCATAAAGGTGTGATTCTCATTATGTATCTCCTCAACTACTCGGCGTAATAACTGTGGAATTGTAGCTGGCTCTTTAATCGAAGTCATGCGGGTTTTAAATTATTATTTCTTGTTTAAACAAGTATACAGAATCCTTGCAAAAAAGAAAAGGGCATAAATTATGCCCTTTTATATCATCTTGTAAAGATTTTTAAACAGAAAAGCTCTCTCCGCAACCGCATGTTCGCGTTGCATTAGGATTATGAAAGTTGAAGCCTTTCCCGTTTAACCCGTCAGAAAAGTCAAGTTCGGTTCCTGCCAGATATAGAAAAGATTTCATGTCAAGAGCCAGTTTTATTCCTTTGTCTTCAAAGAACTGATCTCCGGTCTTCTCTTCATTATCAAAATCAAGGTTATACGATAAGCCTGAGCATCCGCCGCCTTTAACCGAAACACGAAGAAAGTAGGAATTATCTAATCCTGTTTCCCGTATCAAATCTTCTATCTTTTCTTTTGCCTTATCTGTAATCGTTACCATTGTTTAAGATTTGAGATATGAGATATGATATATGAGATTCTGAAATCTCACATCTATCAATCTCACATCTTGTTAATGATGTGTTTTTTCTGTTTCAATTGGCTCTAAGCCATTTTTAACACGATAATCGTTAATCGCTGCCTTGATAGCATCTTCTGCTAAAACTGAACAGTGAATTTTAACTGGAGGAAGTGCCAGTTCTTCAACAATATCCATGTTATCAATTTTTATGGCATCATCAATCGACTTTCCTTTAAGCCATTCCGTAGCAAGAGAGGAAGACGCGATAGCCGAACCGCAGCCAAACGTTTTAAACTTTGCATCTGTAATTACATTGTTTGCATCCACTTCAATTTGTAGGCGCATTACGTCTCCGCATTCGGGTGCACCTACTAAGCCGGTGCCAACAGATGATTTGGATTTATCCAAAGTACCTACGTTGCGGGGATTGGTATAATGATCAATTACTTTATCTGAATATGCCATATTTTTATTTTTTGAGAACTATATTTTAATACAAATTTTGAACCATTTTTTTCTTGCCAGAACAAGCAATTAATGCTCAGCCCACTCAATAGAATTTAAGTCTATGCCTTCTTTGAACATCTCCCAGAGCGGAGAAAGGTCACGCAGATGATTTACTGCTTTTTTGGTTTGTTCTATTGCAAAATCAACTTCTTCTTCAGTTGTAAATCTTCCTAACCCGTAGCGGATTGAAGAGTGGGCGAGGTCGTCAGAAAGCCCAAGACTTTTAAGAACATAAGAAGGTTCTAATGAAGCTGAGGTGCATGCAGATCCCGAAGAAACCGCCATGTCTTTCATTGCCATCATTAATCCTTCACCTTCAACGTATTTGAAAGAAATATTTGCCACATGTGGTAAACGATTGTCGATATTTCCGTTTACATAGCTTTCTTCAAGTTCTAACAGTGCATTTTGTAATTTATCACGAAGAGCGGATAAGCGTTTGGCTTCATCTTCCATTTCCAACCGGCAAAGCTCGCAAGCTTTTCCCAGACCCACAATCCCTGGAACATTCAAAGTGCCGGAACGCATTCCTCTTTCGTGGCCGCCGCCATCCATCTGCGCTGTAACTTTTACCCTCGGGTTTTTGCGGCGAACATATAATGCACCAACTCCTTTTGGTCCGTACATTTTATGGGCACTGAAAGCCATCAGGTCAATTCCATCCGTAATTACATTTACCGGAATTTTGCCTACAGCCTGAGTAGCGTCAGTAAAAAATAAAGCTCCGTGTTTATGTGCTATAGCAGAAATTTCACGTACGGGCTGTACAACGCCGATTTCGTTATTGCCGTACATTATTGCTACCAATATGGTTTTATCGGTTATTGCCTCTTCCAATTGCTGCAGATCAATTAATCCATCAGCCTTCACCGGAAGGTAAGTAACTTTTGCTCCTAATTTTTCAAGATGTTTACAAGGATCCAATACCGCTTTATGTTCGGTTACACAGGTAATAATATGATTGCCTTTTTCCTGGTACATTTCGTACACTCCTTTAATGGCAAGGTTATCAGATTCTGTTGCGCCTGAAGTGAAAATAATTTCTTTTTCATTCGCTCCGATCAGTTTTGCAACCTGTTCCCGGGCATAATCAACAGCTTCTTCTGCTACCCAGCCAAAAGGGTGATTCCGGCTTGCAGCATTTCCGAATTTTTGGGTGAAATAAGGAAGCATAGCATCAAGCACCCGCGGGTCAAGCGGAGTAGTAGCATTATTATCTAAATATATTGGAAGATTCATATCTTAGTTGAAAATAAATTAATATACAAAGGTAACAAAAAAGTTTTTCAGTAGTTATCGAGTTTATTTATCGGTATATATATAAAGGTCATATTCGTGCCATAATGATTCATAAAATAGAACATATAGGAATTGCAGTGAAAGATTTAGCGCTGGCCGCAAAAGTATATGAAAAACTTCTTGGGGTAGAAAGCTATAAACAGGAAGCTGTAGAATCGGAGCAGGTAATGACCACGTTTTTTCGTGCCGGCGAAAATAAAGTTGAATTGCTGGAAGCGATGTCAGAAGAAAGTTCTATTGCTTCCTTCATAGAAAAAAGAGGAGAGGGACTGCACCATATTGCTTTTGATGTAGCAGATATAGAAGCCGAAATGCTGCGCCTAAAACAGGAGGGATTTACCTTACTATCTGAAAAACCTAAAAAAGGAGCCGATAATAAACTGGTATGTTTTATCCATCCAAAAGATAGTTGCGGTGTGCTGATAGAGTTGTGCCAGGAGCAAAAGCTTTAAGCATACTTGAAAAAAAATAAAATTCCCTTTTTATAATTGCAGGATGTTCTTATATTTGCACCCTCAAAAGTTTGAAATAATGAAGGCTGATTTGCATCCAAAAAATTATAGATTAGTAGTTTTTAAAGATATGTCTAACGACTACTCTTTTATAACTAAGTCATGTATAGATACTAAAGAAACAATTAAATGGGAAGATGGAAATGAATATCCTTTAGTTAAACTGGAAATTTCACATACATCTCATCCGTTCTATACTGGTAAAATGAAATTAGTTGATACTGCTGGACGTATCGATAAATTCCGTAACCGTTACGCTAAAAAATAAGGTTATTCAAAACAAAATAGTAAAGTCCCGGTTTTCACCGGGACTTTTTTTATTTTTGACGCATGACGATAATTCTTTTTGACGATTTCGCCAGAAACACACTACTACCTTTAACTTTTACCCGCCCTGTAGCGGAAATTCGGATTGGAATTTTAACAATATCTGAAAAATGGAAGAAATATCTTAAATCAGAGGATGTTTCTTATAAAACTGTCGATTATTTACAGGAAAAGTATCCTTTTATTGCTTCTTCTGAAAATACCTTTATAAATGGTTCGGTTTGCCCAGACGAGAGTTTGCTGGAAGCTATCGATAAACTTCGGCTGAATGAAGTTTTGGTTAAAGATTCAATTCTTATTGCCTGCAAAGTAAATGAAAGGGATGCAAAAGAGTTTGACGTTGCTAACTTCTCATCCTTACCTTCCGTCAATTATGCTGCTGATATTTCACGTATTCTATATCCTGAAAATATTTTCAGCAGAAACGATTCTGAACTTCGGAAAGATTTCCGTCTTATTACAAAAAATCGTACTTCTAATACAATCAGCAGTACAAATACTATTTTAGGAGATAATTTTTTCGCGGAGGAGGGTGTCGAAGCGGAATGTTCTACTTTCAACACCCGCCAGGGTCCGGTATACATCGGAAAGAACTCGCAGGTGTGGGAAGGATGTGCCATTCGCGGATCTTTTGCGCTTTGCAATAATTCGCAGGTGAAAATGGGGGCAAAAATATACGGTATGACCACTATAGGGCCGAATTGCCGGGTTGGAGGAGAAATTAACAACGCTGTAATTTTTGCAAACTCATCAAAAGGACATGATGGATATTTAGGTAATGCAGTTTTAGGAGAATGGTGTAATATCGGTGCAGACAGCAATAATTCGAATCTTAAAAATAATTATGCGGAAGTACGCCTGTGGGACTACATGAAACAAAGTTTCCGGCCCACCGGACTGCAGTTTTGTGGTTTAATTATGGGAGATCATGCTAAATGCGGGATAAATACCATGTTTAATACCGGGACAGTAGTTGGAGTAAGCGCTAATGTTTTCGGAGCTGGTTTTCCGCGAAATTTTATTCCCGATTTTGCCTGGGGAGGAGCTCATGGATTTGACGTCTACAGCTTAAAAAAAATGTTTGAAACTACAGAAAAAGTATACGAACGCAGAAACAGACCTTTTGATGAAACAGAAAAACGTATACTTACAAAAGTTTTTGAATTAACGGAGAGTTACAGAAGATTTTAACAAATAATAGTATGAGAAAAAAAATAGTTGCCGGCAACTGGAAAATGAATCTGGATTATAATTCTGGATTGAGTTTATTTTCTGAAGTTTTAAATATGGTAAATGATGAGATAACAGGAGAGCAGGGAGTTGTAGTTTGTTCGCCGTTTATTCATTTAAACAGTTTAGTACAGCTGGCTAAAGGACATTCAAAAGTTTCAGTTGGAGCTCAAAATTGTCATCAGGCAGAATCAGGTGCATATACAGGTGAAATTTCAGCTGGTATGATCAAATCTGTAGGAGCAGACTATGTAATTCTTGGCCACTCAGAACGTCGTCAGTACTTCGGTGAAACAGATTCTTTGCTTGCTGAAAAAGTAAAAGCAGCGCTGAAAAATAACCTGATACCAATTTTCTGTATTGGAGAAACACTTGAAGAAAGAAATCAGGAGAGATATTTTGAAGTTATCAGCCAGCAATTAAAGCAGGGAATTTTCGATTTATCCAGCGATGATTTTTCCAAAATTGTACTGGCTTATGAACCTGTTTGGGCAATCGGCACCGGTTTAACAGCATCTCCGGAACAAGCACAGGAAGTACATGCTTTTATAAGGAAAGAAATCGAATCTAAGTATGGCGCTGCTATAGCAGAAAATACTACTATTTTATATGGCGGCAGCTGTAATCCGAAAAATGCTGCTGAACTGTTTGCGCAAAATGATATTGATGGTGGTTTAATAGGTGGAGCTTCTTTAAAATCACGCGATTTTGTTGATATTGCAAAAACGTTCAACAAGTAAATGATATACCTGGAATATAGTTTCATACTTTCTTCGGCAGAAGAATACCAGAAGGATATTTTAATAGATGCATTAGCTGGAGCCGGATTTGATTCTTTTGAAGAATCAGAATCCGGCTTTAAAGCTTATGTGGCTGAAAATGAATTTAAAAAAGATTTATTTGAGCAATTGGTTGCTGATTTAAAAACAGCTTTTGATTTTCAGTATGATATAAAATGTATTGAGCAGCAGAATTGGAATCAGGTATGGGAGAGTAATTTTTCTCCTATTACTATATCAGATACCTGTTATATCAGAGCAACTTTTCACGAGCCCCGACCTGAATTTCCCTTTGAAATAGTGATAGATCCCAAAATGGCTTTTGGAACAGGGCATCACCAAACCACTGCCATGATGCTTCAGTTTATGCTGGAGGAAAATTTTGAAAACAAAGCGGTTCTCGATATGGGATGCGGAACCGGTATCCTGGCTATTCTGGCCGATAAGATTAAAGCTGAAGAAGTGGTTGCAATCGACTATGATCCTGTTTGTACGGCAAGTACCCAGGAAAATGCCGTATTAAATAATGCGAGCCGGATCAATGTGATCTGTGGATCAAAGGAAGTGGTACCTGCGCAGATTTTTGATGTTGTACTGGCAAATATTAACCGGAACATACTTTTAGATCAGTTTGAAACCTACTCGGAAGTACTTCAAAATAATGGAATCTTATTTACAAGTGGTTTTTATGAAGCAGATCTCCCGCTTCTGATTGAAAAAGCAAGGCAAAATAAGCTGGAATTTAATTCAAAGAAAAAATCCGGCGAATGGATTGCTGCTAAATTTATAAAAAGAAAATAAAAACCACATTTTGTTTATATTTGTTAACTACCAAATAAAAGCCTATTAATGCATCTACATTTTATTGCAATTGGCGGAAGCGCCATGCATAATCTTGCTATTGCTTTAAAGAAAAAAGGATATCACATCACCGGTTCAGACGATGCTATTTTCGAGCCTTCTCTATCACGTTTAGAAATGGCCGGATTGCTTCCCGCTGAATTTGGATGGAATCCCAAAAATATTACAGAAGATTTGGATGCGGTAATATTAGGTATGCACGCCCGTCCTGATAACCCGGAATTGTTAAAGGCTCAGGAATTAGGTGTTAAAATTTATTCCTATCCCGAGTATATATACGAGCAATCTAAAGGAAAAGTACGTGTTGTAATTGGCGGAAGTCATGGCAAAACAACCATTACTTCTATGATTCTTCATGTATTAAAACAGGCAGGTAAAGAATTTGACTATATGGTAGGAGCGCAATTAGAGGGCTTTGATACCATGGTGAAATTAACTGAAGAAGCACCGGTTATAATAATTGAAGGAGACGAGTATCTTTCTTCTCCCATTGATCGTCGGCCTAAATTTCACCTTTACAAGGGAAATATTGGATTGATAAGCGGAATTGCCTGGGATCATATCAATGTTTTTCCAACGTTTGACACTTATAAAGAACAATTTCAGGCTTTTCTGTACACTTTAATACCCGGAGGCAATATTGTTTACAACCGGGAAGATGAGGAAGTAAAGCAAATTGTCGAAAATTTTGATGGAAGCCTGATAAAAAATCCTTATCATACTCCTGAACATAGTATAGAAAACGGAATTACAAAACTGATTCTTCCGGATGGAAATAAAATTTCCCTGAAAGTTTTTGGCCCGCACAATTTGCAGAATATGGAGGGTGCTCGACAGGTTTGTGAGTTGCTCGGAGTTGAATCTGCAGAATTTTATCAGGCGATCAGCTCATTTAAAGGGGCGGCACGGCGATTAGAATTGCTGGCCCATAATGATGAAACAGCGGTTTTCAAAGATTTTGCTCACTCTCCATCCAAATTAAAAGCTACTATTGTAGCAGCTAAACAACAATTTCCGTATAGAGAATTAATCGCAGTTATGGAACTGCATACGTTCAGCAGTTTGAACAGGGATTTTCTGAAAGAATATGAAGGATGTATGGATCTGGCGGATGAGGCGATAGTTTTTATTGATAAAAGAACATTTGAGCAGAAAAGGATGGAAGAATATGATGAGGAAACAGTAAAAGCTGCTTTTGGTAACAAAAAGTTAAAATTTTTCAATAATCCCGAAATATTGGAAAGGTTTTTGAGTTATATTAATTATAAGGGTAAAAATTTGCTATTAATGAGTTCCGGTAATTTCGGAGGGTTAAATCTTAACCAAATTGCACAGAACGTTATAAAATAAGACATAAATTTAATTTAAAGCACATGAAAACGTTAGGGAAAAAAATTAGGCTACTAAGACATCAGAAGGGATGGAGCCAGGAAGATGTAGCAAAAAGATTGGATATTTCTATTCCTGCATTTTCTAAAATAGAAACAGGAATTACTGATATTAACCTTTCTCGGCTTGAACAAATTGCTAAATTGTTCGAAATGAGCGTTGTACAACTGTTAACTTTTAATGATTCTGAACAGCAGGAAAAATATGTTTCAGAATTGGAAACTGTTACCAAAAAGTTACAGCAACGAGAAGTAGAGGTAATTGAGCTCCAAAAAAAGGTAATTGAGTTGTATGAGGAACTTAGACGTTCAAAGATCTTAGTTTAATGAAAAAGGCCCTGTTAATTTAACCGGGCCTTTTTGTTAAAAAAGTTTCCTCATTGTAACATGTTTTTTACCAAGAGTCGCCCCGGTGGCTTCGTGAATAGCGAGCATTTTATCATTAAAATCTCCTACCCATGAAAGCTCAAGCTCTTCGTAATCTGTATTTGGAAGTACGTATTCTTTTAGCTTGATAAACATGGCGGATTCCAGGCCATGCTTTTGATATGCTTTTTTTGTACCCATCACTATCGCACGCATCCTGTTTACGCCTTTCCAGCGGTAATATAAAAATTTCAGTTTTTCAATTATTCCAAGTTTTCCCTTGAGTGGTTTTATTATCTGATTTGCATCCGGAAGAATGAGAACAAATGAAGCTGGTTCGTTATTTACGTAAGAAAACCAAATCAGTTTTTCATCCAGTATTGGTTTCATCTTATTAAAACTTTCCAGGATGGTAGATTTATTAATAGGAACAAAGTTTTCAAAATCGTTCCAGGCGTCATTATAAATTTCCATAAAATCATGGGCAAACTTATCGAAATTTTTTACCGACAAATGCTCAAAACTATATCCTGGTTTTTTAGAAACCCATTCTGCAATTTTTGTAAAACGTTCGGGAAAGGGCTTTCTAACATCCAGGTGATTAGTTATCTGGTTATATAGAACTTCAAATCCATACTTCTCAAAAAACTTTTTATAGTAAGGGGGATTGTAATTCATTCCGAACGAAGGGTGAGTGAACCCTTCAACAAGTAAGCCCCAAAAACTGTCGTTTTCTCCGAAATTTATGGGGCCATCCATTGCCTGCATTCCGCGTTCCTGAAGCCACTGCTTTGCCGTATCAAAAAGTAAAGATGCTGCAGTATAATCATCAATACATTCGAAAAAACCAATACCGCCTGTAGGCTGAGGATAAGTGTATGCCTTTTTTTCGTTAATAAAAGCGGCAATTCTTCCAATTAAGTTTCCCCGGTTATCTTTTAATATCCATCTTGTTGCAGTGCCATGCGTATGAAAGTTGTTTTTTGAAGGATCGAAAACACTTTCAATATCCGTATCAAGAGGGCAAACCCAAACAGGATCGTTTTTATAAATTATTCTTGCTACATCAAGAAATTCTTTTCTTGTTTTTTTTGTATTAACTTCTTGTATTACCATTTACAGGGTTTGCGATGAAAATAAAAAAGCATTCAGGAGTACTGAATGCTTGAAAATATGTTAAATATTCAATTAATAATCTTCGTCGTCGTCAAAATCAGATAAGTTGTCGAAACCACCAAGATCATCAAGCGGTTCATCCAGATCATCATCCTCCTCATCCAGAAATCTGCTTTTTGGTTTAGGACTATCTGCTTTTGAAATTAATTTTTTAGCTCCACCTATTGCACCATTCTTGCTGGTCTTGCTTTCAGTTTTCTTCGGCGTTTTCATTTCAATAGTAAATTGTGGTGTTAATTTAAATCGTTTAGTATAAAATTAGGATTTTTAAATTAATTTAAAACGTTGATTTTTATTTGTCAAAAATAGAAAAAACAAGTTAGCCAAAAATAGAAATAATCAATCGGCTTTTTCACCAATTTCGTTTTCACTCGTAGAAACATCGTTTAGTTTCGGCAGTTCAGCTTTATCGTTTATTCCAAAATAATCCATAAATAAAGTGCTGGTGCTGTACAGTAGAGGTTTTCCAACGGTTTCTGATTTGCCGCTAATGGTAATAAGTTCTTTTTCCAGTAATTTCTGAATAGTGTAATCGCAGTTTACGCCTCTTATCTGCTCAATCTCAAGTTTAGTAATAGGCTGACGGTAAGCAATGATAGCAAGCGTTTCGAGCGCCGCCTGGCTTAGTTTTTTCTTTGAGCGCTGTATCTGCAGCTGGTTTATTATTCCATGAAATTCTTTTTTTGTTAAGAATTGAAATCCTCCGTTAATTTCTACCAGGCCGATAGCAAAATTGCCTGAATATTTATTACCTATATTTTTTATGTATGAATAAATCTCATCTTCAGATACTGCTGTTTCCAAAGCCTGCTGGCAAACCTGCTGAATCTCTTTTGCTGAAATACTGCTTTCGGATGAAAATATTAATGCTTCTATATGGAGAGCGAGCGTTTCTTTTGTCATTAATGAAACTAATAATTTATTACTTGTTGTTCTAGTTGAACCGGCAAATCGCGAAATTCATATTTCTGGTTTCTCAGTTGTGGAATAAATCCTGCCTCTTCAATAGCATCCTGAATTCCTTTTGAGGTGAACCGGTGTGGAGCTCCTGCTGCTGATACTACGTTTTCTTCCAGCATAATAGATCCAAAATCGTTGGCCCCACCATATAAGCACACTTGGGCTACCTGCTTTCCAACAGTTAACCAGGAAGCCTGTATGTTTTTAATATTTGGCAGCATAATTCTGCTTAAGGCAATCATGCGGATATATTCATCGGCAGTTACCTGGTTTGTAATACCGCGAACTTTACGCAGCAGCGTTCCATCGTCCTGAAAAGGCCACGGAATAAAGGCAGTGAAGCCATAGGAACCTTCAGGCTTTTCTGATTGTACTTCTCTTATCCATACTAAATGTTCAAAACGCTCTTCCAGCGTTTCTACATGGCCGAACATCATGGTAGCTGAAGTTGGAAGATTGAGTTTATGTGCTGCCCGCATTACATCAAGCCATTCCTGTCCGCCGCATTTTCCTTTAGAAATCAATCTCCTGACACGGTCATTCAAGATTTCTGCTCCAGCTCCGGGTAACGAATCAAGTCCTGCTTCTTTTAAAGCGGTTAAAACTTCCCGATGACTCAGTCCATCCAGTTTTGCGATGTGGGCAATTTCTGGCGGGCCCAACGAATGCAGCTTCAATTCCGGATAGAGTTCTTTTAGTTGCTTAAACAGGTTTGTATAAAATGATAAGCCCAGTTGGGGGTGATGCCCGCCCTGTAAAAGTAACTGATCGCCTCCGTACCTGAAGGTTTCTTCAATTTTCTTTTTATAGGTTTCTATATCAGTTATATAGCTATCAGCATGACCGGGCCTTCTAAAAAAGTTACAAAACTTGCAATTGGCTATGCAAACATTAGTAGTGTTAACATTCCGGTCAATCTGCCAGGTAACTTTACCATGCGGTACCTGCTGTTTGCGAAGTTCATTTGCAACATACATTAATTCGGCAGTTCCTGCATTAGTATATAAAAAAACGCCTTCCTCTTTTGAGAGAAACTCAAACCGAAGGGCACGGGCTAACAGATCCTGAATGTTCATTGCCACAAAGATAAGGACAGTAATTGTTGTTTTAATGAGAATTTAACCTTATTGACAATTGATATACAGAACAAAGGATGGCAGATTTAACTTTACCCTGAAGCTTCGCTCTAAAATTATACCTTTGTTAAAATTCCATTAATAATTATAAGATAAATGGTTTCATACAACCAATTTAAGTTAGATAACGGATTGCGTGTACTGGTGCATGAAGATACAACTACACCGATGGCGGTAGTAAATATTTTGTATGATGTTGGAGCACGTGATGAAAATCCGGATAAAACAGGATTTGCTCATTTGTTTGAACATTTAATGTTCGGAGGATCGGTAAATATTCCATCTTATGATGAGCCTTTACAACGGGTTGGGGGAGAGAATAACGCCTTTACAAGTAATGATATTACGAATTATTATATTCAGCTTCCTTCGGTAAATCTCGAAACTGCTTTCTGGTTAGAAAGTGACCGCATGTTAAGTCTTGCCTTCTCAGAAAAAAGCCTGGAAGTTCAAATCAATGTAGTAAGCGAAGAATTCAAACAGCGTTACCTGAATCAACCGTATGGCGACGTATGGCTGAAACTTCGTCCGTTGGCATATAAAAACCATCCCTACAGATGGGCAACCATTGGTAAAGAACTGGCGCATATTGAGCAAGCTTCATTAAGTGATGTAAAAGACTTTTTTTCTAAATTTTATAATCCTTCCAATGCGGTCATGGTTGTTGCGGGTTCAGTAAAAACGGAAGAAGTAAAAGAACTTGCAGAAAAATGGTTTGGTAACATCCCATCAGGTGTAAAACCGTTACGAAATTTACCAGCAGAGCCAGCACAGGAAAAAGAAACCCGGGAAACCGTGCAGGCCGATGTGCCGCTTGATGCACTGTATATGGCCTTTCATATGCCCGGCAGGCTGGAACAGGGCTTTTATGAAAGTGATTTGATTTCAGATATTCTTTCCAGAGGAAATTCATCGCGACTTTTTGTAAACCTTGTTAAAGAACAAAAAGTATTTGCTGAAATAAATGCCTATATAACCAGCAGCATTGATCCTGGGTTATTTATTATTGAAGGGAAACCGGTTGTTGGAACATCGTTAGAGCAGGCAGAAGCAGCCGTATGGAAAGAACTGGAACAGCTGAAAACTGTTGAGGTATCTGAAGATGAGTTGACAAAAGTGAAGAATAAGGTAGAATCAACGATGGTTTTTTCCGAATTGAGCTTATTGGATAAGGCGATGAATCTGGCTTATTTCGAATTACTTGGCAATGCGGATATGCTTAACCACGAAGTAGAAAAATACCAAGGAGTTGATGCTGTTTCACTGCGGGAAAGAGCGAAAAATATTTTCCGGAAAGAGAACGCAACGGTGTTGTACTATCTGGCCAATCAACAATAACATTACAAAAGCAATGATTCTTAACAGAGCACAGGCTCCTGCGTTTAAACAGGTAAACCAGATAGATTTAATACAGGCTAAAGAAGATGTATTAGATAACGGTCTAAAAGTTTATACAATAAATGGCGGAGAACAGGATATAATACGAATTGAATTTCTTTTTAATAATATCGGGTGGACACCGGTAAAGCCTTTACTTGCTTTTGCCGGTAATTCCATGCTTGTGGAGGGTACTCCAAATTTAAATTCGGCACAAATTGCTGAGCGTATTGACTATTATGGTGCATTTCTTCAAACCGATTATAATTACGATTATTCCAGCGTTACACTTTATACCTTAAATAAACATCTTAAAACTACTTTGTCCGTTGTTTCTGAAATTATTAAAAATTCAGTTTTTCCGCAGGATGAATTAAATACATTTATACAAAATCAGAAGCAAAAGCTGAGTGTTAATCTTGAGAAAAATGACTTTATAGCACGCAGGATATTCAATAATGCTCTTTTTAATGATTCTATTTACGGATATATTATTGAAGAAAACGACTATGAAGCATTACAACGGACAGATCTGATCGCTTACCATGAGGATGCGTATACACCTGCAAACTGTACCATTATAGTTTCTGGTAAAGTAGCGGGAAATACTTTAAGTATTTTAAATGAGTTGTTTGGCAAAAATTGGGTTGCTAAAAAACAGGTAAAGGAAAATCAGTTTCAGTTTCATGCAGGATCAGGAAGACAACATTATACAGAAAGAAAGGATTCTCTTCAGTCAGCTATCAGAATAGGCCATGTTTCTATTAACAGGGCACACCCTGATTTTCCGGCTTTACAAGTTCTTAATACTGTTTTAGGCGGTTATTTTGGCTCCCGGCTAATGGCAAACATTCGTGAAGATAAAGGTTTTACGTACGGTATTGGTTCGGTAGTTATATCACTTCAAAATGCCGGATATTTCTTTATAGCAACAGAAGTAGGAGCGGAGGTTACCCAGCCCGCAATACAGGAAATAGAAAAAGAAATAGCCTTATTGAAAACAGAGCCGGTATCAGAAGAGGAACTGGACTTAGTTAAAAATTATATGCTTGGTTCTTTGCTCGGCAGCCTGGAAAATTCGTTTTCGCATGCAGATAAATTTAAAAATATTCATTTTCTGGGATTGGGATATGATTACTACGATTATTATATAGAAACCGTGAAAAATATTACTTCAAATCGGGTACAGGAAATGGCTGCACAATACCTGGATTATGAAAAGATGGAAAAGGTAATTGTAGGAAAACCGTAGTAGTTGTTTTATTTAATAAGTACAGATTTTTTTATAAAAGTCCTCAGATATTGAATTGGCAGAGCGTTTCATTGAAGAGCGACTAAGGAAAGAAGAATCTGTTATTTTTGTTGCCTTTGATACTGTTCCTGTTGGATTTGCGCAGCTGTACCCTAAGTATTCTTCTGCCCGTGCTGAAAAAAACTGGATTCTGAATGATCTGTTTGTAGAGCCAGAGTTTAGGAAACGGGGTGTTGGAGCCATGTTAATCAAAGCTTCTGTAGAATTTGCTAAAAGCAAAGGAGCAAAATTTGTTCAGCTTGAAACTGCAACAGATAATTTTTCCGCACAGCGGCTTTATGAAGCTACAGGGTTTAAAAAACAGGAACCTGACGACAAATTTTTTGTTTACCGGATAGAAGTATTATAAGTTGAATAGTGATATTGAATGAATGTCAAGAAAGTATTTTAATTTTTCATCTGACATTTAATTCTTATCTTTGCCCGGCAAATAATAGTTCCAAATAAATTATTTGCCATGCAACTTGATCCCGAAAAATTCGTCGCTGAAGGTCTTACATACGACGATGTACTCTTAATACCAAATTACTCTGAAGTTTTACCTCGTGATGTAGATACCCGATCTTATCTTACAAAAAAAATTAGACTGAATGTTCCCATCGTTTCGGCTGCTATGGATACAGTAACCGAAGCTGAACTGGCAATTGCAATTGCCCAGGCCGGTGGAATTGGTATTCTTCATAAGAATATGACCGTACAAAAGCAGGCTGAAGAAGTGAGAAAAGTGAAGCGTTCAGAAAGCGGAATGATTCAGGATCCTGTTACTCTAAACGAAACTGCTTCTGTTCAGGATGCTTTTAATATCATGCAGGAATACAGTATAGGAGGTATTCCGGTTATAAATTCTGAGAACAAGCTCGTTGGAATTATTACTAACAGGGATCTGCGTTTTCAAAAAGATATGAAACGTCCTGTAAGAGAAGTAATGACAAAAGATAACCTGGTAACGGCGCCTCAGGGAACAGACTTGTTGCAGGCAGAAGTAATATTGCAGGATTATAAAATTGAAAAACTTCCGGTTGTAGATTCGGACGGAAAACTGATAGGCTTAATCACTTTTAAGGATATTCAGAAGTTTAAAAATTATCCAAAGGCTTGTAAAGATGAACACGGCCGTTTACGTGTTGGTGCAGCTGTTGGAGTTGCTTCTGATAACATGGACAGGGTAGCGGCTTTAGTTGCTGCAGGTGTAGATGTTGTTACTGTTGATACAGCTCACGGCCATTCAAAAGGGGTAATCGACATGGTAAAAAACATCAAAAGCGTTTATCCGGACTTGCAGGTAATAGCCGGAAATATAGCAACTGCAGAAGCGGCGCTTGCACTTGCAGATGCCGGTGCTGATGCTGTAAAAGTTGGAATAGGTCCGGGGTCAATCTGTACAACACGGATTATTGCCGGTGTTGGAGTTCCACAACTATACGCTGTTTACGAATGTGCAAAAGCACTGAAGGGAAGAAATGTGCCGGTAATAGCTGATGGCGGTATTAAACAAACCGGAGATATTGTAAAAGCAATTGCTGCCGGAGCAAGTTCTGTTATGGCCGGATCACTGTTCGCCGGTGTTGAAGAATCGCCGGGCGAAACTATTATATATGAAGGCCGGAAGTTTAAATCATACAGAGGAATGGGATCGGTTGAAGCCATGTCTAAGGGCTCTAAAGACCGATACTTTCAGGACGAAACTGACATAGTTACCAAGCTGGTACCGGAAGGAATAGTAGGACGAGTTCCTTATAAGGGAACATTGGCTGAAGTTATCTTTCAATATGTGGGAGGTTTACGTGCAGGAATGCATTATTGCGGTGCTGCTACTATTGAGGATTTGCAAAAAGCACGTTTTGTACGAATAACTGCGGCCGGTATGCGTGAAAGTCATCCACATGATATTACCATAACGAAAGAAGCACCTAATTATACCCGCTAATTCTTTTAAAATAAAAATTGTTAAAAGCTTGTGAAGTTAATCCTTTACAAGCTTTTGTTTTTATTAGTGCATATATTGTCCTAAAATGTATTCCGTTTTATTATACAACATGTGTATTTTGAAGTACAATAGTGCGGATTTCTCCCCTTTTTATTCTAATTGTTAGAGCTTTTTAATTGCTGGCACACGCTTTGTAATAAAATAAATGCGGAAATTTGTTTTAATCTTCAGAACCCCTTGAAACACTCAAGGGGTTCTGGCTTTTTAGTGTTCAGTGATCTTGTGCTGAAACTTTTAATAGTGCAACTTGTACTTTATTTATGAAAGCAACCGAACTAAAATCTCTGATAAATCCACTTATAAATTACAATGTAGCTACCGATCCTCATGGTGTAATTCAGTTACAGGGAAGCGACCTGATAATAGATATACATTGTGACTGCGGCCATGTAAGTCATTTAGAAGGGAATAATATTTACTTTTTAAAGTGTCCTTCGTGTAAAACATTGTACGAGCTAAACAGTTACGTTCAGCTAATAAAGAGAAACGATATTACAGAAGCACAGGCTTTTGAGGTAAAAGATCCGGAGTTGTAATTTCTCCTTCTTTATATCCCGCAGAAAATTTAAATTGAAATATGATTGGTTATCTTACTGATCATCATTTTAATATTGAAGTATGTTAACATTAACACAATCGCAAGTTGATCTGTATCATAAAAACGGATATTTTATCGTAAAACAGTTTTGCAGCAAGGCAGAAGTTGAAAAGCTTTATAAAACGGCGCTTGACGATAATGCAATGCAAAATAATGCACTGGATTTGAATGATCAGTCTGGGAAGAAAACAAAGCTTTCCCTATGGTTTACACCAGGTAATGATGTGTTCGGGTATTTAACGCGGTCGCAAAAGATGGTAAATTCGGTAAAGCAATTGCTTGGAGAGGGAGCTCCGGTTTGCCATTTTCATTCTAAGCTGATGCAGAAGGAACCCCACGTTGGTGGCGCATGGGAGTGGCACCAGGATTATGGATACTGGTATAAAAACCAGTTTATGTTTCCCGACCAACTGATCAGTGTTATGATTGCATTAACTCCGGCAACAAAAGAGAATGGTTGCTTACAGGTTATAAAAGGTTCGCATAAAATGGGCAGGGTTAATCACGGATTTGCCGGCGAGCAGGTGGGGGCTGATATGGAGATGGTAAACAATGCCTTAAAAACAATGGAACTTGTTTTTGTTGAGTTGGAACCGGGCGACGCGTTGTTTTTTCATAGCAATATTCTTCATCGTTCAGAAGCAAATCTGTCCGACTATCCAAGATGGTCTGTTATTTCCTGTTATAGTTTACAATCAAATTTAGCTTATAATGAAACCTCCACTTCCTGGAAAACGCCTGTTCAGATTGTTCCGGATAATGCAGTATTAGAATGGGAAGCGGAATCTTTATCCAAGGCAGATTTCCTTAAAAAAGAAAACGATCCTGCCCTGAAAGAAACCGGCTGGGAAAATGAGGTAAAAGCAAAATAATATGCTTATTTAATTTCGCTCCAGTCTTCATAATCGTACATAACTCCTTGAGACTTAAATACCATTACTGTACTTAAACTCTGGCCTCCCGCAACAATAATATCTTTATAGCTGTATCGACCGTTATTGCTTTCATCCGTACCCGAGCGTATTTGAACAGCTAAAATATACGTTCCTGCTTCAACTTCTTTCGTAATTGCAGGTTTGTCTAAAGTAGTAAATTCAGAAAGAGAATGTTTCGGACCGAATTCTTCCAGCGTTAATCCGTCTTCCAGATCTTCCCGCTGATCTTCTTTTAAAAGGAAAAAATCACAATTTACAGGCAGCGAATTCCCCGAATCATCTTTTATAAAAGTAGATATACTGATAGTTCCTTTTGCAGGGCCAGCATCTTCGTCTTTACTGCATCCGGAAAATAAAACAGGCAATAACAATAAGAGTAATAAGATTTTATTTTTCATAAATGAAGGGCAGTTTGGTTTATTATAAGAGATTTGTAATTGACGGTTTCCGATAAATAAATCTCAATATAAAAATTTACATTTAAAAATGGATGTCAGCTTTGCCTATTTTCTGGAAATTGCAGGTATTGTTGTTTTTACTATTTCAGGTGCATTCTCCGCAATGCAGAAACGTTTTGATGCTTTCGGAGTACTGATTATCGGTTTTGTAACCTCAACCGGTGGCGGTACTATTCGGGACGTACTGATAGGACAAACGCCTGTAACCTGGATGAAGGAAATTAATACTCCTTTGATTATTCTGGTTACAGTGATTGTTACCCTTTTCTTTAAACATTATATAAAAAGTTTAAAGATTACCCTTTTTGTTTTTGATGCCCTGGGATTAGGGCTGTTTACCATTACAGGAATTCAAAAAGGAATAAATGCAGGGCTTGATCCTGGAATTTGTATTATATTAGGAACCATTACCGGAAGCTTTGGAGGTGTTCTTCGTGATATTCTATTAAATAATATCCCAATTATATTTAGAAAAGAGATTTATGCAACCGCTTGTATTGTAGGCGGAATCATTTACTTTACTCTTATTCCATTTGTGGATAAAGACTTATCGAAGATAATTGCTATACTGATAGTTTTCGGAATAAGGATTGTTGCTGTGCGGTATAATTTAAGTATGCCGAAGTTTTATGCGTAAATTTTGAACTGATAATAAGTAAGAATGAGGATAAAAGAAACTTTAAGAGATTTTACACTTGTGATATTAGGTATATTTTCTGCGGCTATGGGATTAAAAGGATTTTTACTTTCGAGCCGTTTTATAGATGGAGGAGTTACCGGAATTTCTATGCTTCTTGCAGATATTATTAATGTTCCGATTGCAGTGTTGATATTTATTATCAATGTTCCTTTTTTATTGCTGGGTTACCGGCAAATGGGAATTTCTTTTGCCTTTAAAAGTGCTGCAGCAATAGCAGGTTTATCCCTTTGTCTGGCATTTGTACATTTTCCCGACGTTACGCCTGATAAATTACTCACTGCGATATTTGGAGGTGTTTTTATCGGGGTTGGAATTGGCTTGGCTATGCGGGGAGGAGCAGTTCTGGATGGAACGGAAATAGCGGCTGTGCTATTAAGCCGGAAAGCGCATGTCTTAAAAGTAAGTGATATAATTTTAATTTTAAACGTTGTTATCTTTTCTGCGGCGGCATTTTTTCTCGGAATAGAATCTGCGTTATATTCCATCCTCACCTATATCGCAGCATCTAAAATGCTGGATTTTATTCTGAACGGAATTGAGCAGAATACCGGAGTAACCATTGTTTCAACAAAAAGTGAACAGATACGAGTAGTAATTACCGAAAAATTAGGACGTGGAGTAACTATCTATCAGGGTAAAAGCGGATTCGGTAAAAATGGTAGAAAAAATGATCCGAGGGATATCATCTTCACAGTAGCAACCCGACTTGAAATTCCGGCAATAAAAAAAGAAGTACTAAATATTGACCCCGCAGCTTTTATTGTACAGCACAGTGTAGATGACACAACCGGTGGATTGCTTAAAAAGAAAGCGCTGCATTAATAAAATTGGAACATCAAAATAAACCCTCTCTAAACACTAAAATAAATAGTATTCGTGGTGTATGATGTTTTAATAAGGTAGCAGGATCAATATCGAATTCAATACCTTACCTCCCGGATTAAGAAGATAAACTTTCCAAATAGTATAATGTTAGTATTTGAAAAATAAAGTGTTATGATACTGCAATCTTTAAAAACTGAATTTGAACACGAAGTTAACAACACGAGAAAATTGCTGCAGGCTGTACCTAAAAAAGATTTGGATTATAAACCCTCGCCAGTTTCATGGACGATGGGTGAGCTCGCTCAACACATTGCTACCATATATTACTGGTATGTAGGAACACTTACCAAAGATACATACGATATGGCTGCCGATCATCTTGAACGCGGTGAACCGGGAGATATTAAAGCTACTCTTGACCTTTTCGAGAAAAACGTTGAAAGAGCCCGGGAAGCATTGGAATCAATAACAGAAGAAAGTTTAGAGGCTCTGTGGACAATGAAAGTCGGAGATCATGTCGTGCTTGGTCCGATGCCAAGGAGTGTTGTGGTTCGTAGTTTTCTTTTCAATCATATTTATCACCATCGCGGCGAAATGATCGTCTATCTGCGTGCCACCGGCAATAAAGTACCAGGCCTTTACGGGCCAACTTTTGAAGAATCCGTTGTGCGTAGTTAAATGATCTGCAGAATTAAAATTCCCACTAATTAGTGTCACCAAATAAAAAAAGCTGACCATTTTAGATCAGCTTTTGTACTCGGGGCGGGAGTATAATATTTTTATTTAGCTTTCCTCGATTATATGAAAAAGTGTCTTTAAAGTGCATATAAGCCAGATACAGAGTAAAGAAAAGCAAAAGGAAGACAAACTATATTAAATAAAACCGTCCCCTAATACGTCCCCTTTTATAGCCTAATGATTATATTTGTTTATATATCTCAGTATAAACCTGTACGATGGCTAGTGTATCATTTGTATTAAAAGAACCAACCTCCACTAAGGAAACATTGGTTTATCTATTATTCCGTTTCAACAACCAAAGATTAAAACTCTCAACTTCTGAAAAGATTTTGCCAAAACTTTGGAATGCCGAAAAACAAAGAGCCAAAATAACTAAGCAAAACGAAGAGTATTTTGAATTTAATTCCTCATTGGATAAATGGGAAACTACTATAAAAAACATTTTTAGAAAGCTATTAAATGATGATAAAGTACCTACACCCGCTTTATTAAAAGATGAAATTGAAAAAGCATTTAATAAAAAACCGGCTGAAAAAAAATTGGAGTTTATGGATTTCGTAGCCGAATACATTAATAACTCGCCAAAAAGCCCTAATACCTTAAGAAATTACAAACAAGCACAACGGCAATTAAAAGAGTTTTGCAAACAAAACAACGGGGAATTAAAATTTGAAAATATTACCCTTGATTTCTATAATGAGTTTATAAAATTCCTCACCCTTAGAAATTATTCGCAAAACACTATAGGGAGTTTCGTTAAGGACATTAAGATTTTTATGAACGAAGCAACCGACAGAGGGATTAATATGAATTTAGAATACCTAAATAAACGCTTTAAGGTGCTTAATGACACTGTGGATACTGTGTACCTTACTAAAGATGAATTATCCCTTCTGCGGGCTTTAGATTTATCAGAGAATAAAAGATTGGAATCAGTGAGGGATTTGTTTATTGTAGGCTGTTATACAGGTTTAAGGTTTTCAGATTTAGCGAAATTGGATAAAAGCAACTTTATAAAAGACAATACCCAAATAAAGATAAAAACGCAAAAAACAGGGGAAACGGTTGTTATTCCGGTTCACCCTTTTGTAAAAGAAGTTTTTATTAAATACGGAAATAGTCTCCCTAAAGTAATCAGCAATCAAAAAATGAATGATTATTTGAAAGAGATTGGAAAACTTGCGGAACTAAAAGAAAATGTAATTATTGGCTCTATTCAGGGTGGGCGAAAAACTAACGAATCATTTTTAAAATATCAACTTTTAACTACCCATACAGCAAGGCGAAGCTTTGCTACAAATGCTTATTTGGCGGATATTCCGTCCATGGATATAATGAAGATTACAGGGCATCGGTCGGAACGGTCTTTTATTAAATACATTAGAGTAACACAAGAACAAAATGCTAATAGGTTAATAAATCATCCTTTTTTTAAGTAGTATGACTTTATCAAAATTTACCGAATTAGAACTTCTTGAATTAAAGAAAGAATTCAAGGGCTTAACTTCGGTTAGAGACAAATACAAGTTTTGGCAAGAAAAATTAAACTTCCCTTACTATTTCACCTACACCCTAAATCACTCGGATATTTTTGACTTTTATTTTGAAGGCAAAACGCCCGAAGAAATCGAAATTTTAAATGAACTAATACTTGAAGAAGTAAGATTAAAAGGAACTTTAAAAATTGTTGATTCTGAAAAATTAGAAAGTGATTTATTAACAAAATTATCCGAGGCTGTAAAACCTTTCCCACTTCTCGAGGAAGAGCTAAAGAGGGTTAAATCAATTGTAGAAAAACAAGAGCAAAAAGCCGCTAAAACAAACATTCTTAATGCAGAAGAATACTCTCAGTCAAATTTTTTCTTAAACGGTTATCGGGAATATTATTTAAAAGGAAAAGAAGTGAGCCTTTCTACACAAAACTATAGTACTCCAAACCTAATTTCTCTAATTAACGGCTGCGAAATTGCAAAGTATCAAACCTTTATAGAAGGGAAAATTAAAAACCCAGTAGGTAAAAGTTTGGCTAATGAGCATGCAGAAACAAGTTTAAAACAACAGATTTTAATACTTCATTATTTAGGACTTTTAGAATCGTTTGAAACTTCCACTAATAAAAATAAAAGTCATATCATTTCTAAACTCCTAAACCGAAGCGAAACAAAAGTAAAAGCAGCACTAACCTATTTAGGGCATAACTCAGACCACAACCCGATAACTGTCTCTAATTTAGAAATAGTGGTTAGATTACTTGAAAAAACAGGGTTTGAAAATGCTGTAGCAAAAGCAAAAAACGATTTAACGAAAGCAAAAGAAAGAAAGAAGTAACCCCTTTCTAACCCGTTACCCCTTAAATTCCGCTATTCTTTTGTGGCATAAAAAAAAATTATGTCACAGATTATTCTTAATGGATTAACCACAGTACAACTCAGGGAGTTGTTTTGTGAAGCACTGAAAGAACATTTACAGTTCCCAAGTAAAAAGCAAAAGTTAGGTTTAGAAACTCCCGTTGAAGTTGATAACACTAATCTTTTAACAAGAGTAGAGACTGCTCAAATTCTTCAAATCTCGCTTCCTACTCTTAACACTTACACCAAAAGAGGCTTAATCAAGTCTTACCGTATCGGCTCCAAGATTCGATACAAGTTCGCGGAAATTGAAGAAGCATTAGTTTCCCGAAATTTCGGACAAATGAAGAAAGGAGGTCGTTGTGCATAAGAACGACTATTCCTTAATAGTTTTTTTCGAAAATGAAAAGCCCAAAAGATGGCAGTATGTCCACAAGCTGAATGTATTCGTTTTAAACTTCCTTAATAAAAAATATAAAGACTGGAAGTATTTTAATGTTTACGACCGACATACAGGGCAGTATTTAAAGCGATTCTATGTGGGTCAGTTCGTGCCTGAGTTCTTGGCTTTATTTTTTTTAACCTTTAATCTTCTTTGGTTAGTTCAGCTTGGCACCTTTAATAATGGTTTTAATTATTCCTCAACGATTCAGACGGCATGTTAGTGAAAAACACGTTTGGATTAAGCTCGGTACTAGGTACTTTCCAAGCAAAAAAAAGCTATCATTCTAAATTTGCCGGCTCGTCTCTCGACAGAAAAAAAAGCTTACCAAAAGAGAAAGAAGCAAAAGTTGAAACGGTAAAGAAAGAAAAGGTTGTCAAGGAGCGCAAAATGTCTCCAAGAACTAAAACAAAGATTCGAAAGAAAATTTTCGCTCTGTCCCAAGTTCAGAAACGTTTAACATTTGTCGCTCTGACTTTTGTAAATGCAGTTAAAGACGAAGAAGCAATTATCATTCTAAGAAAATTCTTGGACAACATTAAAAAGCGGTCTAAAGACTTTCAATACTTGTGGGTAGCGGAACGACAAACGGAGAACAAAGTGTTTCCCGACAATATTCATTTTCATTTAATAACCAACAAGTATTGGGACATAAAGAAAACCCTAAATTATTGGACGGACTTGCAGGCTTCACATGGGATAGTTCCTCGCGGCAAAGCCGGTTCCTCGGGCTTTGATGTCAAAACCGTTTCTTCAAAAAACCCATCTCAATTAGGCATTTACTTAACAAAGTATGTAACTAAAAATACGGCTAAGTTTAAATGTCAAGTCTGGAACTGCTCAAAGAAAATCTCGGCACTCTACACGGATTTCTATTCCGATTACTCATTCATCGAGCAATTACAAAAACTGAAAGGAGATGCTATAAAAGAAGTTCAAATGGAATATTGCACACTTCATTTAATTCCCCTTGATAAATCAACAATCCGCTTTTATGACAAAATCGGTTTTCAAAATCAAAAAGTATGGTCAAATCTTAAACTACAAAACAATGCCAAAATCGAGAAATAGAAAAAACAGAAAAGCTTATATAGCTCCGCAAAGTTTCAACCTTGTAGGTTTATGGGCAGACCAAATACAGACATGTAATTCTTGTACTTTCAAAAGATATTACTTTGAGTTTGATGAACTACCCGATTCGGAAAGGCAATTGTGGAAAGAACAGGAAGACTTTGAATTGATTGATTTTTTTCTTTACTGCCCCGATTGTAAAGAGTATTCAGCAATTTATAAATAAAGTAAGAGCCACAAGTTGTGGCTCTACTCATTTTCTAAAGTGACAGACGAAGTTTAATTTCCGTTTTATTTACCTGATTTTACTCGGTTGTCGTACTTACATAACATTTGGCAATTTTCCGCGATGGTCTTACCACCCTCATGCCAAGGCGTTATGTGGTCTGCTTCCATCTCATGCAGTTCAAATACTACTCCGCACTTAGGACAAACACCTTTTTGTCTTTCATATGCCTCACGCTTTTGTTTATCTGTAAAGGCACGAATACTTAAATATTTTTCATTTCTCGTTATTACATATTCATAAATGCCTGACTTTTTCGTTACGTCCTCATCTTGCATTAATTGAGTAATTTCTACTTCAAGTGTCTTAGCATCAAAATCTTTGTCTTTGTAATTATTATATAAAAAGCCGTAGTTAACGCCTTTCATTTCTTTGCGATATTTTGGAAATATCACTTCAACCCAACTTATCAGGTTCTTAAAATACAACCATAATTCATTAGCATTTTCCTTGTGCTGGTTTTCCGCCATATATTGCTCAATATTGTCGTTGCTTAACCAACTAATGGCTGCTTCTAAATAGTCTTGCCGAATAGGCGAACCTGTTAAATAATCACTCCCAATTTTGTATGCAGGGCAGCCTGTCTTACTAAAATATTTTTTTGCCTCTGTAAGCCATGTACCTGTGTAAACGGCGTTTCTCAATTCCTGTGCTGTAAGCTTTTCCCCTGCAATATTTATAGTCTTAAACCAATCCAATTTTTCTTTATCATTTCCTTCGCAGAAGTAAACCATTAATTTATAATCTAAAATCTGGTTTTTTTCAACGTTTGTAAGGTTGTTGAAATACATTGAATTTAAAGAAAAGCTACCCGTTACGTATTCGCAAAGGCTAATGGTTCGTTGCTGTCCATCTAAAACCTCGAAAGTGTTATCGTCGTTTTTTACCCAATACATTACATTGAGCGGAAAATCCTTTTTGACAGTTTCTATTACAGAATCTCTTTGTTTGTCTTTATAGACAAATTCACGTTGATATTTTGGGCGAATGTTAAGGCTGCCACCATATCCGACAACTCCTTCTTCATCGTCGTTTATGTACCCTTGCGAAACTTCCCTAATCGTAATTTCTCTAAGTTTTATTATCACAACCGTTTATTTTTAATTATTATTCTTGCATACATGGCTTTATAATTTCCATTAATTACGATAACTCCACGTGCGTTTAAATCATTAGCATTTGGAACTTCTGATTTCTCGTACTTTTTAGTTCTTAACCCTGATGAATTCTCTCTATCCATAATCCCCAAAATTTCAAATTGGTTAGGATTGTATTTATCTATAAAAGTGATTGGCACAGCCATTAAACCCTCATAATCTACTGGTATTTCAGCTACCTTAGATACCTCTATAGCATCATAGTTATCATAAGTTGGATAATACCTTTCATTACCGTAATAGGTCTTATAAAGAATTATATCCTCATGTCGTTTTCGGGTATCTAAATTGGTAAACCAATAGACACTACCCATGCTAAAATATTTCTGCCCGTTTTTAATTTTTATTCTGGTTTCGGTTTCTATTTCATAATGGTCTGGAACTTTAAACCATTTTGTCCCTCCATTATCCACTCCAGTCCAAATTTTGTTTTTTTGTACAAGCCTGAAAATTTCCTTGTAAGTTAAATTGTTCTGATTACCGATAATTAAAAAACTTTTGCCATATTCAATAAGCTGCGCAACGTATTCGCGAAAGAGCGAAAATGGGGGATTTGTAACTACTATGTCGGCTTGTTTCAAAAGTTCTATACTTTCAGGACTACGAAAATCTCCGTCACCTTTCAAAGGGTGTATTCCAATTTCTTCGGGGTTAGGAACCCTATCGCCGTTTTTATCACCGTTATATTCCAACCAAATTGCACTTTCAGACTTGTATTTACTAAATAAATCTCTTTCCTGACTTTTGTAGCAAGTAGTGATTAGTTTTTTGAGTTCTAAATCTTCAAATTTGTGTGAGAAATAATGAAAGAAATTACTAATTCTTGGGTCGTCACAATTACAAAAAACAGTCTTCCCTTTGAAGTGGTGTTTGTAATGTCGCAGCTCCTTTTCGATGTCTGTTAATTCAGTATAAAACTCATCGTTTTTACCTGCCTTTGCCTTTTTTAAATTATTATTTAAGGATTTCGCCATTCGTTTTAAATACTTTACAGGTGCGATTAAATTAATAATAAATTTTATATCAGATAGAGCTTTAAAAACTTTAACAAAAACAGTCCCCTATCTTGTCCCCTAAAAAGAAAAATGCCCTGTAAATAGCTAATCTACAGAGCAGTAAAGAATTTAACTGTACTCGGGGCGGGAATCGAACCCGCACTCGCTTTAGGGCGAACAGGATTTTAAGTCCTGCGTGTCTACCAGTTCCACCACCCGAGCAGGTGATTAACCTTTTAAAATTAAAATCCCTCCTGCGAAGAAGGGATTAGAGCGAAAGACGAGATTCGAACTCGCGACCCCAACCTTGGCAAGGTTGTGCTCTACCAACTGAGCTACTTTCGCGTTTTGGTGAGTGCAAATATAGCCAGAAAAGCAAATCTGTCAATTATTTTTTGATTTTTTTTGAAATCTTATGCTAAGTCGCTGCTTTTCAATGTATCAATTATTAAATCTTTTTCATATCCTTTTGAAGAAGCGAACTGTATAAGCTTGTATCTGCGCCGAAAAGCATCTTTTTCATTCAGTATTTCTGCTTTTTTCTCTAAAAGACAGCGTAAACACTCCGAGTATTCATCTGCAGATATTTGTTTTAGCGCAACTCCTATTAACTTCTCGGGTACCTTTTTTAACTTCAGCCCCTGTTTTATTTTAAGTCTTCCCCATTTTTTCATTCGGAATTTTCCTAACGCGTAGCTTATTGCAAAACGTTCTTCATTTAAAAAGTTAGCCTGTATTAATTCTGAAATTATTTCTTCAGCCTCGGATGGAAAGGCACCCATAGAGTAAAGCTTTTCCCTTACTTCCTGTTGCGAACGTTCCTGGTATGCGCAAAAATGCTCTGCTTTAGCCAGAGCCTCCTGTTTACTTTTAACTTTTCTTTGCGGATGTTGTTCATCTGACATATCTGATTAAAATCGTAAAAATATTTATCATAATCCTAAAATTTAAGAGAAATTAGCAAGCATGAATCATAAACTGTATCCGGTAAAAGACATAGAAAGAATAGTTGGAGCAAAAGGAAATATCGCTGATGTGGAAGCTGAGATCCGTACGCTTTGCTACGATAGCAGGAAATTAACGGATATTAAATTCGCTTTGTTTTTTGCTATAAAAGGCCGTCGTGACGGACATTCTTTTATTCCTGAGGTTTATGAAGCAGGAGTCCGTAATTTTATTATTTCAGATTTTAATTTCGATAGCAAAAAATTTCCTGAAGCTAATTTTTTAACAGTTTCCGATACATTAAAAGCTTTACAGGCACTGGCTGCTTATCATCGTTCATGTTTTACTTACCCGGTAATTGCAATAACCGGAAGCAACGGAAAAACCATTGTTAAAGAATGGTTATACCAGTTACTTGCCCCGGAATACAATATTATCCGTAGCCCGAAAAGTTACAACTCACAGATCGGTGTTCCGCTTTCTGTATGGGAAATGAATGAAGACCATCAACTGGCAATTTTTGAAACAGGTATCTCCAAAGCGGGAGAAATGAAAGCGTTAGCAGCTATAATTAACCCGACAATTGGCATTTTAACGAATATAGGCGACGCTCATAATGAAGGATTTTCCTCGGTTGAAGAGAAAATCAAAGAAAAGCTTTCTCTGTTTCAAAACACATCCCTTTTTATTTATTCGCCTTTTTATCTTAAAAATTATAAAGGTGAAATCCCTGGTAAAAAAACTTTTACATGGTGCCAGCATTTTAAAGCAGACCTGGAAGTAATAGACGATGAAATTCTGGAAGGAAAGTATGAATTTCTTCGTGGTAAGTTTCAAAATGGGGAGATTCAAAGTCTTATTCCTTTTACTGATGCCGCCTCGGTAGAAAATGGAATTTGCTGTTGGGCAACCTTACTAGCTTTAGGATATTCGCCCGAAGAAGCGGATAAGCGCCTGGAAAAGCTTCAGCCGGTGAGAATGCGGCTGGAGCTGAAGAATGGCATAAATAACTGTTCGATTATTGATGATTCATACAGTCTCGACATATCTTCACTTGCAATTGCCCTTGATTTTCTGAATCAGCAGAACCAGCATATCAGGCGTTCTTTAATATTGTCTGATATTCCTGAGGCTGGCCCGGATACCGATCTTTTATATTCGCAGGTTGCAAATCTGCTGCAAAGTAAAGAGGTCGATCAACTTATAGGAGTTGGCAGTGAGATTTCAAAACATGCAGACAAATTTACCCTAGAGAAAGCATTTTTTCCCGATACTGATACCTTGCTGAAAAACCTTGAGAAGCTGAAGTTTTTTAATGAAACGATTCTTTTAAAAGGGGCCCGGACATTTCAGTTTGAACGTATCAGTAAAGCATTGACCCAGAAAGTTCATGAAACCGTTCTGGAAATAAACTTGAATGCTTTAGAGCATAATCTGAATTATTATAAAGCTTTACTAAATCCGGGTGTGAAAATAATGGTAATGGTAAAGGCTTTTTCTTATGGCAGCGGAAGCTACGAGATTGCTAACTTGCTTCAGTTTAATAAGGTAGATTATTTAGCCGTTGCTTATGCGGATGAGGGTGTTGCATTGCGAAAAGCAGGTATTACATTGCCCATTGTGGTTATGAATCCTGATTTTTTAGCTTTTGATACTATTATTGAACATAATCTTGAACCCGAAATATACAGTAAACGAATTTTTTATGATTTCGTGGAAGCTTTGAATGTTAAGAACAAGGAAGGCTACCCGGTACATATTAAGCTCGACACAGGCATGCATCGCCTTGGCTTTATGCCGGACGAGATAGAATTGTTATTATCTTTACTGGCAGATACGCCTGCAATAAAAGTGCAAAGTGTATTTTCGCACCTGGTAGGGAGTGAGGATAAGGAAGAGGACGAGTTTACACGGCATCAGTTAAAAATATTTGAAGAATTAACAGATCAGATTGAAAAGGCTATTGGCTATTCTTTTATCAGGCATATTGCCAATACATCAGCAATCAGCAGGTGGCCAAAAGCACAATTTGGTATGGTTCGGTTAGGAATCGGCCTGTATGGTGTAGACGGTACCTATAAAGATAGTTCCCCCTTACAAACGGTTGCAACATTGAAAACCAGTATTTCTCAAATTAAAGAACTGAAGCCGGGAGATACAGTAGGTTATAACCGGAAAGGGATTTTACCAGATGGTGGTAAAATAGCTACTGTTAAGATAGGGTACGCTGATGGATACAGCAGGAAGTTTGGAAACGGGCGGGGCAAAATGCTTGTTAATGGGGTTAAAGTTTCTACCATTGGGAATATTTGCATGGACATGTGTATGCTTGATATAACAGGTTTAAATGTAGCAGAAGGGGAGGAGGTAATTGTTTTTAATGAACAGATCCGTGTGGAAGACCTTGCCCAACTGCTGGAAACTATACCTTATGAAATACTGACAGGAGTATCTCAGCGAGTTAAACGAATTTATTATTACGAGTAAGTATGAACCGGATTTTTAAAGCACTGATAAATTACTTTATAAAGGGAGTACTGATTGTAGTCCCTTTGGGAGCGGCTATTTTTTTGATTTACTGGATAATTTCTACCATTGATTATTCTTTGAACCTTAGCAATATACTTTGGGTAGATTCAAAAACAGGAAAACCGGTATATATTCCTGGCCTGGGTATCCTTACCGTGTTGGTTATTATTTTGGTTGCCGGAATTATTGTCACCAACTTTATTACTGACCCGATTAAGATATGGTTCAGCCGCTGGATGAAGAGACTGCCAATCATCAATTTCCTGTATTCTTCTATTAAAGATTTAACAGAAGCATTTGTGGGTGATGAAAAGAAGTTTAATGAACCTGTAATTGTTGAGATAAATGAAACAGGGTTAAAACAGGTAGGATTTCTAACCCAGAAGGATCTTTCAAAAGTAGGCTTAGCCGGAGAAGTTGCGGTATATTTTCCATTTTCGTATTCCTTTGCCGGCCAGCTTTGTATCGTACAGGCAGAAAAAGTGAAACACCTGCAAATGAGTGCTACTGAAGCAATGAAATTTGTAGTATCAGGCGGGGTTAGCGGAGGAGTGTGATTCTGGATTGAAAAATTGAATTTCTAAAACAATTGTGTCCTTTTTTTGTTTGTAAAAACAATGAAAGGTGAAATTCAACTCGACAAATTACTTGCCGGACTCGCTTACTGTAGGCGTATTCTTTTACAATTAAAAGATTCAAGAAATATTAAACACTTACCTTTGATATTTAAAGGTTTTACACCTGATAAAGGCTTGTATTATGATTTTAAAACATATAAATCAGAAAATTATATCCCGGATTATAAAAGGTACTTAAGTCACGTTTTTATCAATCATAAATATAAAAACCTGTTTAAAGACAAATACTCTAATTTTTTGTATTTACGGCAATATACAGATAAGCTAGTTCCTGTTTATGCGCTGGTTGACAACGGTAAATGCTATTTGCTGGGCCATTCTTCTTTAGATGAGTTGTTTGAAAAAGAAAACAAGTTTGTAATTAAACCTCGTACTGGTTGGGGAGGTAAAGGAGTGGCAGTTTTGGAGGTAAAAGAAAATAAGTATTCTATTGAAAGTAAAGCTGTTGAAAAAGAAGATATTTTTAAAGGTTTTAACAATCATGTTTTGGTACCATACATTCGTCAGCATGAGTATGCTGCCGATATTAATCCCCAATCTTTAAATACAATTCGTTTTCTTACCTGCATTATTGGTGATAAGGCAGAAAGCATTGGCGCCTTGCATCGTTTTGGGGTAAGTTCAACAGGCTCCGTCGATAATTTCTCCCAGGGAGGTATTTCGGCTAAAATTAATGTCGATACAGGAATTATAGAGAAAGCCTGCTTGTTAAATAAAAAGAAGTTTAAAAAATTGAGTATTACTCATCATCCAGATAGTAATGAACCCATTGTAGGATTAGAAATTCCTTTTTGGCAGCAGATAAAAAAGGAAATATTAGCGTTGCATAGTTCTATTAATTATGTAAAATATGTAGGCTGGGATATTGCTATTACTTCGGATGGGTACAAAATAATAGAATCCAATCACGTTTCAGATATCGATGTATTCCAGGTTCATGAACCGCTGCTTCTTAATGATTTAAATAAGAAGTTTTATGACGTTTACAATTGATATTTATTATATATCCCATTAAAGGCAGTTGTAAAACTGCCTTTTTGGTTTTAGAAGTTTGGCTTTAATACATATTTATTGTAGAATTTAAAGATATGTTCAACGGCTTCTTCTGCAGTGTCTACCAGTCTGTACAAATTCATATCTTCCGGACTGATGTTTTTGGCTTCTAACATATGTGCTTTTACCCAGTCCATTAATCCGCCCCAGTACTCTGTTCCAACCAACACTATAGGGAATCTTGCTATTTTTCCTGTCTGAATCAGTGTTATGGCCTCAAATAATTCATCCATCGTTCCAAATCCACCCGGTAGTACTATAAATCCCTGTGAATATTTCATGAACATTACCTTTCGGACAAAGAAGTAATCAAACTCCAGCAATTTATCACGGTCGATGTATTTATTATGAAATTGCTCAAAGGGAAGTTCAATATTTAATCCAACAGATTTCCCCCCGTTTTCATATGCTCCTTTGTTGGCTGCTTCCATGATTCCGGGTCCTCCGCCTGAAATTACGCCATATCCTCCTTCAGTAAGTAAGCGGGCAATATCTTCGGCCAGTTTGTAATATTTATTGTCGTTTGATGTGCGGGCAGAACCGAAAATTGAAACGCAGGGACCAATTTTGGCTAATTTTTCAAATCCATCTACAAACTCGGCCATGATTTTAAAAATAGACCAGGAGTCTGTTACTTTAATTTCCTGCCAGTCTTTGTTCTCGAAGGCATTTCTTATTTTTTCGTCACTTGTCATAAATGCAGTAAAGAAGTTTAAAATTTAGTTTGAACAGTTGTTGGCCTGCTGCTAAACTGTAATAATAAATAAGTTATAAGCCCGTTCAGTATAATTAATTCAAAACCGATGGCATATCCCGTCCATTTTACAGAATTTAGATCAATTATAAAGCATAGGGCCGGAGCTAATAAACAGATGAAAGGGACTATTTTATCGTTTACAGCTCTTTTCGAAATCATACCGAATGCAAACAGGCCAAGTAAAGGTCCATAAGTATAACCTGCTGCTTTAAAAATGGCGTTAACAACCGACTCATCGTTAATTATTTTAAATACCAGTATAACCAGCAGCATAATGATCGAAAAAATGATATGCACAATGTGCCTTGTACGTACTAAGTGCTTATCATTTTGATTCTCTTTTTTGTCGAAACCCAAAAAATCAACACAAAAAGAAGTGGTTAAAGCAGTTAAAGCAGAATCGGTAGTGGCAAAGGTTGCTGCCGTTAAACCCAGCATAAAGGTTACAGCTGGGATAATATTTAAATGATTTAAGGCAATTTCAGGGAACAGGTGATCCGGAGTTTTTAGAGCCGAGACATCTATATTATTAGCAGAAGAGTATATATACAACAGGGCACCAACACTGAGGAAGAAAAGATTTATCACCACAAAAACCGCGGTAAACGTAAGCATGTTCTTTTGAGCTTCCCCGATATTTTTGCAGCTTAAATTCTTCTGCATCAAATCCTGATCCAACCCGGTCATCGCGATAGTTACAAAAATCCCCCCTAAAAACTGCTTAATAAAATGCGATTTGCTTCCAAGGAAATTTTCCCAGAAAAATATTTTTGAATAAGAGCTTTCTTTAACCGCTTCGAATGTTTGCGGAATATTAAAATGTAGGCTGCTTGAAATAAAATAAATGGAGAGAACTACAGACGACAAGAGGAAGACTGTTTGTAATGTATCCGTAATGATGATGGTTTTTAATCCTCCGCGATACGTGTAGAGCCATATTAAAATCAGGCAAATAAGGATAGTTATCCAGAATGGAACATTCCAGGCATCAAAAATAAATTTTTGAAGCACGATTGCAACCAGATATAATCTGAAAGCGGAACCAATGGTTCTGGAAATCAGAAAAATCATTGCCCCCGATTTGTAGCTCCAGTATCCTAAACGCTTTTCCAGGTAAGTATAAATTGAAATTAAATGCAGCCTGTAATATAATGGGAGCAGAATAGTAGCAATAAAAATGAAACCTACTGCATTGCCTAATACAAATTGAAAGTATCCGAAGCTGCTCAATCCCACAGCCCCGGGAACTGAAATAAATGTAACGCCCGACAGCGCCGTTCCTATCATTCCAAACGCGACAAGATACCATTTGGAGTTTCGGTTGGCTATGAAAAAGGTGGAATTATCGCTTGAGTTTTTTGATGTTAGATAGGAAATACCAATAAGAATAATAAAATATCCTATAAGAAATGATAGCAATACTATCGGCGACATACGTTAAAAATTAAGTTTACGGCTAAATGTAATGAATTATGTCTTTTAAACCGCCTCCTGTTAATCCTGAAGCGATAAAAATTTTTATTTTATTTAAGTTTGCAGCATGAACTTTTCTTCCCGCCTGCTTGAAAATGCGGTAAACGAATTTGCAAAATTGCCCGGTATAGGTCAGAAAACAGCACTTCGGCTGGTTTTGCATTTGCTTAATCAAAGCAGTAACGAAGTGGAACAATTCAGTCAGGCACTTATCCAGCTAAAAAAAGAAATTTGTTTTTGTAAAGTATGCCATAATATTTCCGATCAGGCTATCTGTGAAATATGCTCCAATGTAAAAAGAGACCGGTCGTTAGTATGCGTTGTTGAAGATACGCGGGATGTGATGGCAATTGAAAATACTAACCAGTACAACGGTTTGTACCATGTTCTTGGCGGTTTAATATCTCCAATGGATGGAATTGGTCCGTCAGACTTAACTATTGAATCGCTTGCAGAACGCGTAAAAACAGGAGAAATCCAGGAAGTGATACTGGCATTAAGTGCCACAATGGAAGGTGATACCACTATTTTCTACATCTATAAGAAATTAAAAGATTTTCCCATTCAGGTGAGTACGATAGCGCGGGGAATTGCATTTGGCGGCGAAATTGAATATGCAGATGAGGTTACCCTCGGCAGATCAATAGCAACACGTGTACCCTACGAGAATAACTTGTTTAAATAACATTAATGGATCTTAGAAATAAAACAGTAATTATAACCGGTGCCTCATCCGGAATAGGAAAGGCCTGTGCCGAAATGTTTTCAAGGCTGGGTGCAAACCTTGTTTTAGCCGCAAGACAGTATGTTACCTTGTGTGAAATTGCCCAAGATATGGAAAAGCGGTTCAATGTCAGAGCTGTTGCTGTACAATGTGATGTTTCTAAAGAGGAGGATTGCGAACAGTTAATTCATCAGGCAATGTTGTCTTTTAAACGGATTGATGTCCTTATTAACAATGCAGGTATCAGTATGCGGGCCTTATTCAGGGATCTGGACCTGATTGTTCTTAAAAATCTGATGGATATCAATTTCTGGGGCGCGGTTTATTGCACTAAATATGCGCTTCCGGAACTTATAAAAAATAAGGGTTCTGTTGTGGGAGTATCCTCTATCGCAGGATACCGTGGATTGCCGGGACGCACGGGATACTCTGCCTCTAAATTTGCTCTGAATGGTTTTCTGGAAGCTTTGCGAGTCGAGAATTTAAAAACAGGTTTGCATGTGCTGATAGCTGCTCCCGGTTTCACGGCTTCAAATATTCGCAATACAGCGCTTGCCAAAGATGGCTCACAGCAGGGTGAAAGCAGTATGGACGAAGGCAAGATGATGACTTCGGAGGAAGTTGCAGAGATAATAGCGGAGGGCGTTGCGAAGCGGAAAAGAACTTTAATTATGACCAATCAGGGAAAACTGGCAGTTTTAATGAATAAACTGATCCCTGCATGGGTAGATAAAAAGGTGTACGAGCTTTTTGCGAAAGAGAAAGATCCGCTGATAAAATAATAGTTTAAAGACAGTAAGGATTTTCGTTATGGGTATTTAGTGCAGCGGCCTTCGTTTTATAATTCCACCACGGGTTTCGCTGATTACATTCATAAACATGAAAGCTTTGCGATCAATCAGTTCTACCTCCTGCTTTAGTTTCGCTACTTCCAGCCGGGTAACAACTGTGAAAATAATATTGATATCGTTGTTTCTGTGTCCCGTACTGCCAAATCCCCGTTCTCCTTTATAGATAGTAACTCCTCTGCCCAGTTTTGAAATAATTGCTTCGCGAATTTCGTTGCTTTTTGGAGAAATGATGGTTACTCCGGTGTACTCTTCAATTCCCTGAATTATAAAATCGATTGTTTTTGAGGCCGAAAGATAGGTAAGCGTGGAATACAGGGCGCTTTCAAGACTTAAAAAGTAAGCTGCAAACAAAAAGATCAGCACATTTATAATCAGTATAATATCCCCAATGGTTAATACACTTCGGCGGTTTATATAAACAGCGAGAATCTCAGTTCCATCTAAAACGCAGCCCCCACGCATTGCCATACCTATTCCTGCTCCCAGAAAGAAACCGCCGAATATAGCTATCAGTAACTTATCATTGGTTATTACGGGGAAGTCGACAAAGAAAATGACCAAAGCAAGTAAAAGTATTGCAATCAGTGTTGTAATTGCGAAGACACGGCCAATATGCTTTGAACCCAGAATGATAAAAGGAACATTGAAAATTATCAGCCAGATAGAAACAGGCGTATGTGTTATATTATTCATCAGCAGCGATACTCCTGTTATTCCTCCATCAATAAATCCATTAGGGACAAGAAAGCCCTTAAGGCCGAAAGATGCCAGGAGCACACCCGTTAAAATTAATCCCCAGTTTGAAAATTGAACTTTTAATCTTTTGTATCTTCTGATAGTTTTATTTTTCACGATTTAAAAGTAGCCAAAAGGTTTGCAGGTAAAAAAAAGATTATTCATATTTGCTGTAAATATGAGAATTAACAAACTATATAAAAGCTGGTGGTGGCATTGCGAAAATTCGTAGTGGCATACCCATCGTATATAGTAAAATTTATATAAAAAATTACAGGGTTGCCGAAATGCAACCCTTTTTTATTGTTTACAATGAAGCAAATATTAAATCATTTATTTGAGTATAAAACATTCAGTAAAACTGAAGCAAAAGAGATTTTTACAAACATTGCTCTTGGCAAGTACAATGCATCGCAAATGGCTGCTTTTATGGTGGTTTATTGCATGCGCAGTATAACGATTGATGAACTTGAAGGGTTTCGTGATGCTATGCTCGAATTATGTGTGCCGGCGAATCTGGAGGGATACCAATTAATTGATTTGTGCGGCACAGGAGGCGATGGCAAAGACACTTTTAATATTTCAACCCTTGCTTCTTTTGTAATGGCGGGCGCAGGTTATAAAGTGGCAAAACATGGAAACTATGGGGTTTCCTCCGGTTGCGGTTCCTCTAATGTTATGGAGTTTTTGGGTTACCGGTTCACAAACAGTAATGATGAGCTGCTCCGCGGGTTGGATGAAGCTGGAATATGTTTTCTTCATGCTCCGCTTTTTCATCCGGCAATGAAAACTGTAGCTCCCATCAGAAAAGAGCTTGCAGTTAAAACTTTCTTTAATATGCTGGGCCCGATGGTTAATCCGGCGCAGCCGAAATACCAGATGGTAGGCGTTTTTAGCCTGGAATTAGCCCGTCTTTACGCGTATCTGTACCAGAAATCAGATAAAAAATACATGATATTACATGCGCTGGAAGGATACGACGAACTATCATTAACCTGCGATTTTAAAACTTATACAAATGCGGGAGAACAGATCAGGCATTTATCTGATCTTGGGTTTGAACCTATTGATCCGTTAACTATAAAAGGCGGACATTCTGTACAAGAATCTGCTGAAATTTTCATGAAGGTCCTGAATACAGAAGCCAGCACGGAACAAACCAATGTCGTTTTAAGCAACGCGGCTTTAGGAATACAAACTATTCATCCTGAAAAATCTTTTGCTGATTGCTATTATGAAGCAGAGGAGGCCCTTATGTCAAAAAAAGCATTGCAAAGTTTTAAGAAGCTCGTAAGATGAAGATTAAAGTTTGCGGGATGCGGGAAGTTAATAATATCCGTGAGTTAACCTCCCTGCAACCGGATTATATTGGTTTTATTTTTTATCCCAAAAGTAAGCGGTTCGTTCAGGAAACAGATCCGGGCTTTTTACAAGAAATTCCGACTAAAATAAAAAAAACAGGAGTTTTTGTAAATGCAGCTTTGGATGAGATTCTTGATAAAATAAAAAGATACCGTTTACAGGCAGTGCAATTACACGGAGATGAATCTCCTGCATTCTGTCAAAAATTAAAGGAGCAGAACGTAGAAGTTATTAAAGCTTTTGGAATAGACGAGGCATTTGATTTTGAAGTGCTTAATCAGTACGAGCTTTTTACAGATTACTTTCTTTTTGATACCAAAACTTCCGCCTATGGCGGTTCAGGAAAGGTATTTAACTGGGAAGTTTTGAATAACTATAAGCTTGGTAAAGCATACTTTTTGAGCGGAGGTTTAAGCCTGCAGAACTTAGCGGAGGTAAAAGGTTTAAATGATGAAAGAATATACGCGGTTGATCTCAACAGTGCTTTTGAAACAGAACCCGCAGTAAAAGATATAAACAAGCTTGAACAGGCTTTTAAACTAATAAAAGGATAAAAAATGGAGTATCACGTAAACGAAAAAGGATATTACGGAAGTTTTGGAGGGGCATACATTCCTGAAATGCTTTACCCCAATGTAGAAGAGCTGCGTCAAAAATACCTGGAAATAATGAAAGATCCGGGTTTTCAAGAGGAATTTCAGATGCTTCTTCGAGATTACGTTGGCCGGCCTTCTCCATTGTATCTTGCAAAAAGATTATCAGAAAAATACGGCGCTCATATTTACCTGAAAAGAGAAGATCTTAATCATACAGGTGCACATAAAATAAACAACACGATTGGCCAAATTCTTTTAGCCGAACGTTTAGGAAAAAAACGGATAATTGCCGAAACAGGGGCAGGGCAGCATGGGGTGGCCACGGCCACAGTGTGCGCTCTAAAAGGTCTGGAGTGTATTGTGTACATGGGTGAAGTTGATATCGAGCGTCAGGCGCCAAACGTAGCACGAATGAAAATGATGGGAGCAAAAGTAGTTCCGGCGACATCGGGCAGTAAAACGTTAAAAGATGCTACCAATGAAGCCATGCGTGACTGGATTAACAATCCTGTTGATACACACTACATTATTGGTTCCGTTGTAGGCCCGCATCCTTATCCGGATATGGTTGCACGTTTTCAATCCATTATATCCAAAGAAACCAAGATTCAGCTAAAAGAAAAAACAGGGTCAGAACTTCCGGATTATGTACTTGCCTGTGTAGGAGGAGGCAGTAATGCAGCAGGAATGTTTTATCATTTTCTGAATGATGAGCAGGTTAAGTTAATTGCTGTTGAGGCAGCTGGAAAAGGGGTTGATTCAGGAGAGTCTGCAGCTACTACCGCCTTGGGGAAAGAAGGGGTTCTGCATGGAAGCCGCTCCATATTGATGCAAACTTCGGACGGGCAGGTGGTGGAACCTTATTCTATTTCCGCCGGCCTGGATTATCCCGGAATAGGCCCGCAGCATGCTCATCTCCATACTTCAAAAAGAGGACTTTATGTTAGTATAACGGATGATGAAGCCATGAAAGCAGGATTATTACTGGCACAAATGGAAGGGATTATTCCGGCTATAGAAAGCTCGCATGCACTTGCTTACCTGGAGAAAATGCACTTTAAAGGAGATGAAAAAGTAGTAGTTTGTCTTTCGGGCAGGGGAGATAAGGATTTAGCTACCTACATGAACTATTTTGAATTATAACCATACGGGATAAACTGAAATAAGAGTTGCCTCCTATCTCATATTCTTATATCTCAAATCATAATCTATATACATGAACAGATTAAAAAAACTTTTTGATACAAAACAGGAATCCATTCTTTCTATCTATTTTACAGCCGGGTATCCGGATTTAAATAGTACGTTGGATATAGCCAAGGCTCTGGAAAAGGCAGGAGCAGACTTTCTTGAAATAGGCTTTCCTTATTCTGATCCGGTAGCTGATGGGCCTGTAATTCAAAACAGTTCACAAAAAGCACTGGAAAACGGAATGACTTTGGAAATCCTTTTCGAACAGTTAAAGGATTTAAGAAAACGTGTTAATCTCCCCGTTCTTCTGATGGGTTATGTTAATCCGGTTTTACAATACGGTGTAGAAAAATTTTGTAATTCGTGTGCCGACTGTGGAGTAGATGGCGTTATTGTTCCCGACCTTCCGATGTATGAATACGAAGAACTGTACCAGGGATGTTTTGAAGGGCATAATTTAAGTAATGTATTCTTGGTTACTCCTCAAACTTCAGAAGATCGTATCCGCAAAATTGATGAACTTACAAACGGATTTATTTATTTGCTTTCGTCATCTGCAACAACGGGTAAGAATTTAGCTGTGTCTGAAAACGTCGAAAGCTATTTTGCCCGTATTAAAAATATGAATCTAAAGAATCCAACAATGATTGGGTTTGGGATTTCGGATAACAAAAGTTTTAGTAAGGCGGCAGAATATACCCGCGGTGCTATTGTGGGCAGTGCTTTTGTTAAAATACTTAACGAAGCCAATTATCTGGAGAAGGTTCCTGCATTTATCCGTTCAATTAAAGGAGTTTAAGTAATATTATTCCGGTTACTTTTTACCGGAATATTTTTAAAAATCCTTTTAAAAGAGTCTTTTACACCACCATTAACAAGTTGGTAAAGGCCCACTTCCCAGTTGTCATTTCCCTCAACGAAAACGGGTCCCTTGGTTGTTATAGCAATGTCCCAACCTATGGAGTAAATTCCCTTTAAAAGCCGATGAGCATATATTGCCTGGTTTATTGCTTCCTGAAAATACGGAAGTTTAAAGCCTTTAAACAAAATTCCTGTGTCCGGATGTTTTTCTTCTTTCGTACCAAAACCCGGTTTGAAGTATCCCCAGCGGGTTAATTCTCCTGTTGAAATATCAATGCCGACAGTTATTCCGCCTGCACTGCCGTTATCAACCCGGTTCCCGTTTAAGCCCATCCGTAACACAGCGCCTAAAATTTCTATTGAGTTTCCACTATTTGCCGTCATAAGACGTATGGTATTGATAGAGTGCGGATAAAGTTTGCGAAGTTGTTCATGCTGGTTGTCAATACACTTTTGAATAAGCCATTCTTCTCCAACCAACCGGTGCTTTAACTGGTTTAGCGATATCAGTTCACCATTGGAATAAATGTTTTTATTTCTTATCTCCAGATGAAATGTTCCTTTACCCTGTTCACCGGTTAATACTTTACAAAAGGCATCTATGTCAAAATCGGTTATTCTTTCAAATGGCAGTATTTCTTTTGTAAGAAGCAGATGAAATGTTTTACCGTCGGTTGTTGCAATGTTTTCGGGAGTGGGGATATTCAGCCCTTTAAAAAAGGCTCCGAAAATCAGCTTGTCTCTTAAAATACAAATAAAATTATAGTGCAACTGCTGATTCTGGGGAAAAAGATTTCTTTTGTTTCTGAAGTGGACTAATGTTTTGTGGGATACATATTGGTTTAAATCATTTTTTTCTTTACGGTCTAACCCGAATAAGAAATAGTATTTATTTAACTCTCCATATTTTAAAATATGAATAACATTGTCAAACAATATTCTTCTTTTGCTTTTTAAAGGATCCTCCGGAAAATAAGATTTTCGCGAAATATAGCGATTAGGGTTCCTTAAGAGTTTGTATAAGTTAAGAACTCTTCCTGTATTTGTGTTTATTAAATGCAGCGAATTCTCAAAAAGGTGCGCATTGATTTTTTTTATTCTTTCGTTGTTCCATCTCATAAGCAGTTATACCTGTAGAATGAGGTATTAAATAGGCTTACGAAAAAAAAGTACGCCCGGTTTGCTTTCAGGTAAAAAAATTACTTTATAATTTTTAACTATTCAGGCTGATTTAATTTTTAAGTATTTTTGAAATGCTTGTTTACTTTCTCCGTGAATAAGCTGGAATATGGTAACTCCCCAGTTGTCATTTCCTTCAATAAAAAGTGGTCCGTCTTTCGTAATTGCAACGTCCCAACCTATTGAATGTATTCCATATAATAAACTATGTAAATATTTTACCTCCTTAACCACTTCTTCTATAAAGGGAATTTTAAACTGTTCAAATTTAACCTTCGTGTCTGGATGCGCATCCACTTTGGTTCCGTATCCGGGCTTATAGTAGCCCCATTTTGTTAGTTCACTCTTTTCGAAATCTATTGCAACAATTATTCCTCCTGCGCTCCAGTTATCTATCTTTCTTCCGTCTGTTCCCATTCTTAATACAGCTCCTAACACTTCAACAGAAGAACCGGTATTAACGGTCATAATTCGTATGGTATTTATTGAATGCTGATAAAGCTTATTTATTTCTTCGTGTTGATCAGCTATTTTTTCTTGTACTATCCATTTGTCCTGACCAAGGACTTGTCTTAACTCTTGGATTGTAACAGGCTTCCCGTCCATAAAAATAGTTTTTTCGCTTATTTTAAGATGAAAAAGGCCTTTCCCCTGGTCCCCCGTAACAAGTTTGCAAAATGTATCTATATTTAAATTTTCTAATTCTTCTAAAGGTACTATTGCTTTTTTTTCAAATAAGTTTAGCAATCCGTTCTCAATAATAGCTATGTTTACAGGTGTTTTTACTCCATTTCCCCTGCAAAAAGCTCCGAAAGTAAATTTGTCCTGTAAAAGGCAAACAAAATTGTAGATTTTATATTCGTTCTCGCTTTTGGGTGGTATAAGGTTAACTTTATCTCTTAAATGAATGAATTTCTGCCTGGAGAGGTATCTGCTCCTCGGCGTATCTTTACGATCTCTTCCAAATAAAAAATAATATTCATTTGTTTCTCCATGTTTAAGAATATGGAGAAATTGCTCGTAAAAAATTCTCCTCTTGCTTTTTAATTCCTGTTCAGGAAAATAACTTTTTGCAGCGACATAAGTCTTTTGATTCCTGATAAAGGAAATCAAGCTTGTAAATCTTCCGAGAGAACATTTAACAGTAAAAATCAGGTCTTCGAATAAGAGAAGATTTTTTTGCCTCAGTTTGTTAACATTCATTGGCTATAATTGGTAGAGTGCTTATAACAAACCTTTTATAATTAAGTTTATAAAAAAGCAAGGAAAATATTTTCTTACTCGCCGAGTATAATTACGGCGGGAAAACTATTTCAACTCTTTTTCCTGTCTTCTTTTATTCAATAGATTCAGAAAAATATAGCCTGAAATGCCCGAAAGGATAGAAGCAGTTAAAATTGCGAATTTTGCTTCTGTTTGATGGGTGGCGTCTGTAAAAGAAAGCAGTGAAATAAAAATCGACATGGTGAAACCGATTCCGGCTAACATGCCCAAACCGATAATATGAAGCCAGCCTGCTTGTGAAGGCAAAGAACTTAACCTTAATTTTACCGATAACCAGGAGAACAGCGTAACTCCAATGGGTTTTCCTAAAAACAATCCTAAAATTATTCCCAATCCTAAATTACTGCTTAATCCCTCTATCATTCCGCTTTCAAAGGGGATGTTTGTATTTGCCAGGGCGAAAAGCGGCATAATGAAAAAGTTTACAGGATTCGAGATTATGTGCTCCAGCTTCTCTAAGGGTGAAATTTCTTTAACGGGATTGGTTGGAATAAATAAGGCTAACAAAACTCCGGCAATGGTAGCATGTATACCGGAATGGTGAACGAAATACCAGAGGAACAGTCCCGGGATGAGATACAATAAAAGATTTTTTACCTTAAAATAATTTAACAGGGCTAGTATAAGTAAAATTCCTGCTGAGTAGAATAAATAATTTGTATGTAATTCTTTAGTATAAAAAATAGCGATGACAAGAATTGCGCCCAAATCATCCGCTATGGCTAAAGCAGCTAAAAACACTTTCAACGATCCGGGAACCCGGTTGCCTAACAATGAAATAATAGCAAGCGCAAAAGCAATATCCGTCGCCATGGGGATTCCCCAACCGTGGCCAGTTTCCGTTTTTAAGTTGAACAGAGAATAGACAATTGCCGGAACAAGCATTCCGCCTAAAGCTGCAAAAATGGGCATTGCTGCTTTTTTAGGCGAAGAAAGTTCACCTTCCAGTATTTCTCTTTTAATTTCCAGCCCAACCAACAGAAAAAAAATGGCCATTAAGCCATCGTTTATCCATTGTTCTACAGAATATTTTAATTGAACAGCCGAACTTTCAAAACCAATCTGCTCACTTAAAACACTATGAAATACTTTTTCGAAGGAAGAGTTTGCAATTATAAGGGATATTATTACGCAGCCAAGCAGTATAAAACCACCAATCTGTTCCGATCTGAAAAAATCTTTGAAAGCTTTGATATTAATTCCGCGTGATTCAGTCATCCGCCTAAATTAATACTTTTATGTTTTAAAGCATTTCAAAATCGATAACCTTACGGATAATTATAAAAACTGGTCGATGTCTCCCTTGCCCAGCCGGATAACCTGAAATTCTTCCGATGTACAGTCAACAACGGTTGAAGCAACATTACCACCGTACCCGCCATCTATTACAGCATCTACTTTATCTTTAAACTTCTCATATATAAGTTCCGGATCGGTAGAATATTCAAGAATTTCGTCCTCGTCGCGGATGGAAGTGGAGAGTATGGGATTGCCAAGTTTAAGAACAATTTCTCTGGCTATGTTATTTGCAGGTACACGGATTCCAACTGTTTTTTTATTAGAACTTAGAAGTTTTGGTACTTTATTATTGGCATCGAAGATAAAAGTAAAAGGCCCGGGAAGTGCCTTTTTCAAAACTCTGAATGTAGAGTTTTCAATGGGTTTTATGTAATCAGAAATATGGCTCAGATCGTGACAGATAAATGAGAAATTTGCTTTTTCCGGTTTAATTCCTCTTATCTGGCAAATTCTTTCTATTGCTTTCTGATTGGTAATATCGCAGCCTAAGCCATAAATAGTATCGGTAGGATAAATAATAATGCCGCCTTTTTTCAGAATATCTACAACCTGGTTGATGGATTTCTCATGGGGGTTTTCTTCGAAAATTCGTATTAACATAGTATTAGATAATAACAATTTATCGTTTAATGGTTTTTACTTTTTCTTTTTCGGGAATAAATTAAAGATTTGATTTGTAATAAATCAACTTGATTTTCGTCTAATAACAAGTTTTACTGTAAGTCCCATTTAATGCGATATCTGTATTATTTTATCTTTAGTTTTTTAGTTGTAATTTTTGTTTATCATACCTGGTTCGAAAAAGCATTATGGTTCAACAACTCCTCCCACAAAGTTAAAGACCGAAGATTAAGAGAAATTTCCGGATTAGTTTTTTCTGTTCAGAATCAGGATAAAATTTGGGTGCATAACGATGGGCGTCAGCGGATGAAACTTGTTTTAATTGATGAAAAGGGTAATACGGATGCTGTATTCAGAAGTAAAGATATTATAACGGACTGGGAAGATATTGCCATAGATGTTAAAGGGAAAAAAGGAAAACCTTACGTTTATGTAGGTGATATTGGTGATAACGATGCCAAACGGCCGGTTATAAATGTAGTTCGATTTGCCGAACCTGCTGCGGGAGATGAACAGGAACTGCAGAATACGGAAAAAATATATCTTAAATATCCGGATGGAAGTCACGACGCTGAAGCCATGTTTATTGACCCGATCAGCAGGCAGCTTTATATTATTACAAAAAGGGAAGAAAATGTTGGAGTGTATTCAGCCCCGATAAGTGCTGGCGCCGGCGACACCGTGTTGTTAAAAAAAGCAGCAAAACTCAATTTAAAGGGCGTAGATGTGTTGCGTTGGGTTACAGGAGCAGATATTTCAAGGGACGGCTCACAGATCCTGATAAGAAGCTACGGTTATGTTTACTACTGGAAGAGAAATACGGGGCAATCTGTAGAACAAGCTTTACGTGAAGAACCGGATGTTTTACCACATGCTTCTGAAATTCAGGGCGAAGCTATCGGATTTATTCCCGAAGGCAATGGCTTTTATACCCTGAGTGAAGGAAAGCATGTAGCACTGAACTTTACAAGAATTTCTACTCAATAATGGCTTAAGTCTACTTAAATCTCGTTTAAGTTAATATATTTACCGTTGTCCTTCGTTTCGTGAAAACCGAAGGAAATGTAAGCTCTTAATGCGTCGTTTATTCTATTTTTTAACAGTATTAGTAATAGGGATTACCAGTTATTACAGCTGGTTTTACTTGCCTGTAGCAGCAGGCAGTCCTTTTCAAAAAGTCGAGGATTCCAGGCTTGACGAAATTTCAGGAATGGTTTTTTCAAAAAGAAATAAGGGCTTGATCTGGGTACACAATGACGGTATCCAGAAAGTCAAATTATTCCTTATAGACACCAATGGTCATACCAAAGCAGTATTTAAAGGGAATAAATGGACATTTGATTGGGAAGATATGGCAATTGATCCGGGTTCTGTTGATGGAAAGTCTTATTTATATGCCGCAGACATCGGCGATAATTTCGCCTGGAGGGATAATATAAAGGTATTTCGTATTCCCGAGCCTGTTATTGGAGATGAGCAGGATTTAAGCGGAATTGAAACAATCCGTTTAAGATACCCTGACGGCAAGCACGATGCAGAAGCTGTTTTAATTGATCCTTTAAGCAAGCAATTGTATATTATTTCAAAGCGTGAAAAGCAAGCCGGTATTTATTCTGCAAGCCTGTCTTTTAAAGACGATGGTCTTGTTCTTTTAAAAAAAGCGGGTTCTTTAAACCTGAACCCCGAAGGAGTTAAACAGAAATACCTGACAGCGGCGAGCATCTCGGAAGATGGTTTAAAAGTTCTTTTAAGAAGTTATAGCGAAATTTATTACTGGGATAGAAGAAAAGGAGAGAAGCTGGAAGAAACGTTGATGAGAGAGCCGCTCGTAATCCCCTACAATGTAGAATTTCAGGGAGAAGCTATTGCAATAAGTCCGGATGATAAGGGATTTTATACGTTAAGCGAAGGAGAACACGTTCCGCTGAATTACCAAAGCATTACAAGCAAATAATTTTATTCCGGAAATTCCAGAATAACCGCTTCATCTGCAGGATATCCTGTACACGTTAAAACCCAGTTGTTTTTGAGGTCTTTTGATGTTAATACTTCATTGATAGTCATTTTTACCTTTCCGCTGGTACAGATAGCCGAGCATGCCGAACAGATTCCGCCCTCGCAGCTATAAGGAAGATTAAAACCTGCAGCTAATGCTGCCCTTAGAATGGTTTGTCCGTTTTTTACAAGTACCGTATATTGTTTTCCCTTCCATTTTATCCGGATAGCCCGGTCAGGGAAGTCTGGCGTCCGCCTGGTATCGCTGCGCATGGTGACGGGAAGAAAGTTCTCTGTTTTAATTTGTTCTTCATCGAACTTCATGTACACCAGAGTTAGCGTAACCATACGCATATAAGTAAAAGGGCCGCACACCATAAAAACAGCATGTTTGCTCTCAAACTGTAGTTTTTCTGTTATCAGCTTTTCCAGGATACCGTTATTCAGCCTTTGCCGTTCTTTAAACTGCGACTTCGGATTACTCAGGAAATTGAACACATAAAACCGCTTATAACGTGCCTGCAACTGTTCAATCTCCTCCAGGAAAAGAATTTTATCTTCGGTGTTATTGCTGTAAAAAAGAAAGATATTACTCTGGGGCTCTTGTTGCAATAAATACCTTACCTGAGGCAGAACCGGGGTTATTCCGCTTCCTGCGGCAAGAAAAAAAATATCACGGGGATAAGCGTTTTGCGGAGACAGGACAAACCGGCCGGCGGGAGGAAGTGATTTAACCACATCCCCCTGTTTCCAGTGCATCAACAGATAACGGGAAATAGCGCCATTTTCTACCCTCTGAACCGTAATTTTTAAAGGCTCTCCGGGTAAAGAAACAATGGAATAAGAACGGCGCAATTCTTTCTTTTCCAGTTCAATAATAAAGGTGAGGAATTGCCCGGGCACAAAATGGAACAGAGGATCGTGTGGCTGAAGAAGAAACGTTTTTGCATCAGCCGTTTCTTCTTTAACAGTTGTAATGGTAAATGCCAGTATTTCTTCCACTATCAGGGATTAATTAACACAAACTCGTAAAAAGGCTTAATCCTGAAATTTACAAATTGACCGGAAGATTCTCCGGATTCAACCTCCGATTTATAGCTCTTCCACACATCCGGTTCTACATTCAGGTAATGATAAGTTTTTCCTCCGGTAAATTCAACTTCCAGAATCCTCTTTTTGAAAGAGTAATTTATCATTACCGTTGTACCTGAACCCGGAGTGTATATCGCATTCTCTTCAGAAAGCCTTTTCATACCTGACTGCTTTTATAGTATAATCAATCTGGCAGGAATAGGTTTTTCAGAGGTTAATACAGACCGAAAAAACTTACTTGTTCTTCCTGGAAGATTTTGCCTTTTCATTGAAATCCAAACACAAGTTAATCCAATATTCCAGGTCCTTATCCGATTTCAATCCTTGCGGATTAACGTAACAGTAGCCGTTAAGTTTTTTTCCTCTCATTATCATCGGTTCAAAGCCGCTTTTGCCGGCAACTTCTCCCTGTAAAACAGGATCAAACCGGCACATCAGGTTTTCTCCGCTTACCCCGACACACATTTTATCGTTCACCATAAAAGTAAGACCACGAAACATTTTCTTTTCTTCAATTTTTAGTTCCGGCAGTTTTGCAAGACAGGCTCTTATTCTGTTTTCAAGGTGGATGTAGTATGCCATGTAATTAACAATATGGAAAGGTAATCTACGAATGTTTTGCTGTTCTTTAAAGCGTTTCCGGGCAGCAAAAAAAAAAGATAATCAACATGAAATACAAAAGAGCTGGTACAACTGTGTCCAGATGCTTCCTGATATTTCTTTTAAGAAAGCTTTCTGACGCTTCTTTCCGTTAAAATTGTTTGGGCTTCCTTTTCTGACTGGCAAGTTCGGCTATTTCATCAATGCGTTTTTGTCGTGTTTCAGCTCGTTTGGCCAGAACGACCCATTGCAATATTGCTTTTTTTACAGACTTGGTCAAACTTAGGAAAAATAGCTTTGAACCCGGTTTGGCTTTAAACGCTTTATCCAGGTCTTTAGGTATCTTTAGTTCTTCAACTTCATCTAAAATTGTCCAGGATCCGTTTTCTTTCGCAATTTCAATAGCTTTTAAGCCAGCTTCGGTCATCAATTCAGACTCAATAAGTTTTCCCACTTTCTCTTTATTAATTTTTGACCAGGTGCTTCTGGCTTTTCGTTTGCTGAAAAACTGGTGTGATTTCTCTTTATCTATTGCTATTTTCTTGCTGTCTATCCACCCGAAACAAAGAGCTATATCCACAGCCTCAGTCCAGCTGATAGTAGGTTTTCCCGAAGCTTTAGTATAAAAAACAAGCCACACAGAGGATTTTGAACGATGATTTTCCTCTAACCACTTTCGCCATTCGATAAGCTTTGCCGGATAAAATACTTCCATTTTTTATTATTGTTTGCATTTAATAAAGCAAAAATAATAGGAGGTAATGACAGCCCTATGTCAGGAAGTAAGGGTGTTTTTTGTTTGATTCAGTATGTTTAGCTATTGAATTGCCGAAGATGATGGTCCGTATGTTTATAAACCAGGTATCCGATTTGTTCTTTTGTTATCCTCCCGAAAAATGGGTGTATGAGGTATGAATTCGAAAAGTTTTCGTATTCCTCAATCAGCAAAATCCATTTTGTTTTCAGGGTTTCAATATCGTCCCTGGTTTCTTTAACCACAAAGTCAGGAATTGTAGGCGTGCTTCGTCTCAATGGAGATTCATCTTTTAATATAGTTCTTAAAGCTATTTTGCCAAACAGGTAACCCAAAAAAACTCTCTTGAATTTTTTCCTGCCATGCATCATGTCTTCCCAACGAGTGCAATGTTCCAGCATCTGTCCGACATTCATTTTACCCCATTGAGCTGTGCTTTCTTTATTGATCGTCTTGATTCTCTTTATCAATTCATTTCTCGTACCAGGGTCAAATATGGATTTCATAATTAGTGATTTCTTTATTTACGAGTTGCTTTGCTTTCGAAATAGATAAGGAAGAGAGTTTAATAATATTTTCTCATTCACCTGAATATAAGCACAAGTTTAAATTATTAAGCAATTCAATGAAAGGTGTGAACGCGACATTGTGCAAGGTAAATCGCGACAAGGGAAATCGATAAGCAGGTTAAGCAGTTTGCCGGCTGTAATCTTTAGCCTGTTGAAAGGTGGAGCATCACCTGACTCAATGTTTTAAAGTTTTCAAAGATTTGAAAACGAACAGATGGTCTCCGTAGGTGCTGTAGCCCTGCTTTCCGTTCATACGCCTGCAGGCCTTAGGCTTGGTGCCGGTATCCACTTCAATCAGGTTTAAGGAATAAAGACAACGATTGCTAACTTTGCTACAATGAAAGAATTGATAGAACATATTTTACAGTTCGGCAACTTAAATGAACAGCAAATTGACCATATTAAAAGTAAGGCGGTAGAACTAGAACTTCGCAAAGACGACTATTTTTCGGAAGCAGGAAAAATTCCACGACAAGTCGGTTTCGTGGTTAACGGTGTTGTTCGTGGTTGCTATTACAACAACAAAGGCGAGGAAATTACACGGTGTTTTATTCCTGAAAATAATTTGGCGGTTGATTATGTAAACTTTGAAGCAAATTCAGCTTCGGCAGAATACTTGCAAGCAAGCACCGATTGCAAACTCATTGTATTCTCAAAACAAGATTGGGACGAACTTTCGCATACCATTGCTGGCTGGGACAACATTAAAAACAAAATCGTGCAAAAATGCCTTTATCAAAAATCCAGAAAAAGCCCTGTAATTTCACAAAACGCAACTACACGCTACTTGGAATTTTTAGAAAATTATCCAACCCTTACAAACCGTATTGCTCTTTCTCACATCGCATCATACTTGGGAGTTACACAACAATCATTTAGCAGAATTAGAAAAAACATTCGCTAAAATCACTTTTTACCATTTGGTAAATACATTCGTTTTTTATCGTGCAAACTTTACCGTAAATTTTAAAACAGATAAAAAATGAAGTTAGCACTTATCACAGGAGCAAACAAAGGCATAGGCTTTGAGACCGCAAAACAACTTTTGCAAAAAGGATTTCATGTTTACATCGGAAGCCGAAATTTAGAAAACGGTTTACAAGCCGTTGAAAAATTAAAAACACAAAGATTAACAAATGTTGAAGCCATTCAACTTGACGTAACCGATGAAAATTCGGTAAAAAATGCCCGAACAGAAATCGGCAAAAAGATAGACAGTTTGGACGTTTTGATAAACAACGCAGGTATCAATGGCGGTGCACCTTACACCGCATTAGAAGCAAATTCAAAGCAATTTTTGGCAACATTTGACATTAACGTTTTTGGTGTTGCAAGAGTAACACGTGAATTTATTGATTTGCTTAAAAATTCGGCTGAACCAAGAATTGTGAACGTAAGCACAAGCGTTGGTTCACTTACACTGCAAAGTGATCCGAATTGGTTTGGTTACAACTTTGCAAAATATGCAGTTTACGCTTCATCAAAAGCAGCTTTGAATATGCTTACCGTTCATTTGGCTTATGAACTTCGGGACACAGCGTTCAAAGTAAATGCAGTTTGTCCAGGTTATACGAAAACCGATTTTACAGGTTACAATGGTGGCGAAGTTGAAGAAGCAGGGAAACGAATTGTGAAATATGCTTTGTTGGACAAAGACGGAGTAACAGGAAAATTTATCAGCGAAGAAATCAATCCCCAAGCAGGCGAAATTGCTTGGTAGCAAGGATTGACAATGAATTGGCAAAAGTCCTGATAACATCGGTTTGCGTAATGGCGGGCTAAGTGCTACAATTCAACACCAATACTGGTCGTAGCGTCTCGCTATGACCTTTCATAGAAAGTATGCTCCCCTCTGTCGCACCCCTGTCCCGTGATTGCTACCTTAATACATCTTTTGTAATTTGCTGGTAGCTGTCTTAAACCGACTTCTATATTTACGTTAAAGTCACGAGGCAGTTTCAACGAAATCAAGCGAAATACAGATGTTCACCCTGAGGATTTTAAAGTTGTCATTTTTCCCCAAGTATTAGTTATGGGAAGAAACTAATTTTGAAGATTTAAAATAAAAAAACGAATGCGAAAATTATCACTTTTCATTGCCGCAAGTCTCGACGGGTACATTGCAAAACCCGGTGATGACCTTAATTTTCTGAAATTAGTAGAAAAAGAAGGCGAAGATTATGGTTATGCGGAATTTACGAATACCATAGACACCCTGATTATCGGTAGAAAAACCTATGATTATGTGTTGAATGAAATCGGCTCGTCTCATTATAATAATGGGGAAAGAGACGTATATGTAATAACAAGGACCGAAAGACCTGATGCGGGTAGAGTAAAGTTTTACAGTGGAGATCTCGCGGAATTAGTGCATAAATTGAAAAACGAAAACGGAAAAAACATTTATTGTGACGGAGGAGCAGAAATAATAAACGAACTTTTAAAAGATGATCTGGTAGATGAATTTATTATTTCCGTGATTCCCGTATTGTTAGGTGACGGAACAAGGCTATTTAAAGACGGCCGGCCGGAACAGTTACTCGAATTTGTAAGCGCAAAAACATTTGAGACCGGATTAACTCAGCTACATTACAAACGGAAAAGATAAACAACGAACCGATAACCATATAAAAGCATAATGCGGATTGGATCATTAAATGGGGTACTTTAGCCTCTGCTAAATTGCCAACAACGGACAGTGAATTCTTCTATCCGGCCAGGTACTTCTGACCAGAAGGCAGTTAGGGTAAGCATAATAGAAATCCAAAACCACGATAACTTTATATATGACAGGAATAAAATTTCAAATAATCACCCCTGAGGACGATGAAAACATGGAACTCATCGCAGAATGGTATTTAAATGAATGGAAAATTCCTGTTCAGACAACAATAGAAAAAATAAAAAACCTTTCTGTGGACAACTCTGAGTTTCAGGTACTGTTAACTGTTGAGGGTAACCCAATTGCAACAGGCGGACTTTATAATAACGTTGGCCTTTTAGACAGAGAGCCAAGGCTTAAAATTTATAAAAATTGGTTGGCTTTGGTTTATACAAAACCCGACTTCAGAAAAAAAGGCTTTGGAGCATTAATCTGTAATTATATTCAGGATCATGCAAAAGTACTGGGACTGAGTGAAATCTATTTATTTACTCATACTGCCGAAAGCTTATACAAGCAGCTTGAATGGCAACAATTGGAGCGCCTTGTTTTGGGTGCAAAGGACATTGTAGTAATGAAAAAAGAACTGATAGAAAAGATCGATAGCAATCGAATTGACACCGGATGAGATGAATGTCAACACGAACAAGGCTTCAATCAATTGCATGTGAAGTACCATGCAAGATTTACATTTTATTAATCTTAGGACGTAACGAAAAATTGAACAGCAATAAAGCTAAATAAAGGCACACGCCCTATAACGTGTGCCCGCGTTATATCATGCGTCCGGTATTTCAGGTTCTACCAGCCTGATCAGCTTTTCCAGCGATTCCTGCCATCCCAGGTAACACATTTCTACCGGTATAACATCAGGTATTCCTTCCTGCAATACTTTTAACTCGGTTCCCACAGACGTTTTTTGAAGCCATATGGAGGTGTTCATCACGCCAGGCAGGTTCGGGTCGTCAAATTTGTCGGTGTATTTTAAAAACTCATTCGGTTTGATCTCAACATATTCGCCGCCGAAGGAGTGGCCGTTACCCGTGCTGAAATTGTGAAACGACATTCTGAAGCTGCCGCCAACCTGCACATCCATTTTATGCACGGTACAAAGAAAACCATAAGGAGGCAACCAGGAGGCAATTGCAAGGGCTTCGGTAAATGCCCTGAAAACTTTTTCAGGAGATGCTTTAATTACTCTGTGTAATGAAACTTTGTTGTCTGCCATAAAAAATCTTTTTAATTGGTTCCTACTCGTCTGGCTTTTCGGTTCGCCCGTTTTGGGTGGTAGCTGCTCCACTGTCTGTTCGTTGGTTTCTACGAATTTACATTACAAAGATGATAGTAAAAACAATAGGGCGTAGGTTCCGCATGCGACAAATTAGAGGCTGTTTTGCGGCTTTTTTCTTGGCCGTAATTCATGTTGCTCGTTATAGTATTTTTTCAATTTATATACTGATTTTATGAGTCTTACTCATTAAAATGCTCTATCGGTTTATTGGCTGCTGTCAGAAATAGAACTATATTTTCTGCTCATGTAGCATTAAAGCAGACAGCAAGATAATCTGAATAAATAAAAAGGTTTCGGCTACAAGCTCGAACCAGCAACATTATACTTGCACCGGCTATGGGCGTTAGGGATTACGAGGCGATTTTCTATCAGTGTACCCCAAATTCCCGATGCACTATAACACGTATTAGGTGTTCGTACTCTTTGTTAATTGTTTCATTTTCATTATTACCGTTCGGCTAAAAAATATTACCGGCTGGTCACAAATTTCAAATCCGTTATTTCCCATTTTTTCAATTATTTGTCGAAACGTATTTTTTGAGACGTGAAATTTTTGTTCGGAAATAAAAATCATTGTTTCAGGTTTTGCGATTCTTGACAGGTCTCGGATGATGCTGTCAATATATCTCATTTCGTGAAGGGAATAAAAAGCAAGGATAAAATCAACTTTTTCTGTCAGGCCGATGGAGTTTTCTTGATTATTGTGAATTTCAATTAGTCTCTGCAGTACGTTATTTAGTAATTTTTGCTTTAAGGGTTCAAGCATTTCTTTTTGCACATCAGAGGCAATAACCTTTCCATTGTTTTTAAGCAAATTTGCAATTTCTAATGTAAAATAGCCTGTTCCGCAACCTAAATCAAGAACAGTTATACACGAATAAATATATTTTCTCAAAATTTTCTCGGATTTTTAGAAATAGTCGAAGTCGGCTGTCTAAAGCACTCGCTTTTTCAATTGGGTGCAAATAGGTGTTGGAAAAGTTACTCACTTGAAATTTGCTCTTTTACTTTTATCCCCGGCACAAAGTAAAATTATTACCAGATAGATTGCAATAAAACCAGGAAGTTAAACTATCAGGTACAAATCTCTTATACTTCTCTCAGGATAACAGAAGCTGGCAGTTTAAGCAGGTGGCGGTGAAGAATTCCGATCCCGGAATATGAGCTAAAGATAAGAATGAAAAGGAGTGAATGCAGGATGATATAACGCAAGCCGCAGGATCAATGAATTGCCCCATATTTCTATTTGGCAGCTCTAGGTTGTGACGTTGGTTTTAGGCGTTTCGTATAACGTTTTTGCAGCTACCGAGAGGCGGAATTTTAGCACAAACTTCATTTAGAAAAGAACATTCTATACCCACAAATATGTCTGCGAAGTACGCAACCCCGCCAATTGCAATTTGTTGTTATTCGCTGTTTTTCTTCTCACGTCCGTCCCGCTTTTGGCAAGGTGCTGTTACTGTAGTTTTTTCTGTCTACTTATACGTGTCCCAGAATAGCTTTCCGTTAAAGTCTATTTTATATTTTGCCTTTGCAAAGTCCGTTAATAAAATTCCATCACTTTCAATTTTAAATTCTTCTTCATTGTTTATTGAAACAAAAATGTCAGCACCTCCAAATTCCCATTTTTTATTTCCGTCTTTGTCAAGTTTTGTTACCCGGAGTTCACCGTGTACAATGTAGTTGTCTTTCTGTTTGAAAATTTGAAAGCAAGTTGCTTGGTCAGCTTGAATTTTCCATTTTAATTCAAGGTCAGGAAGTGTCAAGCTAAATACTGTGTCGCAGCAACAAATTATTAATCGGTCATTGTCAACAAGCGAAGAGTTTTTGTTAACAGCTGTTGCACCACCTGAGCCGACAACAATGCAACTACCAATAATTTGGTTGTCACAATAAATTTTTATTCCATGTTTAGATGTAGGATATTGTTCTGCATTATCACCAAAGTAGGTCATTGAATAATTGAAATTGTTGTCGGCCGAACCCAATTTGTAGGTTGGCTCGTCGAGTACTTCAACTGTAAGTTCTTTATATTGGTGTCTGTTCACTTTGTCGTCCTAAAATTACCCGTAACTTTTAAGGGTTTAAGTTGTGCTCGATTAAGAGCACTTCACTTTTTCCAGTACTAAAGTAAGTAAAAAGCAGAAATGAACGGGATTCACGTCGCCGGGGGATGTTACTGGCTGCCTTTCTTTATAAGATTGTAAGCCGTATTTCTCTTCCGAGTCCTGTTTCAAATATTTTAAACAAAGTCGACAATTGAATGTCAGCTTTTCCGTTTTCAAGTCTTGAGATGTAGCTCTTTTTTGTGCCTATTTTTTCTGCAAGCTGTTCTTGAGTTATATTTGCTTCTTTCCTCGCTTCCTTCAGCATTTCGCAGATTACAAAATAATTCGCTTTAACCTCATATTCATCTCGCACAGGAGTTCCTACCTTTCCGTACTTGATGTCAAGCAGCTCGTCAAACGACTTAGCTTTTCTTATTTCTTCCTTTTTCATTGCTCTTGTTTTTTAAGTCAAAGTATTCTTGTTTCAATCGCAGAGCCTTTTCAATTTCCGCTCTCGGAGTCTTTTGAGTCTTTTTCTGAAAGCCATTAAACAGAATAACAATATTTCCATCGTCAAAGCAGCAGAAAATTCTGAAAATATTCGATTCTACCTCAATCCTGATTTCATACAGCCCGTCTGTCCCTTCCATGTGGTCAAAAAACTTTTTGGAGATACGTTCTACCTGACGGACAATACGAAGAACATACTCAATCTTTTCTTGAACCTTTTCAGACTGCGCAAGATAAAAGTCTGTAAAATGAGACCCATGAAATAGGATTTTTCTGTCTACGAATTTCACACAACGAAGTTAACTTAAAAGTCAACAAAATGCAAGTCTTATTTTGTTTTTCAGATAGGCGTAATGTCAGGTTCGTTAGGGTTGCCTGTAACGTTTTGCGGCTTGGCCAAGGTGGCGATTTTCACCACAAATGTTGATGCGGAGAACCAATGTTTGATTAACCAAAAATGTGTCTGCGGAGCACTGAACCGCCACTTTTGCCAAATCGCTGTTAGCACCAGTTGTTTTCATTTTCAGGTTGTTAGTTCGTCAATTTTTTTCGTAAGTCTTGCTTTAACTCTTGGTTTTTCTTCGCCTGCAAGTTTATCTAAACAAAGTTTGTAAAGTTCGAGTGCTTTGTCTTTAAGTTGCCACTGAACATAAATGTCTGCAATGCTTTCTATTGGCTTAATTTCTTTACCAATATATAGTTTGATAAAAAGGTTAAGCATTTTTAATGTTTCATCTGTTTGCTCTAATTGCAAAACATTAAAGTCAAAAATTCTAAAAAGGTTTTTATTAAAGTCTTCTTTTTTATATGAATACCAGTCGCCAGACTGTTGCCCGTATATTCTAGGTTTTATCTCCCCTTTCGATAATTTGTCAAGTGTGTCGTTAGTTTTTTGAATGTAACTTATAACCTTATCAATTTTTTTATTTTTTAATAATGCCTTGAACCAGTCAAAAATTTCTCCAGTATGAATTGGACTATCAATGTCAAATTCGTGTTTCTTAAATTGTTGGTCAACAATATCTTCGTTGCCTAATTTAACTTGAATATCTTTTTTAAACTCTTTATAGTCAGAAGTTGCTCTAATTGAAATTGCTAATTCAATTTCTTTCAATGCTTCTTCATAATTTTTTTCTACAAATAAGTTATCTGCTATAATAAAGTGCTTTAAATCATCGCCACTATCCACAAAATCTTCGAGAGGAATTCCTTGTTCAACGAGAGCTTTTATGAAGTATGGTTTTGTCGTTATTCTTTTACCAGTTTCTAATGAAAGTTTGTGTCTTGGGTTGGTGGCGGAAGCACCAACAAACTCAAAGTAGCGTTCTTGTCGCTTAATATCGTTCCATCTTCCGTATTGGTCTTTTTTTGGCTTTAATCCCAATTCATTCCATTGAGATATTGTTCTAACAATGTCAATGTGTTTAATCACTGATTTTGGAAGTTCTTCAAAATTCAATGTTTCAAGGAAAACGAGAGTGTTGTCTTGGCTTGTAGAAGTTTGGGCGGGTTCCTTCTTTTTGCGTTCAGAAGGCGGTAAAAACTGTTGTGGATATTCAAGTCCGTAATATGTTCTAAACTCGTCATACTCTTTTCTGATTGTCTGCAAATGGTCTTCAAAAGTTCCGTTTTCTGTAACGTTTTGTTGTCTGATACTTTCAATAAGTTTTGCGTATGAAAGATTTGCAAGTTCTAAGTCGCCACTTGCAAGTTCTTTGTCAATGGCTTTAATATGCCAAACTATTGCGTCAATTCTGTCGGAAAACGGCAAGTCTGATATTTTAGATTGAAATTTTTGTCGAGTAGAATTTGTCTGGCTGCTTGGTTTTGATGTTTGAGAACCCTGTCCGTTGTCAATAAAAGTCTTCTCGGATTTTTTTCTTGTTCCGAAGTAAATTAGTAGTCCAACTACTGCTATGATTATGATTACTGTCATTGGTTACAGTGTCGTTTTACAATTGGTGCTAACGTTTGGCAGGTTTAAGAATTTGCGGAATTACCTGCACTACAATGTCCGCAAGGAGAAAACTAAATAAATAAGATGATAGGACATAAAGCACTTCGCCCGCAATTTTTTAAACCTGTTGTTATGCCTAGTTAATTTTTATATTTTCAAACTTCGATTTAATTTCTTTTCGTTGTTCATAATCTTTGAAGTCGCTGATATCTAAAATATAAATGGAGTCGTCTCTCATGGTCAAGCTAATTTTATCAATTGATATCAATACATTTTCAATCAGGCCTATTTCAATCACTTGGGTCGATTCTTGTTCAGCCAGTTTATAAGTTACTGTTTCGTCATCCCATTCGATAAATTGGTTCTGTCTACCCTTCATCTTTTGCGATGTTGCAAGATACAAGGCGAATGAACCGCCTAATAACCAAATAATACTGTCGATAAATTCTCCAAGTCCTCTGAAATTAAATTGATTTATAAAAACAATCTTTATTACCGATATAGCAATTAGGATAATTCCGCAATACTTTAGGATTTTAGCTTGTCGGTTAATGTTTTTTAGTTCTATTTTGTTGGCCATAGTATTGGTCGGTTTAATTAGGCATAACAAGTGGCTTTACGCACACTTGCGTATATTTCCAATATATCTGATGTTGGTGAAATAATAGACCAGAAAAGACGGAAATAAATTAAAACGTAGTTAATAATTTATCTATGTAATTGCAAATGAAAAGGCTGTGACTGGAATATTAACCAGAAGAAAGGCTTACAACGTTTTCCCCTTCATAGCTTGCCCGATAGCCTGGTCCATTAAGCGTTCGGCAAAGGGGCGGGTAAATTCGTTCAGTTCATCAATCTTTTTCAGGATGCGGTCTTTATCACCGGAAGTGAGAGCCTCTTTTAATGCGTTTATATACCCGGTGGTTTGGGAAATTTCTTCGGCAGACACGTAGTCTTTGTTTTTCTCGAGGAAACGTTCGGCAGTGTAAACCATTTGTTCTCCTTCTGTCCGGGCTTCAATCAGCATCCGCTGGCTCACATCCTCCTGCGCATGGGTAATGGAATCGAGCAGCATTTTTTCAACTTCCGCATCGGTTATTCCGTAGGTGGGTTTTACTTCCACTTCCTGCTTTACGCCCGAGCGCAATTCAATTGCCTGTACCGTGAGGATGCCATCAGCATTTAAAAGGAAATTAATGTCTACTTTTGGTAAGCCCGCAGGCATTGCCGGAATCCCTTTGAGGTCAAATTCCGCTAACTTTCGGTTTTCTTTCACCAGGTCACGTTCGCCCTGGTAAACAGAAATCTTGATGTTCACCTGACCGTCAACAGAGGTTGTATATTGCCGGCCTGCTTTGGTGGGCACTTTCGCGTTTCGCGGAATGATTACATCCATTAAGCCGCCCATAGTTTCTATGCCAAGCGAAAGGGGGGTTACATCCAGCAAAAGGATATCTTTCCGGTTTCCTGCTAAAATATCTGCCTGGATGGCTGCTCCCAATGCAACAACCTGGTCGGGGTCGATTTTATCATGCACCTCTTTTTCAAAAAATGCGGCTACCTGTTGTTTAACCGAGGGTGTGCGGGTAGAACCACCAACCATAATGATTTCATCTATATCGGTTACGGAAAGTTCGGCATCCTTCAACGCGTTCCTGCAGCTATTGATGGTTTCTTCTACTTTCGGGCGGATCAGTTCTTCAAAAGTTCCACGGGTAATAGCGCATGGAATATCACCCACAGCACTGTTAAAAATATTCTGGTTGGTTAAGGCTTTTTTGGCTTCTTCAGCTTTGAGTCGCAGCGCTTGCGAAAGCTCTTTGTTAGCCGCAATATCTGTGGCACTGAGCTTGTTTTGTTCTATCCAGTAATTAAATATAGCACGGTCAAAATCGTCGCCGCCTAAAAATGTATTTCCATGAGTAGATAGGACTTCAAAAATCCCGTTCTGAATTCTTAGAATAGAAACGTCGAAGGTGCCTCCCCCCAGATCGTACACGGCAATGGTTTTTTCCTCCTCAGGGTTCAGTCCGATGCCGTAAGCAAGACTGGCGGCGGTTGGCTCATTTACAATGCGTAGCACATCGAGACCGGCAAGTTTTCCCGCATCCCGTGTAGCTTGCCGCTGCGAATCGTTGAAATAAGCAGGAACTGTAATAACGGCACGGTTTACTGGTGTTTTCAGGCTGTGCTCCGCTCGTGCTTTCAGCTCCTTTAAAATAAGTGACGACAGATCGATAGGCGTATAAAAGTTGTTGCCAACATTTATTTTTACAAGGCTTTCTGAGTTATCGTCAATTACCTTATAAGAAAAGAAATCTTTGTAGTTTTCAATGTCGTGATAGGAACGCCCTAACAGGCGTTTTACTGAAAATATGGTATTCTGCGGATCTGTTACCAGATATTCTTTGGCTTCGTTTCCTACAACAATGCTGCCGTCGGCCTGAAAATGGACAACCGAAGGTACCAATACGCCTTTGCCCGCATCATTAATTACCTGCGCATTTCCTTCAGGATTAATAAATGCTACCAGGCTGTTGGTGGTGCCCAGGTCAATTCCTACAATAATATCTTCTTTCTGTATGGAGCCCGTTGCAATATTGATGGAAATTTTTGCCATTACTGAATCTTTAAACAGCGGCAAATGTAGCTAAGTTTTTAAAGATACAGTGTCATTATATTGTAGGATACATTTGCCCGCTGCTTTGGGCATTATAAATTTCCTTTCTTTAGTTCTTCAACCGCGTGATTGGCTGCCCTTGCTGTAAGGGCCATAAACGTAAGCGAAGGGTTTTGTGTGCCGGTACTTGTCATACAAGAGCCGTCGGTAACAAAAACATTGGGACAGGAGTGAAGCTGGTTCCAGTTGTTGAGTAAAGAAGTTTTTGGGTCTTTTCCCATTCTTACACCCCCCATTTCATGAATATCCAGTCCGGGCGATTGTTTGGAGTCGGAAGAGCTGATATTTTTGCATCCGGCTTTTTCAAGCATTTCTGCACCTTGTTGCAAAAAATCCTTCAATATTTTTTCATCATTATCGTCGTAGCCAACCGAAGTTATTAGTTGAGGAATTCCCCAGTCATCTTTATGGTCTTTGCTGAGGCGGACATGATTTGATTCTTTTGGAATTGTTTCGCCCTGCATCATCATAAAAACGCCCCATCCTCCCGGTTCTGAAATAGCGTCTTTGTATTCTCCCCCAATCTGCGGGCCCTCGTCGGTATGCCCCCAGCCGGCTCTGCTGGCCGAATAAAAGGTCATATATCCCCTTAAAAAATCAGTTTCTTGTTTGTGAACATTGCGGAAGTTAGGCAACATTACTGCAGTTGGGCGGCGGCCGTAATGGTATTTGTCCTGGTAACCATCTACCGAGGCGGAAAGTGTGCCACGGTAATTATGAAAGCAAATATACTTTCCGAGCAATCCGTTATCATTCCCAATACCATTTGGGAACCTGCTGGATGTAGAATTAAGTAAAATAAGATTGGTATTCAGCGCTGCTGCATTTACAAAGATGATTTTTGCAAAATATTCAATAGCTTTTTTGCTTTCAGAATCTATGATACGAACGCCGACGGCTTTCCCTTTCTTTTCGTCATAAATAATTGAATCTACTACTGAATGAGGGCGTAAAGTAAGATTCCCTGTTTTAGCAGCCCATGGCAGGGTGGAGGAGTTGGAGCTGAAATAGCCACCGAAAGGGCAGCCCCGTTCGCACAAACTGCGGGCCTGGCACCGGCCTCGGCCCTGCTGCAAATGTATTTCTTTCGGTTTTGTCAGGTGTGCGCAACGGCCGATAATTACATTGCGGTCTTTATAATTGGCAAGTATTTTTTCACGGATGTCTTTTTCTACACAGTTCATTTCCCATGGCGGCAAAAACTCGCCATCAGGCAAGGTATCCAGGCCGTCTTTATTTCCGCTTACTCCGGCAAAGCGCTCCACATGGCTGTACCAGGGAGCGAGATCTTCATAACCTATGGGCCATTCAACGGCAAAACCGTCGCGGGCAGGGCCTTCAAAATCGTATTTGCTCCAGCGTTGTACCGCCCGGGCCCACAGTAGTGACTTTCCTCCAACCTGGTAACCACGTATCCAGTCGAAAGGCTTTTCCTGTATGTACGGGTGTTCTTTATCTTTTACAAAAAAATGCTGCGAAGCCTCACTAAAGGCATAGCATCGTGTTGCAATCGGGTTTTCTTTTTCAACTGCCAAAGTATTTCGGCCGTGATGAGGAAAATCCCATGGGTTTTTTGTGGCGGTAGGGTAATCTTTCAGATGAACAACGTCTCTTCCTCTTTCAAGGACTAAGGTTTTTAATCCCTTATCGCATAGTTCTTTAGCAGCCCAGCCACCGCTTATTCCCGAACCTATTACAATAGCATCAAACGTATTTTTCTCAATTCCGCCGGAATTGATGTTTACCGAATCGTTCATTATCTTATTTAAGAAGCTTTTTGGTTAGTTTATTAAAAGGATCTTAAGATAGAGAGATAAATGAATTGCTTTAGAAAGTTTCAGGTAATATTTTGTTTACAGATCAGGATGAAGAAGCTGTTTCTAAAAGTGATACGAGTTTTTTTACCGTTTTCTCATCGGTTTGTTCTATCAAAAACTCGTCAGAATTAGGGCTCATAGCCGCATTGCTGTTTTGGAAAGTCATGTTACTTCCGATCCGGCTTTTGGCAGTTGTATGAAATTCATTCGCCCGTGTTTGTTTCGCGATTTTAAGGATATTGTTTTCGTTAACTCCGCTGCCCGGCATTATGCTGATCCTTCCGTTTGCCTGCTTAACAAGTTTTTCAATCTGATCAATCCCTTCAATTGCAGTTGTTTCTCCGCCGGAAGTAAGGATTCGCTCAAATCTCATTTCGATAATTTCCTCCAAGGCCGTAAACGGGTCAGAACACATATCAAAAGCACGATGGAAAGTTGCAGCCAGCGGCTTAGCAAGTTCAAGAAGTTCTTTGCATCGTTTTTTATCCACAGTTCCATCTGCATTTAAAATCCCGAAAACAACTCCGTCTGCCCCTGCTTGCTTACACAGCTCGATATCCTGTTTCATTATCTCAAATTCCAGGTCAGAGTATAGAAAATCTCCCCCCCGGGGACGAATGATAACATACAGTTTAATATGAAGAAGCTGACGGGCAACTGTAATCTGTCCGTAAGAAGGAGTGGTGCCTCCTTCTTTTAAATTATCACAAAATTCAATACGTATTGCGCCTCCATTCTGGGCGGCCAGGGCAGAAGCAACAGAATTAGCACAAATTTCGAGGGATCTCATTAATAACTATTTGTGTGTTTAAACTAATCTTAATAAAAGCTTTTTCCTTTTATCAGCAGGTCCTGTTTATCGGTATTGCAAACGGCAAAGCTAAAACCCTGCTGTATCGCGTAAGCTCCGTATTCTCCTTTTTTATTCAGGGCAAGAAATCCTACCTGAATCTCTTTGGCTTTTTCGGGTTTCTTTTTGATGATGCGGTTTACTGCTTCTTTGCATGCGTCTTCCGGCGAATAACCCTGGCGCATCAGTTCAACAACCAGGAAACTGCCTACATTGCGGATTACTTCTTCGCCTACGCCCGTTGAAGTTGCTCCTCCCACTTCATTGTCTACGTAAAGTCCTGCGCCAATTATCGGACTGTCGCCCACTCTTCCATGCATTTTAAAGGCCATCCCGCTGGTTGTGCAGGCACCGGAAAGGTTTCCTTTTTCATCCAGTGCCAGCATTCCGATCGTATCGTGGTTGTATTGATTTCCGGGAAGCTTATTAGGAGCAAATAGTTTATTTTCAATATTGATTACTGGCTTGTATTCTGCTTTTTTAAGCCATTCTTTCCACGCCTGCTCGGATTCCTTTGTAAGTAGCTTTTTCTTTTTAAACCCATTCTCTATTGCAAATTGGGTAGCTCCTTCACCTACTAGCATCACGTGCGGGGTTTTCTCCATTACTAAACGGGCTACCGAAATAGGATGTTCGATGTATTCCATAGCGGCAACAGAACCGCAATTCCCAAATTCGTCCATAATACAGGCATCCAGCGTTACATGGCCATCGCGGTCAGGGTATCCTGCTCCTCCTACTGTATGATTATTCGGGTCCGCTTCCGGAACCCTTACACCTGCTTCCACGGCATCCAATGCTCTGCCGCCTTTACTTAAAATTTGCCAGGCTGCAATGTTTGCCGGGATTCCAAAATCCCAGGTAGAAATAACAATGGGTTTTGTTGCTGCTGATTTCAACTGGGGCATAATTCCTGCAAATGCAGAACGGTTAAGCGTTAATAACGAAGCACCCATGGCGGATGCTTTTATAAATTTCCTGCGGTTATACATAATTAGTTCTGATTAAATTCCAATCGGCATCCTTTCTTATCTTCGTAAAAGGATCCGTTTTCATAAACAAGGTTTCCCGAAACAATGGTGTGTGTAACAGAAGATTTAAACTGATGTCCTTCAAAAGGGCTCCATCCGCATTTTGAAAGGATATTGCTTTTATCTACCGTCCAGTTTTTATTGAGGTTTACCAGGGCAAGGTCAGCATGGTAACCTTCGCGGATAAATCCTCTTTCTTTTATTTTAAAACAAATGGCAGGATTATGAGCCATTTTTTCCGCGATTTTTTCTAAGGTTATTTTTCCCTCGTGATAAAAATCGAGCATGGCAACCAGTGCATGCTGTACCAAAGGACCTCCGGAAGGAGCTTTTAAATAGGGTTGTGATTTTTCTTCTATAGTATGCGGGGCATGATCGGTAGCAATAACATCGATTCGCCCATCTAAAACTGCCTGGAAAATTGCATCCCTGTCTCCGGCTGTTTTTACTGCGGGATTCCATTTAATCCAGTTTCCTTTTTCGGCATAATCCTTATCCGAAAACCATAAATGGTGAATACAAGCTTCGGCAGTGATTTTCTTTTCAGCTAAAGGCAGGTCATTCCTGAAAAGTTCAGTTTCCTTTGCTGTAGAAATATGCAGGATATGAAGGCGGGAATTGTGTCTTTTTGCAAGTTCAACGGCAAAAGAGGATGATTTGTAACATGCTTCAACATTCCTGATAAGCGGATGCATTTCAGGTGTTATATTCTCTCCGTATTTCGATTTGTAACACTCTAAATTTGCACGGATAGTAGCTTCATCTTCACAATGAACGGCAATAAGCATTGGCGTTTCAGAAAAAATTCCTTCCAGCGTTTTTTCATTATCCACCAGCATGTTTCCGGTTGAAGATCCCATAAATACCTTTATTCCGCAAACATTCTTCGCATTGGTTTTTAAAACTTCGCCCAGGTTATCATTCGAGGCACCCATGAAGAAAGAATAGTTTGCCAGTGAGTTTTGAGAAGCGATAGCGTATTTCTGCTCCAATAATTCCTGCGTCAGTGTATTAGGAACGGTATTAGGCATTTCCATAAACGAAGTTATGCCACCTGCCACAGCCGCTTTTGCTTCGGTATAAATCCGTGCTTTATGCGTTAATCCAGGTTCGCGGAAATGTACCTGGTCATCAATACATCCCGGAAATACATGAGTTCCCCCGGCCGCAATTTCGGTAGCTGCGTGTTGGTTTATATGAGTGTCAATTTTTTCAATAATCCCATTTTGGATTAAAATATCACCCTCAATTTGTTTTCCTTCGTTTACTATTGTTGCTTCTTTTATCAGAATAGAAGACATGTTTTAGATTTATTTTACACCTCGTTAGTAATAATGCGATAAGTATCGGATCAATATTATCGGATTACGAAGGTACTATTTATTGAGAGAAGTCAGCCTACTCAAACAATCGTAAATCAAAAATCGTAAATCGTAAATACTAAGTTTATCTTTGCACCCATGGCTTCATTTGAAGATTTTAAGTTAAACAGGCAGATATTGAATGCGGTTGCTGATGCCGGATTTACAACTCCTACACCTATTCAGCAGAAGGCAATTACCCCCATTCTTGCCGGGCAGGATATAATGGGAATAGCCCAAACGGGTACAGGTAAAACAGCTGCCTACGTGCTGCCCATGATTATGAAGCTGAAATACGCACAGGGGAAAGATCCAAGAGCTTTGATAATAGCTCCCACCCGTGAACTGGCGATGCAGATCGAGGAAAATATTCGCGTTTTTGCAAAGTACACGGATTTGCGAACACTTGTTATTTACGGGGGATTGGGGCCTAAAACTCAGATAACTCAGATTGAAAAAGGCATTGATATACTAGTAGCAACGCCGGGAAGATTTCTTGATCTTTATCTCGCGGGTCATGTAGTTGCCCGGCAGATCCAGTTCCTGGTGATGGATGAGGCGGATAAGATGATGGATATGGGCTTTATCGGTTCTATACACCGCATTTTAGAAGTTGTTCCGAGGAAGCGCCAGAACCTGCTTTTTTCTGCTACAATGAGCGACCTGGTACACAAAATTGCAGGTGACTTTTTGAAGTTTCCTACCGTTGTCGAAGTGGCTCCGCAAGCAACGCCCGCCCAAACGGTTGAACAGGTTCTTTATCATGTTCCTAACCTGAAAACTAAGCTTAACCTGCTGCAGCATTTGTTAAAAAATGATGATGAGTTCAGGAGGTTGATTGTTTTTTGCAAAACCAAGCGTGTTGCAGATAATATTTTTCACTTTTTGGAAAGAAGATACGGCGTTGAGGAGGTGCGTGTTATTCATGCCAATAAAGGGCAGAATACCCGTATAAATTCTGTAAATGCCTTTAAGGAAGGCGGAGTAAGATTGTTGGTAGCTACCGACGTAGCTGCCCGGGGACTGGATGTTAGTAATGTAAGCCATGTTATTAATTTCGATGTTCCTATTGTTATTGAAGATTATGTGCACCGTATCGGGAGAACCGGGAGGGCCTTTAATACCGGCGATGCCATTACTTTCTGTAATCCGGCTGAAGAGTATTACATTCGGAAAATAGAAAAACTTATTCGCCAGCAAATTCCCGTCGCTAAAATTCCAAACGAAGTTTTTATTGAAGAAACCCCGTATGAAGAGCGCCAGGAAATTGCAAGGGAAATAGATTCACAGAAAAGAAAGGAAAATCCTGAATTTAAAGGAGCTTTTCATGAAAAGAAGAATATAAAAACTGTAATCAATAAGCCGGGCAAAGGAAATCAGAAAGGGAAAAAAGCAGGTAATACAAAAAGTATAAAAATAAAAAGGCCCGGCGGACGATGAAATTGAGATTAACTCCTTTAAACATACTGTCTTCGGCATTGCTGGTAGCTGTTTTTTATTTATTAGTATTTAAAGATGATTCGGGCTGGCGACTTTTAGGAACCATTCCTCTTATTGTGTTGGTTGTTATAAGTTTCGTATCAGATATAATTTTCAGGACGTTACTGAAAGGATTAAAACGGATTTGGATTGTAGAACTTCTATTTATCATCTTTGCAGTGCTGGTCATGATGATCATTCAATCTCTTAAAAAATGAAGAAAGCAGAAATAAAAATAACCGTAGAATTAGACGATAATAATGTTCCGGAAAACTTAACCTGGGAATCAACCGATTCTAAAAATAAAGAAGAAGTTCCGGTAAAGGCAATGATGCTGGCCCTTTGGGATCATAATTATAAAAATTCTCTTCGTATTGATCTCTGGACTAAAGATATGCCCGTAGATGAAATGAAACGTTTTTTTTATGAAACTTTACAAACAATGGGTGATAGTTTTTTAAGGGCAACCGGCGAAACAAATATTGTAGAAGATCTGCGTGATTATTGCGCTCACTTTGCCGAAAAGATGGAAATAACTCAGGGAAAATAAAATGATCAGCTTTAAAAATTATTTGGGGATAATAGGAGCGATATTTATTATAGCGGGAGGCATGAGCCCTATGCTTCATATTCCCATTATCGGTAACTGGAATTACTGGGATATTGATTCTGTTCTTGCCTCCATTGTTTTTGTGCTTGCCATTTTAGGATTGATTGCCTCGGTTTTTCACAAGCAGGGCATTTTGCGCTTTTCAGGTTGGGCCGCCTTGATCGTAGTGCTTTTTACATTAATTGCTGTTTATTTCAAAGTGAACGATTACTTCAGTTTCATTCCTTTTAAGAAACTGGCAAAAGCTGCTGCAAGTATTATCAGGTTTCGAGGAATAGGATGGATTTTGTTAATTATCGGTTCAGTACTGATGATTATTGCTGGCAGGAAACAACGGCTGGAACCTGAAATCGGAGTAGTATAGAAAAAAGGTTTAACAATAAGGTTCTTTAAAAAATGTTAGCATCCTGAAAAGGATGCTAACCCGATTAAACTAACACAGATACTAACAATCTAACACAGATGTTAATAGTTTATTCGTGCTGAAGTGATGTATAACTTCAGCTTTTAATCCCGGTATTTCTTAATTTAAGAAAAGAAGTATTTGCTGGGATCAGATCCCCTATATTTTTATTAAGTTTTACAAAGGTACTTTCAGTTGACAAGACGTTTGTTGTAAAAATTCAATAATTTTTGGTAGCTTCATTATATGAAACGTTACCTGCAATACGAACCTATTAATATCAATGAATTTGAAGTAGAAGCATGGGAACATCCTGTTCATAAGCACAACCACTTTGAAATTATATTTATCCGGAAAGGGGAGGGAAAGCATTTTGTAAACCAAAACGGGTTTGAATACACTTCGGGCGATATCTTTTTGTTAGGCCCGGAAGATTTTCATTATTTTGAGATAACGTCGGCAACCCGTTTCTGCTATATCCGCTTTATGGAAACCATCTTCGAAAGCTCATCTTCCCGGAAAGCGAATACATGGCAGCGTTCTTTTGAATTTTTGCTGAACGCCCCGTACCAGTATTGTGGCAGCATAGTTAAAGATGACAACGAAAAAAAATTACTGAATAATCTTTTAGAGGTGCTTCTTGACGAATATCAGCACCGGCACTCAGGATCTTATGAAGTAATGATGGATAGTTTGATGAAAGCTATTCTCACAATCCTGGCCAGGAATATAATTAAAGGAAGTTATGTGGAAGTTGAGGAGTCGAAGTCTTTTTCAATAATAGAAAATATCCTGGTTTATATCCGTCAGAACATCTTTCAGCCCGAAAAATTGCGAATTGAAAACTTAGCCTTAAATTTTCGGTATTCACCGAAGTACCTGAGCATTTTTTTTAAAAAGCAAACCGGCGAAAACCTGCAGCAATACATCCTTAAATATAAATTAAAAATGGTGGAATACCGGCTGATTTACAGTGATAGGAGTGTGTCGGAAATTGCTTATGAATTTGGCTTTACGGATGAAAGCCACCTGTATAAGATTTTTAAAAAATACTACGAAGTAAATCCCTCGGCTTACAGAATGCTGAATAAAAGGAAAGAAATGAAGGAACTGGTTTAACAGAAATAGTTATAGGTTTAAAGATGCCTGTCCTTTTCTTGTTAGTTTCGCTTCATGGTCCAGCAGCCATTTTTTTCGCCACAATCCTCCTGCATATCCAACCAGATCGCCCGAACTGCCGATAACTCGGTGACAGGGAACAACGATCATAAGATTGTTTTTGCCATTGGCAGCAGCTATGGCTCTTATTGCAAGTGGATTGTTCATTCTTTTTGAAAGTGCAGCATAACTTATTGGAGTTCCGGGAGGAATATTCAACAATTCAGCCCATACTTTTTGCTGGAATTCTGTTCCCGGTTGTACTATAGGGAAATCAAAAACCGAACGTTTTCCAGCAAAGTATTCTTCTAACTGCTGTTTCGCCAAATTACTTATTACATTGGGATTTTCTGATCTGATCTCCTGATCAAATCCAATAAAGAAAACGTTTTTTTCATCTGCTTTTATTGCCAAGTCGCCTATCGCACACGACAGTATAGAGACAAACTCAGGCAGTAAATCTTTATTTTTTAGCATATTTCCAATTGCGACTTTTACCTTCGGCGATCCACTGAAGCGCTGTAGCCATCCGTTTGTTCCTGGTATCTTCTGTTTTTGCTTCCGTAATCCATTCTATATATTCTTTTTTATGGGAATAACTGAAGTTATTAAAGGTACTGTGTGCGGTGCTGTTCTGCTTCAGAAACTCTTCAAAATAGTTGGGTATTTCAAGTTCCTTTTTTTCTTTCGATGCCGCTGTTTTCAAAACTTTCTTTCCAGAAATATTTAATTGTACGGCTTCCCGTATGTATTCAATGAGTATTTCATAGTGGGGAAGATCTGCTAAAGAACTTATCTGGCCCAACTGGCCCATACCTTGTTCTAATTTTTTTTTGAACAATTGTTTCGGATCAGTCAGGAGAGAAGCTTTCCAAAAAGTAAAAGCACAATGTTGTTTAAACGCAGCCATACTGCAAACAGTTCCTTTATACTCAAAATGCGGAAATCCCCATTTTATAGTTTCCTGGATTTCGGGACAGGCTGTATGTATAACCGACCGTAAATGGTCTAAAATAGCTTTTGCAAAACCGGCAGAATTGTCGATGTAAGCATCAATGCGCTGATCTTTATTCACCATTGATTGAACGTATTTTATTTCTTTTTTTCACAGTTCAGCATCCAGTTAATGCCAAACTGATCTGTAAGCATTCCGAATTTGGCACCCCAGAATGTTTCCTGTAAGGGCATAGTTACAGTACCTCCTTCAGCAAGTTTATTAAATACGGTTTCCTGCTCCCGTTCGTTCGGCAGGTTAATACTTAAACTGATGTTACTGCGTAAAGGCTCACTGTTATCCATTCCGTCAGAAGCCATGAAGTAAATTCCATCTGCTTTGAATTCAGAATGAAGAACCTAGTTCTTTTTATCCTCATCGGAAGGCATTGACGAATCTCCAAATTTTTGTAAGGAGATAATCTTTCCGCCTAATACCTTAGCGTAAAAGTTTAAAGCTTCCTGGCACTGTCCTGCGAAGCTTAAGTAAACGTTTAAAGTTTTCATAGAATAATAGGTTTATCTATAATAAATTTACCAATCTAATTGCTTCTTTAAAAATGAGGCCAGTTCATGTGCTATTTCTTTGTGTTCGGCTAAATCCGGATGTTCGTCACATCCGTGATGGTAACGTTTAGAAAAGAAGTACTTATATACTTTTCGATCCCCTTCTTTATTAACCTGATCTACTATTCCTGTCAGGTAAATTTTCATAACTTTTACCAACGCAGAATCTGCCATCGGGCTGGTTAAGCATATAATATCAGCATGGGGATAGTAATTCCTTATTTTATGGATAAAATTAATATAAGTAGTACAAAATAACGTCGAATCCTGAATGCCGTCGTTTTGTCCTAAACAGATGGTGACAGCATCGGGAGTATATCGGCTAAAATCCCAGGAAATGGAATCTTTGCTCAGGTTTACTTTGTTAAAGACTTGAGGCATAGTAGTTTTAATATTACAGCAACTATGCGTTAAACCAATGCCTGAGTAAGAAGTAAGATGCCACTGACTGTTAAGTAATCTGGCAGTGGTAGGCCCGTAACTAAAATAGGCGTTGTGTTGATCGTGCCATTTCCCTTTTCCGCATGGAATTTCAGAAAGGTCACTGCTGGCACCCGAAGTAATGGAATTACCTATAAACTCTAATTTACGAACAGGTTTGGCCAGAGGTGAAAGCAACTGGCTGCAGCGTAAACCTATAAATTCAAGGTAACCATTATTTGATTCGGTATTTTTACAAATAGTAAGGGTATGGGGTTCATTGCTTAACCCGCTGGCAACCTGTATGGTATCGGTTTTACCTTCTGTTTTAACCCTGTAAGCCTTTGTTTTATCAATTACTATTTCAAGGTAATTATTTCCGGCAAATTCATTCGTTACAATTACTTCGCAGGCAGTTCCTTTAAAACGGGCGGTGATATACACGCCTCCCGCCCAAAAGCGGGGTTTCAGCGGGTTGTCAAACTGAATGCGGCCTGTGTATTGAATATATTTATTGTTAGCAGCATAAAAGTGAAGCTTACTTTCAATCGATTTTTTTTGTGCTGAACAGGGAAAAAAAGTAGTGGTTAATATCAGAGATGAAATAAGAATTATATACTTCATTATTTTATTCTGGTTTAATTTCAGTATTACTGATAAATGCTATTCTTTTGCTATCAGGTGACCAGGATGGGGTATTCATGCTTCCCTGGCCGCCGTATAAATAGGCAATCACTTTTGGTTTGCCTCCTTCAATTGGCAGTAAGCGGATATATACATGCTTATAAAAAGGATGATCGCCGGGCGGAACATCTTTCATAAAAGAAACAAATACGATCCATTTGCCATCGGGCGAAACATGCGGGAACCAGTTATTGAATTCATCTGATGTCACTTGTTTCTGTTCTGTTCCATCAGCTTTCATTCTCCATATCTGCATCGTTCCGGACCTTACTGAATTAAAGTAAATATATCTTCCGTCTGGTGTAAATTCCGAACCGTCATCTAATCCGGGACTTGTTGTTAACCGAATTTCTTCACCTCCTGCTGACGGGATTTTATAAATGTCGAATTCCTTGTTTCTCTGACCCGTAAAAAGCAAAAATTTATTATCCGGCGACCAGCCGTGCAAATAGGAAGGTCCTGTAGGCGTAATTTGTTTTGGTTTCCCTCCGGTTGCTGGAACTGTATAAACAACAGATCCGTATTTCGGGTCGGCGCTGGAACTGCTTAAGCCAAGCATTTTACCATCAAAGGAAAGAACGTGATCGTTATTGTTCTTTTTTACAAAATCTGTATTAAGTAATTCTGGCTTACGTTTTTTTAAATCAAATGCATACATCAGTCCTTCACTGTTATAAATCAGTGTTTTTCCGTCAGGGGCCCAGTTGGGGGCCTGCAATGAGTTAGGTGCGGTATAAATTATTTTTCGGGTGCCCGAATTTATATCCAATATTTCAATATTGCTGCCGATGTAATCTTTATATGGAACAAAGTTTTCTTTGGCCGGAACGGTAATTCGCACATCAGTTAGAACTGCTTTTTCAATAGCATTTTTATTATGGGCACAGATAAAAAGGCCGATATAAACACTATCTCCAATGTTTATATCCGTTATTTCCGTTGTTGCAAATGGTTCTCCATATTTCGCAGCAGACATAATGTATTTATTACCTCTTCTTTCTAATTGTATTACATCGGGTGCTGTTGCAGATAATTGAGTTTCTGTTAATTCGGTACCTTTAGTTTTTCTTAATTGCAAAGATGCAAGTCCGTCGCCATGAACTGTAGCACTTACAAGAGCAGCATTTGTGTCAAGCGAATTTCTTACCATCCATCCGAATTTTCTATGCGGATCTCCTTGCCCGATTAAAGATCCGCGGGCTTGTAGTATAAAATCGCCTTCCATTTGTTTCCATAAATAATGAAATTCGTCATGGCCGCCCCAAATATTAGTTCCCGATCCGGCAATTGTATAGGCCTCTTTTTCAGGGTCAAACCATACTGAACCTTTTGATAATACCTTTCCAATATCGCTGCTGGCAGTAAAAACCCCAATTTTTTGTTGGGCAAAAGTTCTATCTGAAATGGTAAAAATGAGTGCAATTAATGCGGTCTTAAATAGCAGCAAATAATTCGTTTTATGGCTGATAATCATCATTAAAATTTAAGTTATAGGTGTAGGGAATGTATAGCAAAATTTCTTATAATATCTATTCATATCCTCTTGTTTTCTCTCAAATACATCTTCATATAATGGGCTCTGATTTCTATCCATTGTTGGTATTCCCTGATTGCCTGTAGTCTCTCTTCATCTGTAATATATGCATCCTTCATAAGTTACTTTTCACGTGTTTTAGCAACTCCGGATATTCAAATCTTTTTCAAATTCATCCTGCCCTTTACGCTATTCTGACTGATCTGCAATACTAATTCTAATTTAAGCAAGGTTCTTCAAAAAGCTGTTTAAGATTATCAGCAATTCTGTTATTCATACCTGCATCCGTTCTCAATTTTAAAAATGCCACGTAAATTTTGCATGTTATTGGGAATTTGCGGAGTTTCACTCTGTTTTTTAAAATCGTTAAGCGATCCCCGTCTTTTACCCGGACTGTACATCTTTTCTAATACCTCTTTGGAAGTAGTCTGTCATTGTAATACACGGGCCGCAGTACTTTGCGTCTATATAGAATTTCATGGGTTCCTTTAAGCGTTGACGCTCTTTTTGTTGCTTGTTCCATAGGGTTTAAATATAGTAAAATACTGATTGGAAGAGTGAACGAAACAATCTTCCGACAATTATTGCAGATACTCTTATCTTTGAGCGATATGAATTTATTCAGTCAGGTAAAATTCCTTATTCAAAAGGATATGATGCTGGAGTGGCGTTCAAAATATGCATTAAACGGAATTATGCTCTACGTAGTGTCAACTATTTTTGTGTGCTACCTTTCTTTTCGAAAAATAGATCCGCTTACCTGGAATGCCCTGTTCTGGATAATTATGCTTTTTGCGTCAATAAACGCTATTTCTAAAAGTTTTGTGCAGGAAAGCAAAGGCCGGCAGCAATATTATTATACTGTTTGCAGTCCGCAGGCAGTTATTCTTTCCAAAATTATTTACAACATCCTGCTAATGCTTCTTTTAGCAGTAATTGCATTAACCGTTTATAGCGTCGTATTTAATAATCCCTTAGGAGACCCGCTTTACTACATCCTGGCGGTAATAATCGGAAGCATTAGTTTTTCGGCTGTTTTTACCATGATTTCAGCCATTGCTTCTCGTGCCGGTAATAATGGCGCTTTAATGGCTATACTGGGCTTCCCTGTTATTATTCCGTTATTAATAGTGCTTATAAAGTTTTCTAAAAATGCAATGGATGGCCTTGACCGCTCGGTTAGTTTAAATGAGATCGGCGTGCTGGCAGCTATAAATGTTATAGTACTAACTGTCTCAATGCTCTTATTCCCTTATTTGTGGCGAGAATAAGAGGAACGAAAAAATCAAACATTTATAATTTAATTCCAAAGAGCATTCTTGTTATTTTGGTTCTTTTTAATACAAATTCAAATAATGCCATAATGATTATAAAAGTAAAGGAGAGAATAGCAATAAATTTATAAGTCATATTCCCGGGGAATTTTACTACATAATATGCAAGCATTATGATAACGGTTTGGTGTAAAATATAAAATGGATATACGGCCTTATTTGCGTATGAAAGGCTTCTTGAACCAAAATTAAGATACTGCATACTATAGCCGAAGAAAGTAATAAGCCAAAACCAGCGGTTTAAAGTTTCCAGGAGCATATGAAGAGAATCATTTACTTGTTGAGTGAGTATAGGCTCAACAACAGTATGATTTCTGTCATCGGTAATCCAGAAAAAAAGATACAATATAGAAGTAGTAGCAACAGCAAGAATAAGTGATTTTTGTTTGTAGATTTTAAATGTACTCCGGATGCCTGGATTAGTAAACAGCAAGGCTCCAAATGCAAAGTACGGGAAGTAAAAAAGCAGTGCGGAAAGGTCGCTTCTCGGCTTCCATAAATTGACTAAATAAAATGGTGCTTCCAGCAATAATGCTAACGTAAATAGTACATAGGAGTAATTTAGTCTTTTACAGATACTATCTATCCATGTCTTTCCTTTTTCAGTTTTAAGAGTGATAATTAAAGGTGTTAGGATAATAGTGAATGCAAATAAAAAAGCTAAATACCATAAGTGAAGCCAGTGAAAATTGCCTTTTGGAAACCAGTTAAATGTAAAGACGTCTTGATAAATTTGTAAAAAACTTCCCTCAGCATGGTTTATGTAGTAAATCTGTGGAGGAATTATAATAATCATTCCAGCAAGAAGCGGTAACAGTATATGAATTCCCCTGCTCTTTAAAAACTCTACCGTGGATATCTTCTTAAGCATCATAGAAACAGCAGCCCCAGAAATAATAAATAATAAAGGCATTCTCCATTGTCTGAAGAATAATAAAATATAAGTAAGTTCCCGTGATGTTTCCGTGTTCTTAATCCAGCCTCCCCTATCAGCGAATACTTCAGCGGTATGCATGATGATTAAAATTGCAAACGCAGTTACACGAAGCCAGTCCAGAAAGTACAAACGTTCTGATTTCTTTTTTACAAAATTGAGGGGGATAATTTTTTCTTCTGTTTCGAGTAGTTTTGTTTTTGTGTTAGCAGTAAAAGTTTCAATCATAAGTGAGAATTGAGTAATAGTTTATTTGAAATTATAAATATATAGCGCTTTAATTAAAATATTTTCAACTAAAGACAATGCGAGAACAATATTGTTTATACAGTTTCTCAATGAGAAAGATTTGTTACAATAAATGGTGTCGTTAGAGTTATAATACAAGGTTGAACAGTAGTGCTTTTTTAGTATTATTCACTACCTTTGGCAACAACGTATTATGAGTTTTATTTATAAAAGCTGGTGGAAGACACTGGGGGGCATATTGGTTGTATATACCCTGATTTCCGGCTTCTTATTGCCGGTTCCGGCGCTTCCGATTGTTCATGAAACCATCCGTAATCTTTACTTCCACGTACCCATGTGGTTCGGAATGATTGTTTTGTTTGCTATATCTGTTTTTTACAGTATTAAAACACTTTCAAATCCTAAAGAAGAGTACGATCTAATTGCCGTGGAATGTGTAAATACAGGGCTTATTTTTTATATTTTTGGATTGGTGACAGGGATGATCTGGGCTAATTATACCTGGGGAGAACCCTGGAGCAATGATCCCAAGCAGAACAGTGCGGCAATTGCTTTTTTGGTTTACTGCGCTTATCTGGTATTAAGAAATTCGATTGACGAGGAACAAAAGCGGGCGAAGATTTCAGCTATCTATAATATTTTTGCCTTTCCGGTAATGGTTGTTCTTTTATTTATTCTTCCACGGATGACAGATTCTCTGCATCCAGGAAATGGCGGAAACCCGGCTTTTGGTAAATATGATCTGGATAATACCATGAGGGCTGTATTTTATCCGGCCTGCTTAGGCTGGATCCTTGTAAGCCTCTGGGTGGCGACTTTGCGGTATCGTATCCGTTTAATTGAAAAGAAAAACTCTGATTCCGAATAATCGGTTAAATACAGCTCTTTTAAATAGCTTTTATAAGATTCATGAAAAAAATTATAATCCTTTTTGTCCTTTCCTTTGTTACAACAATAGTTTTTGCTCAGAATGCAGAAAATGGAATGGCGGTTGATCTGAGAGCTTCTGGTAAAATATATGTGGTAGTTGCGGTTATTGCCGTTATATTTATAGGCCTTTTTATTTATTTGTTTAGTATCGACAGACGAATAAAAAAAATAGAACGTAATCAGTAAATCTCTTCTTACGCTTTCCTTAAATATTCCCGGCAGAACTGTCGGCCCGAATAGATGTTTCTCTTGCTTGACCAACTATTAATTTATACGACATGGCAGATTCAACAGTTGTTACCTCCGCACCAACCAATTTTTTTGACGATGTATCCAGCTTTTTTGATTATGCGGCTCAGTTTACCAAACATCCGCAGGGGTTATTGGATCAGATTAAAACCTGTAACAGCGTGTACCGGTTTCGTTTCCCTATTAGAAAAGGCGACGGGTTTGAAGTGATCGATGCATGGCGGGTTGAGCATTCGCATCATAAATCTCCAACAAAAGGAGGAATCCGCTACAGCGAGATGGTAAATGAGGACGAGGTAATGGCGTTGGCAGCACTCATGACTTACAAATGCGCCATTGTAAATGTACCTTTTGGTGGGGCGAAAGGCGGAATCAGGATAAATCCTAAAAATTATACGCTTGCAGAGCTTGAAACCATTACCAGAAGATATACCGTTGAATTGATCAAGAAAAACTTTATCGGGCCTGGCATTGATGTGCCGGCACCCGATTACGGTTCGGGAGAACGTGAAATGAGCTGGATATTTGACACGTATTATACCATGAATCCGGGGCAATTGGATGCACTGGGTTGCGTAACCGGAAAACCCATCGCGTTGCATGGCATAGCAGGCCGCCGGGAAGCGACCGGAAGGGGAGTAGCAATAGCTGTTAAAGAATGTGTTTCCATTGCAGAAGATATGAAACCTTTAGGATTGAGCGCAGGCCTGGAGGGAAAACGGATTATTGTGCAGGGGCTCGGAAATGTGGGTTACCATTCTGCTAAATTTTTAACTGAATTTGGGGGCACAATAGTAGGCTTATGTGAATTTGAAGGTGCAATCTATAATCCAGATGGATTAAACCTGGAAGAAGTGATAAGCCACCGTAAGGAAACAGGCTCTATTTTAGGATTTAAGGGAGCAAAAACAGAATTTAAAAAATCTGCTGAAGGATTAGAGCAGGAATGCGATATTCTGGTACCTGCAGCTTTAGAAAACCAGCTGACTTCTTCTAACATTGGAAGAATAAAAGCCAAAATAATTGCGGAAGGAGCTAATGGCCCTACTTCCCCCGAAGCCGCCAGTGCGTTTATTAAAAATGGAGGTATTATTATCCCCGATATGTATTGTAATGCCGGCGGAGTTACGGTTTCGTATTTTGAATGGCTCAAAAATTTATCGCATGTAGCATTCGGACGGATGGATAAGCGTTACGAAGAGAATGCTAACCTGAATTTAGTGAACATGGTTGAAAAGATGACCGGTACAAATCTAAGTTTGAGCGAGCGAAGCATGATTGTCAAGGGAGCATCGGAACTAGAGTTGGTGAATTCAGGTTTGGAAGACACGATGATCCGTTCTTATCACGAAATCCGTAATGTGAAAATGTATAATACCAAAATTGATGCTCTGCGAACAGCGGCTTTTGTCAGCTCCATTGATAAAGTAGCTAATTCGTATATCAATATGGGTATCTGGCCGTAAAATTGATGCTGGTTTTTAATTCGTCATTTTCTAAATTGATTTGGAGTCTTTTCTCCTCATATCAATGTAACAATAAAAGATATAAGCCCGTATATTTTTACTATTCAGCAGTTTAATTCATACCTTTGCGGAAAGAATTTCAAGGGCTGTTTTTAATCTTTTAAAACAAATTAGCAAAATGAAAAAAACCTCGATCATCGGAATTATAATCATCGCGATTGCTATCGGAATGATCATCAGCACTTATGCCGATTCGAGTACGTATGGTACTTTTAATGAAGCTTCAGAAACTCATACCGAACTGCATGTTGTAGGCCAGCTGAATAAACAAAAAGAACTTTTTTACGATCCGCAGAAAGATGCAAATTACTTTGCCTTCTATATGGTAGATAACAAAGGGAAAGAGTGTAAAGTGGTCTTCAACGGGTCAAAACCTCAGGACTTTGAAAAATCAGAGCAGATTGTTCTTACGGGAAAAATGGTGGGTGATGAGTTTCATGCCTCGAAAATATTAATGAAGTGTCCATCGAAATACACGAAAGACCAGATAGAAGTTAAAGAAGTAACCCCTGCTTCTGCTAAAATTTAAATTATAGATGGATATTCAATTTGTAGGTGAACACCTGCTCCCCGGTAAAATCGGACAGTTCTTTATTGTTCTTTCTTTCAGTACGGCGCTTCTCTCAGGCATCAGTTATTATTTTGCTGCGGTAAAAGATACACTGGATAATTCCTGGCAGCGTATTGCACGTATAGCTTTCTGGCTTAATACTTTAGCCGTAGTTGGAATAGGTTCCAGTCTCTTTTATATTATCTATAATCACCTTTTTGAATACCATTATGCCTGGGCGCATTCTTCAAAATCGTTACCCGTTTATTATATTATTTCCAGCTTTTGGGAGGGACAGGAGGGAAGTTTCTGGCTGTGGATGTTCTGGCAGGCAGTTTTATGCAATTTCTTGGTAAGACGGGCAAAAAGCTGGGAAAACCCGGTAATGGCAACGATTATGTTGTCGCAGACTTTTCTTGCTTCCATGCTGCTCGGTGTAGAAATAGTAGGAACACGGGTTGGAAGTTCGCCATTTATTTTATTAAGAGACGCCATAGAAGGGCCTATTTTTTCACGCCCTGATTATCTTAGCCTGATTGATGATGGAAATGGTCTAAATCCTCTGCTGCAAAATTATTGGATGGTGATACATCCGCCTACCTTGTTTTTAGGGTTTGCATCCATGGTTGTTCCATTTGCTTACGCCGTTGCCGGATTATGGCAAAAGCGCTACCAGGACTGGATAAAGCCGGCGCTTCCCTGGGCACTTTTTGCCGTGATGATTTTGGGTACAGGAATTATAATGGGTTCATTCTGGGCTTATGAAGCTTTAAATTTTGGCGGCTTCTGGGCCTGGGATCCAGTTGAAAACGCTTCAATAATTCCATGGATCACGTTAATAGCCGGAGTACATGTCATTATCGCGTACCGTTCTTCCGGACATTCTTATTTTACTGCAACGTTCCTGGTGCTGATAAGCTTTGTTTTGGTTTTATATGCTTCGTTTTTAACCCGTAGTGGTATATTGGGCGAAACTTCCGTACATGCTTTTACCGATCTGGGCATGTTCTGGCACCTGGTAATTTATATCCTCGTTTTCCTGGCTCTTGCCGCGGCTTTACTCGTTGTTCGTTGGAAGGAATTGCCAATAACCAAAAAAGACGAAGAAACGTATTCCCGTGAATTCTGGCTTTTTATCGGGGCTCTGGTTCTGACTGTAGCTTGTGTACAGATTATTGCTACTACTTCTATCCCTGTATTCAACAGCATCTTTAAAACAAAAATTGCTCCCCCTGCCGAAGTGGTGCAGCATTACAATAAGTGGCAGGTGCCTTTCGCTATTGTAATTGTACTTATTTCCGGCTTTTCGCAGTATCTGAAATATAAAAATACCAATCCTAAAAAGTTTTTCAGCAGCGTTCTTGTCGCTGTGGTAGTTGCTGTAGTTGTAACAGCAGGAGCTGTTTATGTAACAAAAGTATATTCCAATCTGATATTTATACTGCTAACTTTTGCAGCTGTTTTCTCCATTATTGCTAATTCAAGAATCCTCTTTGATGCTTTTAAGGGAAAATGGAAACTTGCCGGCTCAGCTATCGCACACATTGGCTTCGGACTTATTTTAATCGGCGCTCTGGTGGCTGCTGCTACAAACAAGGTAATATCCATCAACAATACCGGAGCTATTCCCGTTGCGGACTTTGAGAAAGCGGAAAAACCGGGCGAGAACCTGATGCTTTACCAGAATGAACCGGTTCAGCTGGATAAATACAGTGTTACCTATTTAAGCGATACAACCATTGGTCCCAATACCTTTTATAAGGTTAATTATAGGGCTCTTGATAAAGAAACAGGAAAGGTTACCGAAGATTTTAATCTTTATCCGAATGCCCAGCAAAATCCTAAAATGGGGCTCGTTGCTTCTCCGGATACCAAGCATTATTTAACATACGATATTTATACGCATACTACCGCTGCCCCGCAGATTGAACAGAAACACGAGGAGCACGAAGGACATTCTGAGGAAGAAAATTACGAAAAGCCGGTAAAGTACCAGGTTTCTCCGGGCGACACAGTTAAAACCCGCGACGGAGTTATTGTTGTTAAAAGCATTAACCGGGACGCTAAAATTGAGAATATCAGTTTGGCAAAGGATGATGTAGCCGTAGGAATGCTGTTGGAAATTATTCAAAACGGTCAGAAATATACGACAGAGCCTGTTTTTCTTTTAAAAGGAGGAAATAAATTCGACTTCGGAAAGAATATTGACAAGGCAGGTTTGAGGCTGCGTTTTTCGGATGTTCTTCCTGAAAAGAATAAACTTGAATTAATGGTTTATCAAAAACCTCCGGCACCTAAAAAATGGATCGTTATGAAAGCAATTAAATTTCCTTTCATTAACCTTTTCTGGGGTGGAACCATTATTATGGTTATAGGTTTTCTGTTATCAATTTTCCGCAGAAATAAAGAGTACAAGGCTGCCTGATATGAAGATTGTTCTTCTGGGAAGCGGAAATGTAGCCACTCATTTGGGGAAGGCTCTGAAACAGGTTGGTCATGTAATTTTGCAGGTATGGAGCAGGAGCGAAGCCCATGCAGAGGAACTTGCCCGTGAACTGGATGCAGCATCATCAGCTAACATTTATGATATTATTCCCGATGCCGATCTTTATATTATTTCTATTTCGGATGATGCCATAACAGAGCTTGCTGCTACACTCAAACTAAAGGATAAGCTACTTGTACACACTTCCGGTTCTGTAGATATAAGTGTTTTGTCGGGTGTATCAAATCGTATCGGTGTGCTTTACCCGCTTCAAACCTTTTCTAAGTTCAAAGACGTCGCATTTTCTGAAATACCCCTTGCTGTTGAAGGAAGTACACCTGCGATAGAAGAACAGCTTGTTAAGGTTGCTGAACAATTAACAACCAAAGTTTTAAAGCTGGATTCTGAAAAACGAAAGGCATTGCATGTTGCTGCTGTTTTTGCCTGTAACTTCACTAATCATCTGTACGCTATTGCAAATCAAATTCTGAAAGAACATGGTTTAAGCTTTGATCTGATCCGGCCTTTGATTGCTGAAACAGCAGCAAAAGTTCAGGCCGCTGATCCTGAAGCTGTTCAAACGGGTCCTGCAGTTCGAAATGATATCCGTGTCATAGACAAGCACGTGGATTTTTTACAAGATCATCCATTTTTAAAAGATTTATACGAACAATTGAGCAAAAGCATAATTAAAGCTCATCATACTTCACAGCCTTAGCAATTTTGTTAATTTTGTCGCCAAATGAACGTTTATAAAATAAAAATAAACTTTGAAGAAGCCGATAAGCAGCCCGTTGAAATACCAATAGCAGCAGGTGAATCAGTGTTAGATGTTTGCCTGGATAATGGCATTGAATTGCAGCATAACTGCGGCGGTGTTTGCGGATGCAGTACCTGCCATGTATATGTGAATAAAGGGATGGATAACATTCAGGAAATTTCAGATAAAGAGGAAGACTTTATAGACCGGGCGGTAAATCCAAGAATTAACTCCCGTTTAGGATGCCAGTGTGTAGTTTTAGATGGCGATATTGAAGTTACTTTACCAGATCAGAATCAATTTTTAGGACATTAACAGATCAAATATGATTGGGGATAAATTTGCTTTACCGGTTCATTGGAACGATTATGAAGATATTGCAATGGGGCTTTATGAAAAATTCGGCGACGAATTTGGCGAATCACAAATCTATCGCATACGCTTTACCGAACTGATGGAATGGGTGTTAAGCCTTCCGAATTTTGCGGGAAAACGTGAAGAATGCAATGAAGGACATTTAGAACAAATTCAGTCGGCCTGGGTGTACGAATGGCGGGATAATCAGTAAATAGATTTGCAGATGCCGAAGATGTGCATATTTAACTTATTTTAAATCATGTTTCTCGAGAAGCTGAAACATATTAAAGCCTTTATACTGGACATTGACGGGGTACTAACAGATGCCACTGTTTTGGTTACTGAAAGCGGTGAACAGTTAAGACGGTTTAACGTGCGTGACGGTTACGCCATGCAACTGGCTGTAAAAAAAGGTTTTAAAGTTTGCGCTATTTCAGGAGGGAAATCAGCAAGCGTCGTATCGCGATTGAATGGTCTGGGTATTACGGATGTTTATTTGGGAGTGGATAAAAAGCTCGACGTTTACAATGACTTTTTAGCGCAGCACAATTTGCAAAAGCAGGATATCATTTATATGGGAGATGATATTCCGGACCTTCCGGTATTGAAGGAAGCAGGTTTGCCTGTGTGTCCTGCTGATGCCGTAGAGGAAGTAAAGGCGGTTTGTGAATATATTTCGCCTTTTTCAGGAGGCGCTGGTTGTGTTCGGGATGTTATGGAGAAAGTTCTCAAACTTCAGAACAGCTGGTATGATGCAGATCCTTCGGCTCATGATGACAGTATTACTTCTACCTGATTAAAATTATGATTACGAACTTACCTCCGGTAATCCTTGCTTCCAAATCCCCTCGCAGGCAACAGTTATTACAGTTAATGAACATTAACTTCAGGGTTGTACTGAAAGAGGTGGACGAAAGCTATCCTGAAAATTTATCTCCAACAGAAATAGCTTTGTATATTTCTGAAAAAAAAGCCCGTGCTTTTGATGAATCCATAACGAATGAAATTGTCATTACTGCAGATACCATCGTTTCAATTGATAACCAGATTTTGGGAAAACCGGAAGGAGAGGAGCACGCTTTTGAAATGCTTTCACTCCTTAGCGGCAAAAAGCACGAGGTTATAACAGGTGTAAGTCTGTTGAAGGCTACAGGAATTTATTCCTTTTATGAAGTATCTGAAGTCTTTTTCAAATCTTTAAAACCCGACCAGATCCGGTATTATATTCAAACCTGCAAGCCTTTTGATAAGGCGGGAGCGTACGGAATACAGGAATGGATAGGATTAGTTGGTATTGAAAAAATTAACGGCTCTTATACCAATGTAGTAGGTTTGCCTACCCACAAGTTATATGAAGAGCTTAATGCTTTTTGCAGTTAAAACTTTCTAAAAGCCCTAAAATTTTGGAAAGCTATTTATAACCGCACTCCTCTTAAAAACTCTTCAATACTCATTCTTTTTTTTCCTTCCAGCTGTACATCTGCAACAGATATAAAACCATTTTTACAGGCGAACTTCAAATACGTTTTTCCGTCTGTTAAAAATGCCCCCGGACTTATTCCCGGTTCTTTAATTTCCATCCGGCTTCCGAAAATCTTGAAGCTTTTGTCCATAAAAACAGTATAAGCCGTTGGGTAAGGGCTCAATCCCCGGATCAAATTATAAACTTTTTGAACATCCTGGTTCCAGTCTATCAGGCAATCTTCCTTAAAAATTTTCGGAGCATGTTTTGGTTGTTCTGTAAATGGTAAAGCGTTTTGCGGCATTTCTTTGTAATCTCCTTCCTCAATAGCTTTTACTGTTTTAACAAGCAGTTTTGCACCTGTTTCCATTAATTTATCGTGAATATCGCCGGCAGTTTCATCTTCACTGATGGTTATTTTTTCTGAAAAAATAATATTGCCGGTGTCAATTTCGTGCTGCAGGAAAAAAGTGCTCACTCCGGTTTCTTTTTCACCATTTATAACTGCCCAGTTTATGGGTGCTGCCCCCCGGTAATTTGGTAAAAGCGAAGCATGAAGATTAATAGTTCCTTTTCGAGGCATGCTCCATACTGCTTCCGGCAACATGCGAAAAGCTACTACTACCTGCAAGTCAGCGTTGAATGTGTGCAGTTGCTGCAGAAAATCCTCTGATTTTAATTTAAGGGGCTGTAAAACAGGCAAGCCTTTTGAAACAGCATATTTCTTCACGGCAGATTCATTCAGCTTTTGCCCTCTTCCGGAAGGTTTATCCGGAGCGGTAACTACGGCCGCCACATCGCAGCCCGCTGAAATAAGCGCATCCAGTGAAGCTACAGCAAAATCTGGAGTGCCCATAAAAAGTATTTTCATCTTGAACTTATGGATATAGTAAATATTTCTTTCTCATTATCTTATATTGCGATAGCGCCGGCTCCCAGGATAAACGTATTTCTTCTTCCGTCTTTCCTGCAATAATTTGTTCCCTTAGCTTCGCTGTACCTGCCAGTCGTTCAAAATTATTGATCTGTTTGCTTTGGCTGGCATCAAAAAAAAGATCTTTTTGAGGGTAAGCATTATATAACTCCAGCATCCACTTTAAATTTATTTTCCCGGTTTTCCTGAACGAATTTGTATTGAATTTTCTTAGATCAAGGCCGTAGCAGGCTTTATTTTGATGCAAAGGAGTTTCGCTCATGCCCGGAATGCTAACAGGTGTAAAGTTGAATCGGTATTTCGACTTAAGCAAGGGGCTTCCCAACACCTGGAAAGGAAAGTAAGTTCCGCGGCCCTGGCTGATGATTGTTCCTTCAAACAAACACAATGATGGGTACAGCAAAACAGATTGCTGGGTGTTTAAATTAGGGGAGGGTTTAACCGGCAACGTATAGGGCGTTAAGTGCGTGTAATTTGCCAGCTTGATAACTTTTATTTTGCATTGAACTTTATTTGCCAGCCAACCTTCGCCGTTAATCATTTGAGCATACTCGCCGATTGTCATTCCATGCGTAATAGGTACGGGGTGCATGCCAATAAAAGATTTGTATTTTTCTTCAAGCACGGGCCCGTCTACATAAAAGCCGTTGGGATTCGGCCGGTCGAGCACTAATAATTCAACGTTGTTTTCTGCGCAGGACTCCATCACATAATGCAGCGTTGAAATGTAGGTGTAAAAACGTGCGCCCACATCTTGTATGTCAAATATCATCAGGTCTATTCCCGATAGATCCTCTTTTGAAGGCTTGTAGTGTTTTCCGTAAAGGGAAATAACAGGTATTCCTGTTCTTTCATCCACACTGTTATTTACTTTGGCTCCGGCGCTGGCATTGCCTCTGAATCCGTGTTCCGGGCCGAATATTTTTACAATATTAATATTCAGGGAACGAAGGCTGTCGACAGTGGTTGTTTTACCAATAATGGAAGTCTGGTTCACTACCATCCCTATTTTTCTTCCTTTTAAATACGGGATATACAGTTCTGTCTGTTCCGCCCCGGTTTTCAGTTTCCCATGAGTACGGGGCTTATCAATATCCTCGGCATGCACATTTTTAGGGTTTGGAACTCCGCTGCCGCGGTAGTGAATCTGGCCGGCAGAAGTACATGAAGTTAGTAACAACAAAAACACGGCTGCGTATGTTATCAAATTCCTTTTCATCAAATTAGTATTTATGTTAAACCTTTAGCGATGCAAAACAGAAAATGCTGTACAATAAAAAATTGCATATTTGCTAAATTATAAAAAACATTTGGCTTGAATTTATCTGCTTTTATTGCCAACCGGATCGCTTTTAAATCTAAACGTACCTTTTCGAAACTGAGTGTGCGCATTGCTATTCTGGGCATTATGCTCGGCCTGGCTGTCATGATACTTTCCGTGGCTATTGTAAAAGGATTTAAGAGCCAGATCCGCGAAAAAGTAAGAGGTTTTTCGGGAGATATAATCATCATGAAATATGATTTAAACTCTTCCTATGAAAACACACCTTTTTCAATCAAGCCCGCTACACTTCAAACAATAAAATCTTATAAAGATATTCAGTTTGCGCAACCTTTTGCTACTAAACCCGGAATAATAAATACCAACGACGAGGTGGAAGGCGTAGTTTTAAAAGGGGTAGACAAAACATATAACTGGGATTATTTTAAAAATATCATTGTTTCGGGCCGAGTGCTCGACTTTAGCGACAGTGTAAAAGTTCAAAGGCAGATCATGATCTCAAAATACACCGCCAGCCGTTTAAAACTAAAGGTAGGCGACGATTTTCTCATGTATTTTGTTCAGGAGCCTTTGCGGAAGAGAAAGTTTGAGATTGTTGGAATATACGACCTCGGTGTAGAGGATGTTGACAAGATGTACGTTATCGGGGCTCTTTCTCTGATTCAGCGGTTGAATGACTGGAAACCTGACCAGGTAGGAGGGTACGAGCTGAGGGTTGCGGATTTCAGGCAACTGGATGCCATTGCAAATAAAGTGTATGAAAATATCGATATCGACTTAAAGTCGTATTCCATAAAAGAATATTATCCCACTATTTTCCAGTGGCTTTCCCTGCTGGATGTAAATACCCAGGTGATCCTTGCCTTAATGCTGGCGGTAGCGGTTATTAACATGATCTCTGCTTTGCTCATTATTATCCTCGAGCGCACGAACATGATCGGGATATTAAAAGCACTGGGAAGTACCAACTGGCAGATTCAGAAGATATTTTTAAACAATGCGGCGTTTCTAATTGGCGTAGGCTTATTGCTGGGGAACATCCTCGGTATTGGCTTTTGTGTTTTTCAGCATGCTACACACTTCTTTTCGCTCGACCAGGAATCGTATTACATTTCTTTTGTTCCCATTGAACTGGAAATTATGGATGTGGTTTTGTTAAATATCGGAACTTTAATTATCTGCCTTATTGTTCTGATTGTTCCCTCCATGCTGGTAACTAAAATCTCGCCGGTGAAGGCGATTGGGTTTAAATAGGGAGTATCAAGTAGTTAGTATCAAGTAGCTAGTATCAAGTACCAAGTAGTGGGTTCTTGCTCTATTTAAAAGACTTAAAGTTAAACTTCAGATTGATGCCGCCTGCTCCGAACCGCAGGTTTTCTTCTCCTACAGATTTCAGCGGGTAGCGGAGAAAAGGCTCTAAAATTAATTTGTTTTGCTTTCCTACAGGATATCCTAATCCGACCGATACATTCAGCATACGGGCTATATCAAACCCGGTAGAGCTCTTATCAGAAAGGCCGCTGTTGGTTACTGTACTCGCATTAGGCACAAACAGATCGCCGGGGCCGGTACTTGAATAATGATATGTGTATGATTCATTCAGGAAAGTACCTGAACTGAAACCCGCGGAAACGTAATATTCATTTTTCTGATGTCCAAAGCTGTATTTCAGGTTAATCGGAATATCAAGCCCCAGTAAATCGGCATCGTACTGGTTCAGGTCGTATCTTGTCATGTTCACACCTAATAAACGGTCAGCATTGTTATAAGAGGCATTAAAGCTATTAGCTGCCGCCGGTGGTATATCCTGTTTATACGATAATTGATTTTGCGTGATAGAAATTCCGGCCGATAGCTTCAGGTTTTTTGCAATCGCAAAATCTGTAGAAATTCCTGCACCTAAGTTTAATTTATTGTCGCTTCCTTCCGAATAGTTAACAAAACTTCCCGCAAATACTTCCAGGCTTATTTTTTTATCTGCCGCTTTTTCCTTCTTCTTCTCCGCCTCTTTTTTGTTTTCATGAATATCCGCTAAAGAAGTTTGTTTTTTAACAACAGGGGAGGTGTTTTGAGCTATTGCTGTTTCTGGAGTTGTTGCTTTCGGCTGAACAGGAATTTCTGTTTCAATGCCGGGATTTAACTCTGCTGCAGCCGGTGTTTGAATTGCCGAAGAAACGGTTACCTTATCTTCGTGAACAGGAACTTGTTTATGGTATGCTAAGCTCGTATTTAGTTTTTCATGCGATTTTGCTACCACTCTTGTACTCTCCACTGTACTTCGTTCATCATTGTCAGCCAAGGATTGAACAGGCTGCAGGCTTTGAGTGTTATTTGTTTCTTCTGAGGTTTTATTCTCTTCCGCAGGCTGCGCCGGTTTATTTGAACTGTAAGTTTCCGGTTTTATTTTATTATTGTTTTTTAGTGTTTCAGGTTTAAAAACCCAAATGCCTGAAATAAGCAACAGTACTGCCGCTGCAGTACTCATCCACCATAGTACGGTACGCCTGTTGTTTTTGGCTGGAAACTTTTTGCGAAGCTCCATCCAGCCAAGATCCGCGTTTGTGTCTTCATAATTGTCAAACACATCCCTGATCCTGTTCACAAGTTTTTCATCAAACTGATTGTTCATATCTGGTTTTGTGCTGATTGTTCCAATTCTTTCTTAACTTTTCTTTTGCTCGGCTTAAATACACTCTCGAAGAACTTTCAGGAATATTTAACATAGTTCCGATTTCTTCGTGGTTGTAGCCGTCAATTTCGTACAGGTTAAAAATAACCCGCTGCATTTCGGGCAAATTATTTAACATGCTCCTGATGTCCTCCGCGTTTAATTCGTCTATAACCTGTGCCTGATGCCCGATTGAAACAGCCTCCTCAATATCAACCTGGTCCAGGTACCGCAGGTTCTTTCGCCTTCTGTCGATGGCTGTGTTTACAACAATTTTCCGCAGCCAGGGCTTAAACGGGTTTTCTAAATTAAAGGAATGAATAGAGCCAAACACCTTGATAAATGAGTCGTTTACAACTTCCAGAACATCATCCCTGTCTGATAAATACCTCAAACCAACTCCCATAGCGTAGCTATAAAAGTGTTTATACAGCTTTTCCAGGTATTTTAAATCGCCTTTTTTGCATTTCTGAAGGAGCTCCTCTTCCGAAACGGCTACAGGTTTGAGCATGTACTAATTTTGTTCTGTCCGTTTTAAACGATATTCATATATACTTGAGCCATTTTCTTTCTGAAGAAATAAGCTGTCTCCTTTTAATTTATAACTGTACTCGCCGTTCAGGATCGTGTTCCAGTCAAAGTTGGCTGTCCATATATTTTGATCCTTAAATTTAATTTTATTTTCCGTTAAAATATCAAAAGTTCCCGAACCTTTCGGAGAAGCCGTGTACGTATTGGAATTAAACATCACAATAGCCTCTTCAGACGGCGGGGGGTAAAAAGAGCTGAGCATGTCGGTATGGATGAACGTTCCCTTATAAGTGCCTTTTAAATGGGCAAGATCGATCTTTTCAGAGCAGGAGTACAAACAGCCTACAGCAAGTATGCAATAAAGTTTTAATGACTTGATAATCATACAATCCGTCTCTTTTTTAGAACATTACGTGTTTTTTTATTAAAACGCTACAAGTTAGCCTGAAAAAAATTACAATTTTTTTGCAGCATTCCAGTATTCGTCCATTTCAGCTAAAGTCATTTCCCGCAAATCTTTTCCAAGTTCCTTCGCTTTGCTTTCCAGGTACTGAAACCGTTTGATGAACTTTTTATTCGTTTTTTCCAGTGCGTTTTCGGGGTTAATATCTATAAAGCGGGCATAATTTATTAAAGAAAACAGCACATCGCCAAACTCACTTTCCGCCTTTTCCTTATCGATCTCTTCCGCATCCAGCGCATTAAATTCATCCCTGAACTCACGCAGTTCCTCTTCTACCTTTTCCCAAACCTGGCTCTTTTCTTCCCAGTCGAAACCAACTCCACGGGCTTTTTCCTGTATGCGGGCAGCTTTAACGAGAGCAGGTAAAGAAACAGGAACCCCTGCCAGGACTGATTTATTGCCCTCTTTCAGCTTCAGTTTCTCCCAGTTCCGTTTTACATCTTCCTCATCCTGAACTGCTGTATCCGAGTAAATATGGGGATGCCTCGAGATCAGCTTATCGCAGATGCCGTTCAGCACATCGGTAATCGTAAAATCATTGCTTTCTGACGCAATACGTGCATAAAAAACGAGGTGAAGCATAATGTCTCCCAGCTCTTTCTTTATTTCCTGCTTATCTCCTTCCAGAATAGCATCCGAAAGTTCATAGGTTTCTTCTATGGTCAGGTGCCGTAAACTCTCTAAGGTTTGCTTCCTGTCCCAGGGACATTGCTCACGTAAGGTATCCATAATGGTTAATAAGCGTTCAAAAGCGGCGGGCGGGGTAGCGGCTGTAAGTGGTGCAATGTTGTTAGGCATAGTATTTGAATCAGAAAACAAAAATAGAACCTTTATTAACAGATTTAAAAGATGTTAGTGAAATAGGGCAGAGGGTTAAAAATAAAAACAATACAAGCACATGAAAAACGTAAATCAATCAAACCAATCTTTAGAATCTTTAATGAAAATATCACCTCTTTCTGATGTTTATCAGGAACCAAAGCAAACATACACCCGTAAGGGCGGCTGGTTTGGTTTGGAAGAAAAAGGTTCTGATGCTACCCCGAACAGGAAAACACAGCCTGTAAAGAGCAAATCCCGACTTTCTTAACGTTTTGTAATAAGTAATAAAAGGTCATATCGCTGGTTAAAACCGGGATATGACCTTTTTTTGTTTGCGGACTTTTATTCCATTCCCATCGTTCTTTTTAGCCTGAAACTTGTGTTTGCTTCCGTACCGAACGAATTTATCTCTCATTACTTGCAGCAATTTTTTTCTGTATTTGCCAGTAATGTCCAAAAGGATCTCGGAACATTCCCTGCCTGTAACCGTACTCGTGGTCTTTTGCTGCCTGGATTTCAGTGGCACCTGCCTGAATGGCTTTCTGCATTACCGCATCCACATCAGGAACAAACAGGCCGATAACTGAAGTTACCCCTTTTGCCCTCACCGGTTCAAGGGCATTAAACCACCGCATAGTTTCGTGCAGATGAAAAATTGCTCCGTTAAGTTCCAATTCGGCAACATGAATACTGCCGTCATCATTTCGCAGACAAAAATGTTCCGTTGCACCAAACTCCGTGTAAAAGTCAATATCGAATGTTCCGTTTGGAATGTGCAGTTCGGGCGCAAAATGGGTTGTGCTCTCTTTGGAATCCATAATTTTTGTTCTATGGTTGTTTTATATCAGAAATGAATTGCGTGTTTGGTATCGTTGTATTTATAACCCTGAGCCTTGCTTAGGTGTTTTAACGTGCGATGAAAAATAGTTGTTCCTGCTAATCCTTTTTATAAATTTAAGGGAATATAAGCAGAAAGGTGTGATTACTGTGAAATAAATCAGCCGCCAGGGGAAATAAGTTGCTTTTTTTAATTAAAGTATGATTTTTCCGCGTAATGAGGTTAATTGTCGATGAAGAAATGCGAATAGTCAGCAAAGAAATGACAATTGTAGATATGGAAATGTGAATTGTTGTCAAAGAAATGACGATTGTCGCCACGGAAATGATGATTGTCAGGTGAGAAATGGCAATTGTCGCAATGGAAATGGTAATTGTCGTGACGGAAATAACGATTGCCAGGTAAGAAATGGCAATTATCGCAATGGAAATGGTAATTGTCGTGATGGAAATAACGATCGCCAGGTAAGAAATGGCAATTGTTGTAACGAAAATGCCAATCATCCGGATAGAAACGCCAATTGTTACATTGGAAATAAGCTTTCAATTCTTGCTTTTATTGTTTTTATTTTTAATATATTTAATTATAAATTAAAAAACAATGAATCAAAAGCAATTAAATTCGTTAAGTATGTACAAGGCGATAGCCGCCTCGTTTTATCAGTTTAATTATGCCTGGAGTGGTATTGAGCCAATTGTTCAAACATTTAACAAGTTCCAGAACAATATCAGGGATATTGAGAATTCGGGACTGAACCAATTGCAAAACAACCCGGCGGGTTATACTGATCAGCGGGAACTGCAGCGAAAAAAATTAACAGAAATGGCTTATTCCCTCTCATTAAAACTGAAAGCATTTGCAAAAGTGAAGCAGAACCCGGTGCTGGAAAAGGCGGTTGATTTTTCAAAGTCGGACTTTAATAAAATGAAGGAGGAAGCCCTGGTTTATACCAGCCAGGATATTCTTGGCCTCGGCTTTCAGCATCAGGCCGAAGCAGCCGCTTACCAGGTTAGCCCGCAGCAGCTAGACGAGTTGCAAACTGCTATTAATGATTTTAAACCCTTAACCGCTCAGCGGGATAAGGTAGGCGACATTCGAAGCGTAGCTACAAAAACACTTGCAACGCTTTTTAAAGATGCCCGCACAAACCTGGGGCTACTGGATACCATGGTTGAAGGGCTTTCTGCCGATAAAACCTTTATAGGCGCTTACAAATAAGCTCGTAAAACCTCCGACCGGGGAGGAAGACAGTCTGCTGCCACTGCAGAAACAGCTAAAGCGACGGTTTAGAAACGTTATTTATATTCCCCTTATTGATAGATGTTGAGATTTATTGGTAAGGGGATTTTTATTTATTGAAATGGAGTTTTTAAATGTTTTATAGAGACAGGAATCAAGGAAGAGATCGATGTTTTAATGTGCAATAATATTGCTTTCCGTCGCTTTATCGTCCGCGTTAAAAACGCGGAGGAATGAGAGGTACATTTGTAATGTGCGATAAAATCGCAATTCTCGCTAATCCTCGTTGCAAACGAGGACGATTTAGGAAAGAAAAAAGTTTATTCGCATATAAGAGGTCGTCCATGTATGCATTTTAATCGTTCCGTAATAAATTCTTTCGAATATTTTTAGCACAATAATTATTGATAGCGGTTAACGGCTTGTGATATTAAGTAATTAAGAACACAATCTTCACAAGTTTGAACTAAAGTAATAGAAAAGTCTGAAATAGCAATAGCTATAAGCTCTTGTTAGTGGCTGGTTTTACTTTCAAAGATTTTTCTTGGCACTTTCTCTTTATACTGTGTTTCGTCATCCAAATCCACCATTACTGTTTTTGCTACTAGATCCCCTAGTCGCTGATGTCTGTCGGTAAACTTTATAGCAACTAGAGCAGGAATACCATAGATATAAATATCAATCAAATCTAATATATGTCTCAAAAATGCTTCTGTAAAGCCTATTTCATCTCCTTTTACTGTTAAGACCTTTAGGTTTAACGCCTGATGCCCAAATGTAGCTCCTTTCAATCCTTCAACTACTACGAAGTAACAAGTCCATAAAACAACAATAGGAAGAAGCATTAAATTATAAAGTTCGAATCCTCCTTGCTCATTCACTTCTCCAAAAAAACCGAAGTAGAGATAAGTTAGAAGACCAAAAATTAAATAGTCAAGCAAAGTCGCTAAAATGCGTTTCTTTAAGTTCGTTTTGTACTGATGGATCATATTGGGAACTTCTGACTAACGGTTAAGGCTTTGCGAAGATGGCGGATAGAAAGACTTCATTTGTCACCCGGCACAAAACTTAGTTAAAAGTAGAAAATTTTCGAGAATAACATCGGCCGCCATTTTTGAAGGGTGTGTTATAAGCCGTTTTTCTTTGTGTCGTTATCGATCTCTCCCATAAGCTTTGTAAGTTCTTCTACTTTTTGACTTGCAATTTTCAACGCTTTATCGTCTGCGTTTATAACGCGGATGGCTGAGAGGTACATTTGTAATGCGATGAAATCGCAATTCTCGCTAATCCTCGTTGCAAACGAGGACGATTTAGGAGTATAATCTTCACAAGTGTGACCTAAAGTAATAGAAAACTTTGAATTTGCATAAACCGCTAAACTCGCAATAGCTACAAGCTCTTGTTAACAAACGTTAAATTTCCTTACCACAATTAGGGCAGCATGCTTTCTCACCAACAATTGACAAATGCCCTATTTGCATACCGCATTCGCACTTGAAGTTGGAGATAACTTTTGTTTTTCCAGATGGGGCAGCAATGATAGGCCCACCACAACCAGGGCAGTTTGTATTACTGCCAACGGCAGCATAAGTACCAATTGTAAGGTTGCATTTAGGGCAGAATACTCCCATTGTTAAATTTATATCCGCCATTAATCTCCTATTTTCAAGCCCGTTGTACTTCCAGTACCACCTTCAGACTTTACGGTAATTTTCGTTCCAGGCTTAAATTCCACTTGCCCAGAGTTACTTTTAATATGTACTCCCATTGTTGCTTCAGAATTCTTTGAACTGACCTCTATTAATCCATCTATTACTACTGATTCGGTTTTACCATATCTTGATTCGAATTGTTCCTGAATATTCGTTAAAGATTGACCGATCTCACAAACCAACTCCAACATCAATTCTTGCTCAAACTTTAATTTTTCATCGGAAAGCTCCTTATCAACACCAAAAAATAACTTTTCTACAGCTTCAGCAGGATTTGAAAAAAGGGACAAGGCAGCCGAAACTATATTTTTTCCCACTACTCTATTCTTTCTTTCAGCTAAAAGGGCAGTAATCCTTTCGGCGGCTTCTTCTTTGTTTAACATAGGTCTTTAATGTCTTGCTAACTAGTTTATAGACGAACCCACTTGCGTCTATATTTCATATAAGTAGGAAAATTTACATTTTCTTTCTAAATATTCAAACTGGTTAAGGGTTTTTAAACCAGTACTAGTCGTAGCGTCTAGCCACGGTTCGATCTGTTCCTTAGAAAGTAGCATTCTTGTGATGAGGTCGTAGCGAGACGGTACGACTCCCGTTTATCGTCCGCGTTTATAACGCGGATGGCTGAGAGGTAAATTTGTAATGTGCGATGAATCGCAATTCTCGCTAATCCTCGTTGCAAACGAGGACGATTTTCGATCTGTTCCTCAGAAAGTACCATTCTTGTGATAATGTCGTAGCGAGACGGTACGACCAGTGAGGAGTTGTTGAGGGCTTATTCACCTTTACATTTTAGAAACAACAACTTCAGTTAACAATCAGCGAGGAGACAATTTGCTCCGCTTTATTTTCCCAGCTGGATCTTAACTTTTCTATACTGTTGAAGTTGAATAAAACCACTTCACCATCTACCACTGTAAAAAAATAATAATTGAAGATCTTTTGATCAATTGCCTGGGAAAGGAATCTGAAATAGCCAACCTTTTTTCCCCGCACCGTTTTTACGCCCTGATCTATCAGTTGTATGTCCGGGTGAACTTTCTTTAACTCTGCAATCTGAAAGTCTTTATAAGCAGAAATCTGACTGTCCTTGGCACGTTGTTTTGTAATCATGCCAATCAGACTTACTTCGCCTCTTTTATCCGCTAAAGCAAGAGCCTGACGGGGACGGCCCTCATACTTTAAATTCCAGTTTCGATCGGACATCTCAACTAATTGAGCTGGTATAGTCAGTTCAACTTTTTTATTCAGTAAATAAATTTTCCTTTCATTGGTGGACTGAGCTATTGTTAGGAGCGGAAGAATAAGTAATAGAATTAATTTCATGTGTTTGAGCGTTTTACTAATGTTATAACGTGCTGAAAGAGGAATCTATCGCTTTGGTAGTGCAAGTGTCAGTGAAAGGCCAACCGCATTGGCAGAATAATTATTATTTGCCTGGTCTTTGTAAGTCATAGCGGTATAAGTGAGGCCGATTCCGCTATATGCTAACTCAACTGTGGGGCCGGTTGCACTGCGGAAAGTGATGTCTTCTCCAAGTCCGTCAGCTTTAAAACGAATGCCCTGATGAGAAGCTATTCCCGCACCGAAACGGAGTTTCTTTGTCAGCAACCAATTTGCTGTAAAAAGAATTGGTATTCTGCTCAAACGAATGTTCGCATTATCAGCCTTAGTTGTTACAAATTTATATCCTGCGGTTGCATGAAATAGTAATTTTTTTACAGCTGGGACTTGAAATTCTGCTCCAATTCCGACAGATCCACCCTGACCCGCTTTCACCGATTGTTTGTCTCCATCCTCAAAATAAACTTCAGCCACATCATCCCCGCCAAATTCAAGACCTCCTTTAATTAAAAACCGAAAAGGGGAGGTCTTCTTCTCGGCTTGCTGGCCATACGAATCAGAAAAAGACACAAAGAGAAAAAACGAAATCAATACTAGTTTCTGGAAAAGTTTCATATAAGTTATTTAATACGGCGAAACTAGAAATTAAATTTCAAAATAAGATAGATGGAAAAAACAGAATTTGTCTAATGACAGTGTTTTCTCCAAGGCTTTTAAACAACCTGAACGGGGTAAAGCGGTTCAATAACAATCTGTACTGTCGTGAATTTTAAGAGAAATCGGAAATAAGAATTATTCGGTGAAAATTGCTTGCAGATCGGAGTTGATAGGAGCGGAGGTATGTTGATGAACCACTTTCCAGCTATCTTCCGTCTTTTTAAATCCTAAGGTAATTCTGTTCGTCATACTCCTAAGAATTTTATTGCCTGTTGAAACAGCCTGATACTTAATCAGCGAACTTGCAAAACCGGCAGTTTCGTCCCTGTGAATTTCCGTCATTTCAAAAATTACATTCACTCTTTCATCTTTCAGAGAACCAAGCCACTGTTTTATAATGCCCGACCATTCTGTCAAACCTGAATAATGTCCTTTGTTCCACATATCGAAAATTACAACATGGTTGTCATACAGCTTAATCATGCTTTCACTGTCCTTTTCCCAGGCAAAGTTTTTATACAGAGTAAAGAAGTCGGAAACCTGTTCCATATTTTATAATTGAATTAGTCAAACTGAATGCATTATTTTAAGACCCTGCCGGCAACAGCATAGCGCTACAGAGTTTCAGCTTTTGTTTTTTTGAACTTTCTGTATTTATTCCGTTTTACCTTTAAATGTTGCGTAAATAGCCATCGCATGTCCGTGGCCTAATTCAAACTCTTCTTTTAACCAATTGGTTATTTCTGTCGCTTTTGTTTCAGGATTAAGTTTACCGTCGGTAATAAAGCCTTTTTTCTCGGCCAATTTTTTAAAATCGGAAGGTGTAAGGCCTGTTTTTGCTTGTATATTGTCTAAATACGCTTGAAATGACATATTAATCGTTATTGTTTGTCAACTATATAATTCAGTTCCGTTACTCCGCAATTGAATTGCTGTGAAGTTAATAGTTTTAGTTTTATTTTGTCTTTGATGTCTGCAAACAGCGGAATACCTTGCCCAAGGATAATAGGGTTAACAAATAGCCAGTAGCCGTCAATCAAGTTTTGTTGCATAAGTGAATGTGTTGCTGTCGGGCTGCCAAAAACCAGGATGTCTTCACCTGCTTGCTGTTTTATTTCATTAATTCTGTCAGAAAGGTTGTCGCTGATAATTGTTGTGTTCGTCAAACCTGCATCCCGACCATCATCGGTACTCATTGTTTTTGATAATACAACTTTGTGAACTTTGCTATACCATTTTGAATGTTCAATGTCGTGCTTGCTCGCATCCGGCTTGTCGCCGGCTGTAGGCCAGTAATTTTCCATCATCTGAAAAGTTACCCGTCCATATAATGCCGTGTCGACCTGGCTTATCCGCTTACCCACATGATCGAAAATTTCTTCATCAACTTTAATCCAGTTCATCTCTCCGTTCGGTCCGGCTGCAAAGCCGTCGAGCGAGATGTGCATAAATGAAATTATTTTTCTCATATAGTTGTTTCTTTGTTGGTTATTAAAGTTTATTGATTGGTTAGGTTCTTTCAGTATCATGCACCTGGAGCGGATTTTGACTTCATTTATGTGCGTTCATAGTAAAGTATTATTGCTCCTGACGTAAATGTTTTTGTCTTAACAAGTTTGAAAACAACCCTGTCCTTTACTTCGTCAAACAGCCGCAGCCCTTTTCCTTCTATTACAGGATGAATACAAATTTGAAATTCGTCAATAAGATTACTATTTAAAAGTTGAATAATCAAACTCCGGCTTCCAACCAGGATGTCCTTTCCTGATTGTTGTTTGAGTTCCAGAATTTCTTCATTAAGAGGTCGCTGTGTAAGATTTGCACTGTTCCAGCCTGTGTCTTTCAGGGTGTTGGAGAAAACAAGTTTTTGAATTTTGTCTATTGAAACTGCAAAGTCGTCCATCGATTTTTCACCCGAAGGATTTTTCAATAATGTTTGCCAAAATTGCATGAGTTGGTAGGTTTTCCGACCATATAAAATAACTCCTGCATTATCTATCAGTTCAGAATAATGCTGATGGAGTTTAGCATCAACAACTCCGGCCGTATGGTCGCAAAAACCGTCAAGTGTCATATTGATTGCAGCAATTATCTTTCTCATAGCTGGTTTTAATTGTTATTCAGGACTTTGAAGAAGGTGTTCTTCGTCAAATATATCGCTTAGAACGGATTTGTTATAGTACAAACGTACCGCTTAGCCACGAAATAAGTAGGGTATAGAAGCGTCAAAAAAGAGGTTATTTGCGTCAGGAGAGGTTGATATAGAATATGACGGTTTAAATTGTTAAAGGTGTTGAGTATAACGAGTAGCGGTTTGCGAATATGGCGGATAGTAAGCACTTCATTGCCGCACAGCACAAAGTTTAGTTAAATGTAGAAAATTTCGAGAATAACGTCACCCGCCATTTTTTGCAAAAAACATGTTGGCTGATGTTATTTTTCTTCAATATAGTCACCTTCTTTTAACTGTGATTTCCAATGCGTCAATTCAGAATATCTAATTAAAATTTCGTCCATTGCAGAAGAATATCCGTTGTATGCACCTAAAAGCCTCTTATGTTTGTCCAGCATGATTGTCATTTTGTTGGGTTTGCATCTAAACGCAGCTTCATAAATTGAAATTCCTTCAAAAAAATTGTTTACTAAGAATGGATAATCGTATGTTCCATCTCCATATTTAAAAACGGAAGTTATTATTTTCACCATCATTCCAAAATGTTTATTTGAAAGGCTGTCCTTGCCTATCCGTTTATAGGCGAATGATATTTCTTTGTGCCCTGTTATGTTGTTAGGGCTCTTGTCAAGTATCAATTGTGCCGTTTTAATAGCTTCTGCATAGTTTTTTTCCTCGTTTTGGTTATACGTCTTGTTTGCTAAACTATCTAAAACTTTTGGATCAATTTGATTTTTAGAGATATTGAACTTGGTCAAACTAATGATTTGTTCAGATGTAATGGTTGTGTCAAGTTGAACGAGTTTGTTTTCGATTGTCTTGAAATAGTAGATTGACTTTATGTCTGTCGATAAGGATAGAGATATATCAAATTTTGGCAAAATAGTTTTTACTTGTTCGCCATACATTCTTTGAGAATTGCCGTTGTTGCTTTTGCCGATTTTTTTTTGTCCTAGTGGTTTTGGAGGCGACGGGGCTCTTTGCCCAAATGTGAAGTTGGTTAGTAAAATGAATAGGGTCGTAAAGTAAAGTTTGTACGTTATTGTCATTTTTATAATATTAGCCAACGGTTTCGGGCTTTGCGTTCGGGCGGGTTTCGGAGCACAAAGTTTCAATTTATTACTAATGTTCATTACAAGCACAAAGCTTTAAGTTTGCACGTCAGCCCGCCTGACGCAAAACCCGTGTTGGGTGCTGTTTTTTCTATTCAGTTTGCTTGTTCAATTCTGTCCAACATTGTTTTAATTCGTCTTTCGGCTTCGTCTTTGGTTATTCCGTTGTAATAGTCTTTTACGAATTGGTGGTCAAAGTCTTCGTGAGGAACAATTTCGGGGCGTTGATTTCCTGCCCGTGTAAAAACAGTTGTCGGAATACTTTCCTTAAATTCGTATTCGGGTATGTCGTTGCATAGCCAACCGAAGTATTTTGTTTCGTGATTTTCGTTGTCAAAGTTTTCGGAATAGTCATTAAAACTTTTTTCGCTTAACGAAACCCAAAGTCCGTATTCTAAATCTTCACAATGGTCAATTACTTTTTGTGTCAAAGTGCAACGGATAAACCTGTCTGTTTGGTCGCTGTGAGTTATAACACAAAAGTCGCTACTGATTTCCGCTATTATTTCTTTGTCTTGGTGCGATAATGTGTCGTAATTATCTGGCGACTTAAATGTCAGAGCTGGAAACTCAAAGTGTTCTTGTCCGCAACAGCTGCAAGTATATTTAATTCGTTCTGTCATTGTTTTCTGGTCGTTTTGGTGTCGTCCGTAAAATAGCACCCAACGGTAAGGCTTGTTGATGTTGCGGCATTAATTGCACGTCACTTTCAAGCCCGCACTAATGTAATAGAAAGCAGCGAAATAACATACACCACCGAAACCAGCAATAGCAACAGAGCCGATGTTATGCGCTGCCATTCTTTGTAATTTCTGGTTCGTTTAATGCAATAATATGAACAATGTGGTTTTGGCAATACAGTCCATAGTGTCTCAATTCCTTAGGGAAAATCTCGTCCGCATAAGTTTCTTTCAAAACGAAGTCGAGATAACTCGATTCCGAAAAAATGCAAAAGGTCGAGTACTTTCCAGCAACATAGTTTTCATTCTCACGAAAGCTGTAGAAGCTCTCATTAAGAACTTGATATGCTACATAATTTATAAAGGAGATATTAAAGGATGTTCCGTATTCATTAATAGATACTTCATAACAGTCCTTGATAGTTTTTTCTCCGACAACTACGTCTGTCGAAAGCGGTGATGTAAATGATTCCCGAACTTCGATTTCGAGGGAGTTGTCACTAGGCTCATGTAGCTTCGTAAGAAACAGTCCTCCGTAGTTATTTATTTCCTCGAAATTGTTCATGGGTTTTATGGTTGCGCATAACGGTTAGGGCTTTGCGTTCGGGCGGGTTTCGGAGCACAAAATTTCAAGTTATTACTAAAGTTCATTAGAAGCACAAAGTTTCAAGTTTACGCGTCACCCCGCCTGACGCAAAACCCGTGTTAGCTGTAGCTTTTCTCATTTTTCTTCAACTGTCGGTGGAACAAATTTAAAATTCTCTGGTATTGGTGGTATTGGCAAAGGTTTTTCAACAATTGTCGGAAAACTTAAACTGTCTTTTGTCGGTTGCATTTTGAGTTGTTTAATCTCTGTCATTAGCCATTGGTATACTGTCATTACGCTATCGGGCAGACTTGCGGATTGTCCATGAATATGTTTTACCTTATCGTTGTAGTAAATGTAAATTTCAGTTGAAAGGTCGTCAACAGAATGTTCATAAGAGCTGTCGAGTTGTTTGTAGTTAATATTCTCAAACTTTAAATTCAATAGGTTCCAAAAGTCGTTGGTTATGTTGCCGATATAAAAGCCAACACGGTCTGTATATTTTACCCCATGATACTTAATTGTCAAGGAACTGTCTATTTCAATAACTTGAATAGGACAGTTTCCATAGCAACCACCTGTAGCAAATACAACTCTTTTTATTTCGTTTTGTCGTCCGTGTTTGTTGTTGTCACAGCCGAAAAAAAAAGTCAGAATTGATAATGTTATTATGAGTTTGTATGTCGTCATAAAGTTACAGCTAACGTTTTGCAGATTTGCGATGGGCGGGCTTTTTAGCACAAATGTTCATGCGGAGCACGAAACCCCGCCTATTGCAAATGTGCTGTTATGCCCAGTTTTTCTTCTGTCAGAAAGGTTGTCCCACATTTTTCTTGAATATTAAACAGAAGGCTTCGTCCGCTTTTCCATATAGCTTTTCATAACCGTTTAAGTTATTTAAATAGTTGTCGAGTTGTTTATTTGTCAATGTCGTTGTCAACTGCAAGTCGGTAATTTTAAACGGAAATTGACTGTTGTTAGGATTTGGTGTATGTAAGAATAGTGCGTCACTTGAACTGTCGAAGTCAAGTAAAACAGAATAGAGTTGAAAGTCTGTTTTTAGTTTTTTTGTCCTGTCAACGAGTATGTCAAAGTGACGAAACAACTTGTCTAAATGTGGTCTTCTTCTTTTGAAGCTGTCATTACCGTAGCCTTTCCAGTCAAAGTGCAGATGCCAATTGTCGAACCACGTTTTGGAATTGTCAAAGTCAAGCCACGTTGCTTTGTCAAGGTCATTTTCAACAGCAAGGTTTTTATAGTATCGTTTAAGTCCTCTATGTTTTCTAATTCCATTCATGTCGTTGTGTTGGTGTCGTCCTAAAATTGGGCATAACGGTTTCGGGCTTTGCGTTCGGGCGGGTTTCGGAGCACAAAACTGTCAACCAGCACTGAACTTGAATAGAAGCACAAAGCTCCAAGTTTGCACGTCACCCCGCCTGACGCAAAACCCGTGTTATAGCTCGTTTTTCTTTTCATTCGCAAAATTGTCCGTTGTCAGAGTAGCACCAATGTTGTCCTTCTTCCTTTGTCGCTTCAAACTCTATTTCTATTTTATGTCTTATGCCGTTGGGGTCGTTCTGTCCGTCCATTTTTTCTGTGTTTAAGAACCAATCGCCAAAAATTGAGTCACAGTAGAAGCAGCCGTGTGATAAATAGCTGTCGTGAACTGTTTTGCTATATCGCTTTTTTAGTTGTCCGATTTTGAGATTTTTACCTTTCTCTGTTTGTAAGAACTGCTTTACAGCTTCATATATTTTGGGGCTTTTGTCAATATCGTCATTGTCCCACATTGAACCCATTAAATAAAAGTCCTGATTGCATACCGTAACAAGATTTTGTTCGACTGTCCAAAGGTGTTGGGGTTTATGGCACTTCCAACAGCTTGTTTCAAAGAAAACGATTGTTACTTCTTGTTTTGGTTTCAGTCGAATGTGTTCGCAGAATTTTAATCTTCTTTTTAATAAGCTGTCTACCAAAGTCCTTAATGGAAGTTGTGTCTGTTTGAGTTGAGCAATAATGTTTGAGTTGTCGTCTTTAAATATTTTGAATGCTGGTATTTCTTTGTCAGCTTTTAGATGTTCGTCATATTCTCTTAACTCCTTTGGTGCTGTGCGGAAAAACCAGCAACCACGAACATTTGATTCTTTATATCTGTCTTGGCGAAATTTTGTGTCTTCAAATGTCTGTTTGCTCCATTGAACTTCAAATGCAATTCGTTTTTCATTTCGGATAGCCAAAACGTCTGCTCTCCAATTAGTTTCTGAAAATTCAGGTATCGCTTTCCAGCCATTTTCTTTGCAAGCTTCTATTATTTCAATTTTTGCTCTCAAATGTTCTGGTGATTCTGGTTTCCAGTCGCAAGTGTTGTCTGATTTTGCGTGAACGAAGTGTCTAAGACCTTTGCTACTTGTCCTTAAAAATCCAACGTGTCGGCAACACGGCAATGTCAAAACGGACTCTTTTGATTTGAGCTGCTTTTTTAAATCTTCCCATTGTTTTTCGTCTTGGTCAATGGAAATGATTTCTTCATTGTCTATGTATGCTCTTAATGGCATTTCTTTCTTTTGTTGTCGGTCTTCTTAAAATGAGCTATAACGAGTGGCTTTGCGCACACTTTCGTATATTTCTGTTATATCTGTTGTTATTCTTCTAGCCTAAACACGCATTATAGTTAAAACAATATTAAAACATAGTTAAAAATTTATCCCTGCAATTCCAAATAGAAGTGCTAATTATAAAATATGCTGAAAATATAAAAAGCAGAGAAAGAATGTTTTTCTCTGCTTTTAGCATATTGATTTAAGGTACGAAACTAAAACTCCGCGTTTTTCGGCGTACGCGGGAAAGGAATTACATCACGGATGTTTGTCATGCCGGTTACAAATAAAACGAGGCGTTCAAAACCTAAACCAAAGCCGGCATGCGGTGCGGAACCAAAACGGCGGGTATCCAGGTACCAGGAAAGTTCTTCGGCCGGGATGTTCATTTCCTGCATGCGTTGTTCCAGCATATCCAGGCGTTCTTCCCGCTGCGACCCGCCAACAATCTCCCCGATACCGGGGAATAAAATATCCATCGCCCTTACGGTTTTTCTGCCTTGTTCATCCGCTTCATTCTGCCTCATGTAAAAGGCTTTAATTTCTGCCGGGTAATTGGTTAAGATCACCGGTTTTTTGAAGTGCTTTTCTACCAGGTAGCGCTCGTGTTCTGATTGCAGGTCGGCGCCCCAGTTATCAATCAAATATTTGAATTGTTTTTTCTGGTTGGGTTTCGAATTCTTCAGAATATCGATGGCTTCGGTGTAGGTGAGGCGCTCAAAATCATTGTCGAGGCAAAAGTTCAGCTTGGCTATCAGGTCAAACTCCGAGCGTTCGTTCTGCGGTTTCTGCTTTTCTTCTTCCAGTAAACGGTTCTTCAGGAATTCAAGCTCTTCGGAACAGTTTTCAATCGCATAGCTGATCACATATTTTAACAATGCTTCCGCCAGGTCCATGTTGTCGTTCAGATCGTAAAAGGCCATTTCAGGCTCAATCATCCAAAACTCAGCTAAATGCCGGGTTGTATTGGAGTTTTCAGCCCTGAAAGTAGGTCCGAATGTGTAAATATCGCCAAAGGCCATGGCTGCAAGTTCTCCTTCCAACTGCCCGGAAACGGTAAGATTGGTAGCTTTTCCGAAAAAATCTTCTTTAAAGTTAACGGAGCCGTCTTCATTCCTCGGCGTATTTTCAAACTCGAGGGTAGTAACGCGAAACATTTCTCCGGCACCTTCCGCATCCGATCCGGTAATGATCGGCGTGTGCATATAAATAAAACCACGATCGTTAAAGAATTTGTGTACGGCAAAAGCCAACGCATTACGAACCTTGAAAACAGCATTGAACGTATTGGTGCGAAAACGAAGGTGAGCTATTTCCCGTAAAAATTCCAGACTGTGTTTTTTAGGTTGCAAAGGATATTTTTCGGGATCGCTGTCGCCCAGTATTTCGAGCTGCTGCACCTTGATCTCTACTTTCTGGCCTTTTCCCAAAGATTCTATCAGTTCTCCCGTTACAGAAACTGCCGCACCGGTTGTTAACCGTTTCAATAAAGCTTCGTCCGTATTATTAAAGTCAACAACTGCCTGAATATTATTGATAGTTGAACCATCGTTAATGGCGATGAACTGATTGTTACGAAAAGTTCTTACCCAGCCTTTAACCGTAACCTGTTTGTTGAATTCAGTAGTGTTAAGCAGATCTTTAATCTTAGTACGTTGAAGCATAATCCTTTTTCTTTTACATAATTAATAATATTCCTTTAGGGAATAGTTGAAATGTTTTGCAAAAATATAAACCTTCCCCGCATTACGAGTAATATCTGTTTAAATATGAGGAAGTAACCTGAATTTTAAATCGGTACTGGTTCCGCCGACTGTGGTATAAAAAGAATTCTGTTTATTTCTTCCTCCTGCTCCTTTTAACAGGTGAGGAGGCAACCTCCTCTTTGCGATGAACGTACCTGTTATAAAAATCAGCTTATGAAAACACTTATAAAAAATCAACTGAACGCACTGCTGTTTATTTTGGGAGTACTGGTATTTGCTATGTCTGCCTGTAAAAAAGATAAGAAGGAGGATGCGAACCCATTAAAGACAGCTACCATACAATTGAGTGGCGCAAATGAGGTGCCTGCAGTTACAGACGGAGGCAGCGGTACGATAGAAGTAGCGTTCGATCCAATTAGCAGGGTGATCTCTTACAACCTCAGCTGGCAGTTAGGAGCAAGTTCTTCTACAACTACAGGAATGCATTTTCACGGTGCAGAGAATGGTTCTCCCAGCACGAGTTCTCCTGTTGAAATTCCGGTAACGGGTTTTAGTGCCGGTAATTCAGGAACATTAAGCGGTTCTACCGATCCTTTAACACAAGAGCAGGCAAACGAATTGCTGGCAGGAAAATGGTATTTCAATGTTCACAGTTCCGCCCATCCGTCCGGCGAAATAAGAGGGAATATTATTTTTTAATGGTTTTGGTTTAAATGCAGTTTTGAAAAGCCATTCCCCGATCGGGTGGTGGCTTTTTACTCACTTTCAAATACTTCTATTGCAATATCGTCAGATCCCGCTCCGCCGGCTATGTAAATTTTGTCGTTTAGTATAGCTCCGCCCACTCCGTTGCGGGCTTTGTTCAAATCTGCGGCGTGTATCCAGCCGGTGCTGCCGGCAGGGTCAAGGTAATAAACATCTTTCTGGGGGCCATTGGGAGTACTTTTGGTCGCTCGTTCTCCGCCGATATAGAAGATTTTATTATGAAGGTTTACAGCGGTTCCTCCACCTGTTCCCAAAGGCAGGCTGGCATCTAATGTTGACCATTTTCCGGTTTTAAAATCGAAGCAATCTACTTCCAAAATGGTTTTATCGAAAAAGGACATAAAATTGCCGGGTTCGTGGTAACTTGTATTACGACCGCCGATAGCGTATAATTTATCATTTACAACAACAGCCGTTGAGTGATCGCGGATGTGGGGAGCGTTGGGCAACTTTCTCCAGGTTTTCGTTTCAGGATCATACTCGTCAAACATGTTGGTAGTTCCGCTTACATGCCCATGCTGAATGCCATTTACCAGGTAGATTTTTCCTTTATAGACTGCAGCGCCGGCTGCTGCTCTTCTTCTTCCTGCGGGAATTTCGCCTTCTTTTTTCCATCGGTCTTTTTCAGTATCATAGCTATAAACATGCGTTAGTGTATGTTGATCCGGATAAGTTCCTCCTGAGAATGCTTCCAATACATAAATTTTGTTTTTATAAACAACAGGCTGAAAATGGTGTATTTCTGCAGGGGCGGTAGCTTTTTTAGTCCAGACAGAAGTGGCAGGATTGAAAATTTCAACCGGTGCCGGTGCTCCCTGTCCGCCAAGTAAATATAGTTTTCCATTTACCGCCGCTAATCCGCACTCGCTGCGGCCCTCTATTTTGTCGTTTGTACTGATAAGTTTCCAATGTCCGTTCTGCGCTTTGATTACCGGGGGTAAAATAAAAAGGAATGCCAGGATAAAAAGGAGAGGTGTTTTCATAGCAGGAAGTTTTAAAGAAATAAATTTCCTGATTCTTTTTATAAGGAAGAAATAGAAAACAAAAAAGCCATTGCGGGCATGCAATGGCTTTTGAACTTAAAACTATGGACTTTCTTATTTTGAAAGTACTTTTGTTACCAGTTCGGCAGCCTCTTTAAGAAGAATGGCCGAGTAAACCTGTAGTCCCGATTCATCAATAAGTTTTTTAGCTTCTTCGGCATTTGTTCCCTGTAAGCGAACAATGATTGGCACAGGAATATTGCCTATTTCATTATATGCATCAATAACGCCTTGCGCAACACGATCGCAACGAACAATACCTCCGAAAATATTAATAAGTATCGCTTTAACGTTCGGATCTTTCAGTATGATATTAAATGCGGCTTTAACTGTCTGTGCATTGGCAGTTCCACCAACGTCCAGGAAGTTTGCAGGTTCGCCACCCGCTAATTTTATGATATCCATGGTTGCCATTGCCAAACCGGCTCCGTTTACCATACAGCCTACATTTCCATCTAATTTAACGTAATTAAGGTTTGATTCGCTGGCTTCTACTTCCATCGGATCTTCTTCGGTTACGTCACGGTAAGCAGCATAATCCGGGTGACGGAATAAGCCATTTTCATCCAGATTAACCTTTGCATCTACGGCAATTATTTTATTGTCAGAAGTTTTTAAAACAGGATTGATCTCAAACATAGATGAATCTGTAGCTTCATACGCTTTATAAAGTGCAGCTACAAATTTGGTCATATCTTTAAAAGCTACTCCGCTCAAACCCAGGTTGAAGGCAATTTTACTTGCCTGGAACGGGCGCAGTCCAACTTTCGGGTCAATTTCTTCTTTAAAGATCAGATGGGGAGTTGTTTCTGCAACATGCTCGATATCCATCCCGCCTTCGGTAGAATACATAATAATATTGCGTCCTTTTGCACGGTCTAACAGAACGCTCATGTAAAACTCTTTGGTTTCACTTTCACCCGGATAATAAACATCCTGCGCAATTAAAACCTTATTCACTTTTTTACCTTCCGGACCAGTTTGCGGAGTAATAAGCTGCATCCCGATTATTTGAGAAGCTTTTTCTCTTACTTCATCCAGGTTTTTTGCAAGCTTTACACCACCGCCTTTTCCACGTCCGCCTGCATGAATTTGTGCTTTTACCACAACCCAATCAGAATTGTAATCTTCTTTCAGCTTTTTGGCAGCTTCTACAGCTTGTTCCGGGGTATCTGCTACAATACCTTCCTGAACCCGAACGCCGAAACTTTTTAATATCTCTTTACCTTGATATTCGTGAATATTCATTGATTCAAATTTGCGGTAAAACTACAAATCGTAGCCTGTTTTTAAAATTTTTATCTGGAAAAAGATTAATTGGATGAATCAGGTTGAGATGTAAAACAATTTTCCTGCAGCTTTCTTTATCTTCGCACATGCTTACGGCTTCAGGAATTACTAAATCTTACGGAAAGCTTGAAATCCTCAAGGGTGTTGATCTGGAGGTCAGGCAAAAGGAAATTGTCACTATTCTTGGTGCATCCGGTGCCGGAAAGAGTACCTTGCTTCATATTATAGGCACCTTGGACAAACCGGATGCAGGGGATTTATTAATCCACGGTGTGAGGGTGAATAAGCTGTCGCCTCAGCGCTTAAGTGCTTTCCGCAACGAATACATTGGCTTTATTTTTCAGTTCCACCATTTATTACCGGAGTTTACTGCACTTGAAAATATTTGTATCCCGGCATTTATTGCTAAGAAGGGCAGAAAGGAAGCAGAAAGCAGGGCTTATGAACTTCTGGAAATGCTGGGGCTTAAACATCGTGCAGATCATAAACCTTCCGAACTTTCGGGCGGAGAGCAGCAGCGGGTATCTGTGGCAAGAGCATTAATGAATAAACCTTTAATTATTCTTGCTGATGAACCTTCAGGAAACCTGGATTCAGCCAACGCGGAAAATCTGCACAAATTGTTTATTCAGCTGCGGAATGATTTCGGGCAGACTTTTGTAATTGTAACCCATAATGAAGACCTTGCAGAAATGTCTGACCGTAAAATTATGATGAAAGACGGGCAAATAACAGATCATTTATAAATAACGCTACATTGAACATACTCATTACCGGCTCTACCTTTGCGAACGCTTATAAACTGAAAAGGTTACTGGAACGTGAAAACAGCGTTTTCCTCGCCGATGCAACAGAACTTCCGGAATTCCTTCTAAAGGGCTCTTCATTTATTAAAATTCCGGGCGCTCATTCCAATACTTTTGTTCATGAGATGTTGAAGATTTGCCTGGATAACAGCATTGAAAGAGTATATCCTTTATTGAAGCAGGAAATTAAAGCATTAGCAGATGCTATTCAATTGTTTGAGGAGTATGGTATTGAACTGATGATTCCTGCAAAAGATCAGATTGCTGAACTCTTACCTCTAGAGGTATATTCAGGGCGGGAGATTGTGGTTATTGCACATGGCGAATGTGTTGCAACAACTGCTGCAAATAATCCGAAAATTCCTGCTGATACAGAGCGGGGTGTTTTCTGGACAAATAAAGAAAATACTGCATTTAACATCTTTACTGCCGATTAATGTTAACTTACCAGGATATCCCCTCAGGAAAGAAGGCTTTTGTTTTTGAGCTTGATAATGTAATTTATCCCGAAAAGGATTACCTGTTGCAGGTATATTATCTGTTCGCCAGTTTTATAGAATATACAGAAACATTTCCGCCTGCTGCAGACCTGCTTCAATTTTTAAAAACCAGCTACGAACATAAAGGCGCTACAGGAATTTTTGACAGGGCTAAAGAAGCGTTTGGAATAGATGAAAAATACCGCGAAAACTTAGATCGTTTACATAAAAATGCTCGTCTTCCTTTAAAATTGCTTATTTATAAAAATGTTCTTCAGCTGTTACAGCAGATTGTAGTTGACAGAAAACAGATTTTTCTGCTAACTAACGGAAACCCCGAACAGCAGCTGAATAAGATCAGGCAAGTGGAATGGAACGGATTGGAGCAATATTTGACCGTGTATTTTGCAGACGAAATTAAACCAAAACCAGAGACGGATGTCCTACTTTTTCTCATTGATAAATATAAACTGAGCAGAAAAGAGATCATCATTTTTGGAAGCTCTGAAACCGACCAGGAATTTGCGGCATCAGCAGGAGTTGATTATATTGAAATACAGGATTTGTTATAAAGAAATTATGAAAATTAAATCTACAATTATTGCGATCGTATTTGGCGCATCCTTTATGCTGCTGGGCGCAGGATGTAAGAAAGATCCAAAACCCAAGGTTAACAGGGATGCGCTTACCAAAGACTCTATTTTCTTGTACGCAAAAGAAGTGTATTACTGGAACGAAGCTCTGCCTGAGTACGCTTCATTTAATCCCAGGGGTTTTTCTTCTTTTGAACAGGAGTTGTATGCCATTACACAGTATCCCGTCAACCCGGTTACAGGCAAATCTTATGAATACATAGAAAGTTATCCGGGAGAATCAAAATATTCTTTTATAGATGACGGCTCCGTATCTTCCGAACTTGGAGGTGTTGGAGGCGATTACGGATTTTCTGTTAATTACAATACACAATCGGATTTAAGAGTGAAATATGTGTATGCGGGTTCGCCGGCTGCAGCAGCAGGGTTGGAACGCAGCGACCGGATAATAGAACTTAATGGAAGAACTTCGCTTGATGCAACGAACGATGCCGATCTTGATTTTGTTAACAATGCCATTTTTGGCGGAGAAAAAGCTGTTTCAATGAAGATCAGAAAAGCCGACGGTTCTACTAAAGATGTTACCGTTAACAGCGGAACTTATGATCTGGATCCGATTCTTTATACCCATATTTATACGGAAGGAAATAAAAAGGTTGGTTATATTGTATTTAACCAGTTTACATACAACGATCAGGTATATGCTGATTTAAAGGAAACAATTAACAGCTTTTCAACTGCAGGAGTTAGCGAATTAATTGTCGACCTGCGTTATAACGGAGGGGGTTCCGTGCAAACCGCTGCAGACTTTGCAAATCTTATTGTTCCGGCCGCTCAAAACGGCAAGGTAATGTTTACAACCTATTATAATCAAACCTTGCAAAATTTGAAGACTCAGCAGCAAAGAAAGTCGTCTATTCTGGTCAATCAGCCTTTGACGGATCAAAACAACAAGCTTCAATATTCTAGTGATGCAGCGAACGGAAAATATTATACCTATGCCGACATCGGTTTTGCCCCAACCAAGGCAGATTATAACGTGGAAGTGTTTAAAAAAGACGGAAGCCTGAATGTGAGCACTGTTTATTTTATCGTTACCGGATCCACGGCCTCCGCCAGTGAGTTGCTTATAAATAGCCTAAAACCGGCAGTAAACGTTAAGTTAATTGGAAAAAAGACATACGGTAAACCTGTTGGTTTTTTTGCCATACACATCGATAAATACGATATGTATATTCCTGAATTTGAAACTAAGAATCAGCAGGAAGTGGGAGGTTATTATACCGGGATGGCTGTAGATAAGGAAGGTTATGAAGATTTATCGAAAAAATTCGGCGATCCTTCTGAAGTCTATCTGTCGTATGCGCTTAATCATGCCGCAAACGGAACTTTCAGTGTAAGTAATCCTTCCATTTCTGCAATTAGCAGTACAAAATTCAAGTCTTCCTCTGCCGGGCAGAAAATTACTGCCGAGTTTGGAAATATTGAATTTAAAGGGATGATATCTGTACCTAAAAATCCACACAAGTAGTATCAGATTGAAATGATTTAACAGCCGCAAACAGCGGTAGTGACGAAAATCATTATTTAAAATCCCTGACGTCATAAATAAAATCCTTTATCTGTTCCATCTTTGGAAAATCAGAAAAAGGGTTTTATGAGTACTATTACTTCTGCTAAAACAAGTTGTTATCACTGCGGTTCAGAATGTTCAGACAGCACCTGGCAGATTGAAGATAAAACATTTTGCTGCGTAGGCTGTCAGAGCGTTTTTCAGATATTATCAAAAAATAATTTATGTAATTACTATCATTATAACGATAGCCCGGGCGAAACTCAGAAAAGGGTTAAAGCACATTTTGAATATTTAGATGAGCCTTCCATCGTTTCTCAATTAATTGATTATTCTGATAAAGATATTACTGTAGTTACATTTTATATACCCGCTATTCATTGCAGTTCATGCCTTTGGTTATTGGAACATCTTTATAAGATAGAAAGCTCGGTTGTAAATTCAAGGATTGATTTTTTAAAAAAGGAAGTTACCATAACGTTCCGGCATGCGAATTTTACACTACGGCAATTAGTTGAGCTTCTTGCTTCCATCAGTTACGAGCCCTCTATCAGTTTGCAGGATGTTGTAAAGGAAAAAAAGAATTCGGTAAACCGGCAGCTGATAAAGAAAATTGCTGTAGCAGGCTTTTGCATGGGGAACGTAATGTTATTCAGTTTTCCTGAGTATCTTGGCCTATCTTCCATTGAAGCACAGTTCAAAAACCTGTTTGGGTGGCTTAATCTTGCGTTTGCAATTCCGGTAACTTTTTATTGTGCAACAGATTATTTCAAATCGGCATGGGCCGGATTAAAGAACAGGCTTATTAATCTGGATGCACCTTTAGCTCTGATTGTTGCGGTACTTTTTCTTCGTACTTATTATGAAATACTTACTCATTCCGGTCCGGGTTTTACCGATACCCTCAGCGGACTGGTTTTTCTCCTTTTAATGGGAAAATGGGTTAAACAAAGAAGTTATCATCATCTTTCTTTCCAGCGTGATTATCGTTCGTATTTCCCCGTAGCAGTTACGGTTTTAAGAGACGGTAAAGAAAAACCTGTTGCAATAAGCGAACTGGTGGTAGGCGAGCGTATGCTTATCCATAACAATGAAATTATCCCTGCCGATTCTATTCTGCTAAAAGGCGAGGGTTATTTTGATTTCAGCTTTGTAACGGGCGAATCAGCGCCGGTGAGAAAAGTGCTGGGAGAAATTGTGTACGCAGGCGGAAGGCAGATGGGAGAGGCAGTGGAAATGGAAGTGATAAAACCGGTGTCTCAAAGCTACCTTACAAAACTTTGGAACAACGAAGCTTTTGATGAGAAACGTGAAAAGATTATCGGGTTTAACGATCGAATTGCAAAATACTTTAGTCTGGTTGTTTTTGCTATAGCTTTTGGTTCTGCCGCTTTCTGGATTTTTTCGGAGAATACAGATAAAGCCTGGGCAGCTTTTACTGCGGTTTTAATTGTAGCTTGCCCGTGTGTGCTGGCTTTAAGCACTCCTTTTACCCTTTCGGCAGTTTTAGGAATTTTTGATAAGAATGGGTTTTATTTAAAGAATACCGATGCGGTAGAGCAGCTCGCAAAAATAAATACGATGGTTTTTGATAAAACAGGAACTATCACATCTCCGGATTCTGTAAATCTCCGTTTTCAGGGCGATCTTACCGGGCATGAGGCAATCTTAACAGCATCCCTTTGCCGGAATTCAAATCACCCCTTAAGCAGAGAAATTGTTAAATGGGTAAAAAACAGTCAGTTTTTAGATGTTACCGAGTACAAAGAACTGGTTGGGCAAGGCATAAGCGGATTTATTGAAGGGCACGAAGTTTTACTCGGAAACGCGGCTTTTGTAAGTTCCGGTATTGCAAAAACAGATTCTTCCACTGTTCATATTCGTATTGATGGTGAATATAAAGGGTTTTTCCTGTTTAAGCAGGAGTGGAGGGATGGATTAGAAGCTCTTCTTGAAACAGTAAGTAAAAAGTATCCTCTTCATTTAATTTCAGGCGATAATGAAACGGATAGGGCCGTGTTAGGAGTTGTTTTTCCGCCCTCAACGCCCATGCTTTTTAAGCAAAGCCCCCAGGAAAAGTTAAACTATATCAGCCATTTGCAGCAAGCCGGAAAAAAGGTTATGATGTTAGGAGACGGACTGAATGATGCCGGAGCACTTAAACAAAGTGACCTGGGAGTTTCGGTAAGTGATGATATTAATAATTTTAATCCCGCATGCGATGCTATTCTTGAAGGTGATTCCCTGCCGAAACTGCCAAAATTTATTAAACAGGCGCAAGATGCCATTAGAACAATAAAAATGAGTTTTGTTATTTCGGCTTCATATAATCTAATTGGAGTTTATTTTGCTGTTCAGGGAACGCTTTCGCCACTCACCGCGGCAGTTTTAATGCCCTCCAGTACCATAACAATTATTGCATTTACCAGCTTTGCAACACATTATTTCGCAAAGAAAAATCAGTTGAAATGAGTATAATCTATTTTTTAATTTCCTGTAGTATCCTGATGGCCCTCATTTTCCTGGGTGCGTTTTTCTGGTCGGTAAAAAACGGGCAGCATGATGACGTACATACTCCCGCCATCCGTATCCTTTTTGACGATGATAAACCCGAACAGGAAGATTAATTCTTTTTCCTGTCCGCGTATCTATATATTATTTCCCTTGGTCTGTGTCCTCGCAGGCCGAATTTTTTCATTCCTTCTACCTCGTTTGTTTCTCTCCGGCCATCAACATAAATACGTTTAAAAGAACAGTCAAAAATTGAGGAATAAATGTGATAAAGGTCAGTTTTTCAGGGGACAAAAGTCATTCCACAGTCATCTGGCCTGGCCTAATTTTACAACCGTAAAAAATTCTATTAATCTCTATTATGCAGCTTGAGAAATTTAATTATGACAACAGAATTGTGCGAAATTTTGGTATCGCTACAATTGTGTGGGGCATTATCGGTATGACGGTCGGGTTATTAATTGCTACCCAATTGTTTAAACCCGCCATGAATATGGGATCGCAATATACCACTTTTGGAAGGATAAGACCTCTTCATACCAATGCGGTAGTTTTTGCCTTTGTTGGAAATGCGATTTTTATGGGAGTGTACTATTCACTTCAACGCTTATTAAAAGCAAGGATGTTTAGCGACTGGTTAAGCAAGATCCACTTTTGGGGATGGCAGTTAATTATCGTCGCAGCCGTAATTACACTTCCGCTCGGAATGACAACTTCGCATGAATATGCCGAATTGGAATGGCCTATTGATATTGCTATTACAATTATCTGGGTTGTTTTCGGTATAAATATGTTCGGGACAATCATCAGGCGCCGGGAACGCCACATGTATGTAGCAATATGGTTTTACATTGCCACTTTTGTTACTGTTGCAGTTCTACATATTGTAAATTCCTTTGAGCTGCCAATCTCTTTTTTCAAAAGTTATTACCTGTATGCAGGTGTGCAGGATGCACTTGTACAATGGTGGTATGGGCATAACGCGGTTGCGTTCTTTTTAACTACTCCTTATCTGGGAATGATGTATTACTTCCTTCCTAAAATGGCAAACCGCCCTGTTTACTCTTATAAATTGAGTATTCTGCACTTTTGGTCACTGATATTCATTTATATCTGGGCCGGGCCCCACCACTTGCTGTATTCCTCCTTACCGGGCTGGGCTCAATCATTAGGAATTGTTTTCTCTGTGATGCTTATAGCTCCGAGTTGGGGAGGTATGATAAACGGCCTGTTAACCTTGAGGGGTGCATGGGATAAAGTTCGCGACAACCCGATATTGAAATTCATGGTGGTTGGGTTAACCGCTTACGGTATGGCAACCTTCGAAGGTCCGATGTTATCTTTAAAGCAAATTAACGGCATCGCTCACTTTACAGACTGGATCGTATCGCACGTGCACGTAGGAGCTTTAGGCTGGAACGGTTTCCTGACTTTTGCTATTCTTTACTGGCTGGTTCCAAGAATTTATCAAACGGAATTGTATTCTAAAAAATTAGCATCCTTCCATTTCTGGATCGGAACACTTGGAATATTATTCTATGCCGTGCCGATGTACTGGTCAGGTTTTACTCAGGGCTTAATGTTAAAAGAATTTACACCTGAAGGCATGCTGAAATATCCGAATTTCCTGGCTACCACCTTACAGATTATTCCAATGCACATTTACCGTGCAATAGGTGGAGCGATGTATTTAAGCGGAGTTTTGGTAATGACGTACAACCTTGTTAAAACCATGCGAGCCGGAAAACTGCTGGCAAACGAACCTGCCGAAGCAATGGCCTTGACTCCGGTTTTTACACCTCATGCTTCAGAAAATACCCTTCACAGAGCTTTGGAGCGCCGCCCTATTCAATTTATGGTGGTAGCCTTAATTGCAATTCTGATAGGAGGAATGGTAGAAATGATGCCTACGTTCATGGTTTCATCCAATATTCCCACCATTGCCAGTGTAAAGCCTTATACGCCACTCGAATTGCAGGGAAGGGATCTTTATATCCGTGAAGGTTGTGTGAATTGCCATTCGCAAATGGTCCGTCCATTCCGCTCGGAAACCGAACGCTACGGCGAATATAGCAAGGCAGGTGAATTTGTGTACGACCATCCTTTTTTATGGGGGTCTAAACGTACAGGTCCTGATTTACATCGTGAAGGAGGTAAATATTCAAATGCCTGGCATTTTAATCACCTGATGGATCCTACAACTATGTCTCCCGGAAGTATTATGCCGCCTTATCCATGGTTGATAGAACAAAAGCTGGATACCACTACTACCGCATCCAAAATAACAGCTATGCGCAAACTGGGAGTTCCATACGAGGAGGGATATGAGAGATTGGCTAATCAGGATCTCCAAACGCAGGCAGATATGATCGCTAAAAATCTTTCGACAGATAATATTAAAGTGAAAAGCGACCGGGAGATCATAGCAATTGTAGCTTACCTGCAGCGGCTTGGAACTGATATCAAAGCAGGTAAAGTGGCTGATAATCAATAAGTATCTTCATTAGAGTACAACTAAAACAAACAGAAAAGATATGTTCAAGCAATTTATAGATAAAGTTTCAGGCAGTGAGATTTACTTGATAACCTCTCTCTGGATCTTCCTGGTATTCTTCATTATTGTGGGAGTCCTGCTTATAAAAAGTAATAAGAAATACATTGACTACATGAGCGAACTTCCTTTAACTGATAACGACTCAAATATATGAAAGCCGGGGCATGTAACTTATAATGCATGCTCCCGATAACTTCATTGCCGATAAAATAAATTATTCTAATGAAAAAGATATTTCAACTCTCAATTCTTCTTGCCTCTGCGTTTCCGGTAATGGCAGAGGAAAAAGCTCCGGGTGCAGAATCTGGCGGTTCTTTGCTGAATTTAACCGTTATAGTTTTCATCCTTGCAGCTTTGGTGCTGCTTGTGGTGGCGATTGTATTGCTCCGCACATTTAAAACCTTATCAGCAGAAATTCTGAATCCGACTTCATTACCGGTAGCTGAGCCCGAAAGAAGAATGGAATGGGACGAGTGGGCTGCTTTGCAAAAAAATAAACCCGGAATCTGGAGCAGGCTGTTAGGATTAAAACCAATTGAAGAAGAAAAAGACATTCTGCTGGAGCATCAGTTTGACGGAATTTCTGAACTTGATAACCCAACTCCTGCCTGGTTTATGGGCCTGTTTTACGTAACAATAATTTTTGGAATAGGTTACCTGATTACCTACCACGGTACGGGTTGGGGAAAAAACCAGGAACAGGAATATGTTGCTGAAATGAAACAGGCTAAAATTGAAAAAGAAGCCTATCTCTCCAAATCGTCCAATAATATTGATGAAAACTCAGTAAAAGAGAGCAAAGAAGCTGCGGCGCTATCTGCCGGCGAAGGTATTTTTAAGGCAAACTGTGTTGCATGCCATGGGGATAAGGCGCAGGGAGTGGTAGGGCCCAACTTAACGGATGAATACTGGCTTCACGGCGGCAAAATTAACGACGTTTTTAAAACCATCAAATATGGTATTCCTGAAAAGGGCATGATTTCCTGGGAAAAAACACTTAGTCCGAAACAGATTTCAGATGTAGCAAACTATATCGGATCGTTAAAGGGAACAAATCCGCCTAATCCAAAAGCACCACAGGGAGATAAGGAGGGATAATTGATCTATAATAAAATCAGGAGAAGGGAAAATGGAATTATCAGTAAAAAAAGATTTAAAAAGTAACGGTAAAAAAAGCGGAAGGAGCTGGATTTATCCCAAGTTCATTAAAGGAAAGCTTTTGGCTTACCGCAATGTGCTGAGTTATGTCTTACTGGTGCTGCTGTTCGCAGGTCCGTTTATTAAGATAAACGGCGAACAATTAATTTTACTGAATCTGCCTGAAGCTAAATTCGTTTTCTTCGGTGTTATATTCTGGCCGCAGGATTTTTATCTGTTTGTGCTGGCGATGTTGACCTTCCTGGTATTTATTGTACTCTTTACGGCAGTTTTCGGTAGGGTTTGGTGTGGCTGGGCCTGCCCGCAGACCATTTTTATGGAAATGGTTTTCCGTAAGATAGAACGCTGGATCGAGGGTGATGCGGCACAACAAAGAAAGCTGGATGCTGCACCTTTATCTGCCGAAAAAATTTTGAAGAAAGGGGCAAAACATGCCATTTTCCTGCTGATCTCCTTCCTGATCGCAAACATCTTTTTATCCTATATTATTGGCCTGGATGTGCTGTTAAAAATTATCAGCGAACCTGTTTCACAGCATCTTTCCGGTTTTATTTCTATTATCATCTTTACGCTTACGTTTTACGGCGTATTTGCATACCTAAGAGAAATTGTTTGCACATCTATCTGCCCCTATGGTCGCTTGCAGGGTGTGCTGCTGGATAGTAAAAGCATGGTAGTAGGGTACGATTACCAGAGGGGTGAGCCAAGAGGAAAATTGAAGAAAGGGACAGAAAACGATCACGGTGATTGTGTGGACTGTGGATTATGTGTGAGCGTTTGCCCTACCGGAATAGATATTCGCCAGGGAACTCAGCTTGAATGTATTAACTGTACGGCCTGTATAGATGCCTGCGATATGGTGATGATTAAGCTGAACCGTGAGCCCCGGCTTATCGGCTTTAAATCTGAAGACGAGATACAGACAGGAAATCCATTTAAACCGGGTAAAAGAATATATGGTTATGCGGCGGTGCTTATTGCATTGTTAAGTGTACTTACCATACTTATTGTACGCCGTACAGATGTGGAAACGACCATTTTGCGTGCAGGAGGTACTTTATACCAGATCCGTAATGATGGCACCGTAAGCAACTTATATAACGCGGAACTGATTAATAAAACCAACCATCCATTGGATTTTGAAATAAAAGCTTCTGATCCCGGAGCGAAGATACAGTTAATTCAGAAAGATAAAAGACTGGACAAGGCGGGTAATCTTAAGTTAACCTTTTTCGTGATACAGGATCAGAAACAGATAAAAAAATATAAATCAAATATTGAGCTGAAGATAGTTTCGGGACAAAAGGTAGTAGACCGGTTTGAAACTACTTTCATAGCTCCACCAAACTTATAAGTATATGAACTGGGGAACTAAATTATTACTGGCAATGGGATTGTTTATAACCTTCATTGTTGGTATGGGTACAAAAATGATCTTATCAAAAGGGGATGACCTGGTTGAAAATGATTATTATGAAAAAGGGCTTGATTACGATAAAAGCTACAACCGCGAGCTAAACGCAGTGAGGGATTCCGTTATTCCTGCATTTTATGTAGATGAATATGCCCTTTCTATTTCTTTCAGGTATCCCGCAAAGTACAAACTGATTTGCAAACGCCCTTCAAACGCTAAGTTGGATAAGATATACCAGGGAACAACAGATGAAGACAGGTGTGTTATTATTCCAAGAAAGAATTTTCGGAAAGGGCCCTGGTTATTCCGCCTGGAGTTTACAGTAAATGAAAAAGAATACCTTGTAGAAAAAGAAATTATAATGCCATGAATATAAATGCGCTCGCATTTTTTACCGGATTATTTGGAAGCCTGCATTGTGTTGCTATGTGTGGTCCAATGGTTCTGGCAATGCCTTTTGGACAAAACTCCCCCTGGCTCTCTTTCCTTCAGCGTTTTTTGTACCAGTTTGGGCGAACCTTTTCTTACGTGTTGTTAGGATTACTGCTCGGTCTTTTAGGGCGAAGTTTTAATATGCTGGGATGGCAGCAAACCGTCAGCGTATTAACCGGTTCGCTACTTGTTTTATTTGCACTGGTACATTTTTTTAACAAACGGATAAGCTTTATTGAAAAACTGCAATATAAACTGGTTCAGCCTTTATCAGGTTTAATGGCTAAAGTTTTGAGTAAATCGTACGGAGGTTTATTTGCCGGAATGCTAAACGGACTTTTGCCCTGCGGGATGGTTTATCTCGCCCTTGCAGGTGCTGTAAATTCTGATTCAGTTTTAAATGGCGGGAAGTTTATGTTTTATTTTGGTTTAGGAACCACACCTTTAATGCTGCTCACCTCGGTTGCAGGAATGTACTTTAGAACCCGAACACTTCAATTTTCAAAAGTACTTCCTTATATTACTTTATGTTTAGGGATGTGGTTTATTTTAAGGGGAGCAGCGCTTAATATTCCTTATTTATCTCCTTTAATAGAAGTTGTAAATCCGGCTGTATGCCATTGATGAATTTCTTTTTTTATCCGGCTACAATCCTTATTTCAATATTGTTTAAATGTTCATCTATTAAAAGCTGGCAGGCCAGGCGGATGTTTTGATTTGTAATTCCTGCTTTCCTTATCGTCGTTTCTTCATTCCTTTCCTGAATAGGCAAGCTATTCTTGCTTTTAAGAATTTCAATAAGGCAGGTTCCGCATCTTCCCATTCCTTTACACTCGCCAAAGTCATCCAGGTAAATTTTGTCCGAAAGTAGCATCATCAGGTTCCTGTATTCGCCTGTATAGGTGTTAATTTCATACACTTCATCGCTTTGATGAATTTTAATAGTAATGTCCCTTAAACGGTTGAGCATAATGTTTTCTGAAGCTGATTTGAATAACTTCTTGTGTGAAAGAGGATAGCAATTGCTTGTTAGAGAAGTTCTTTGACGAATTGCTGCAGCACTACAACGTTGTTATGTGTTTCATCATGAGCAGAATAAAGCAGCGTAACGGTTTTATGCTTTTTTATAAGTTCGAGCAGTTCCTTCAAAGCATTGTTTTCTTTTAATTCAGCTTTGTATCGGGTACAAAACGCTTCCCAGTTTTCGGGCTTATGGTTAAACCACTTACGCAGATCAGAAGATGGGGCGATGTCTTTCAACCACAGATCTATAGCTGCCTGTTCCTTTTTTAATCCGCGTGGCCACAACCGATCTGCTAATACGCGAAAACCATCCGTTTTTTTGGATGGTTCATAAACCCGTTTTATAAGTACTGTTTCCAATTTACAAGATAGTTCTTAAAGGATTATTCCGGTAATGTTCTATTTTAAATTCAAACATCTCCGCCATTTTTCCTGCTCTCCACATCGCTTCTTCTGCTTTGCTGCCACTAAACAGTTCGTTTACTGTTTCTGTGAAAAGTGCCATCCAACGCTCAAAATGTGCATGCTCAACAGGGAGTTTTGCATGGGGAACAAAAGGGCTTCCAAAATAAGTATGCTCGTCTAATAATACTGTTTGCCAGAAGCGATACATCTTTTCTAAGTGTTCAGGCCAGCGATCCTGAATACGTTCATTAAAAACAGGCGCCAGAAACGCATCTTCTCTAACCTTGTTATAAAATGTATCTACGAGTTGTTTTATATCTTCCAGGGTTAATATATCGTGTTGTTTATCCATTAATCTTACAATAAATTTAAATGTTAGCCCGCCATGCTGAATAACTGGGTTGTGGGTTGATTATTCCAGAGCCTTGCATCAAGGCACATGCAAATATTGCGTAAAAATCTCTTTCCTGCCCGAAGTACTTTTAACTGATTGATTTTTATTTCAACAAGTCCATCTTCTTCTAAGGCCTTCATCCGTTCTATCCCTTCAAAAAAAGCGCCACATTGTTCAGATTTTTTATCCCAGGATGTTTTTCCGGTACACATAATATTTAAAATATGTTTTCGGATGATGAGATCTTCTTCTGAAAGGATATGGCCTTTTAATACAGGGAATTGATTTTGATCTATGAGTTCCAGGTACTCTTCGAGTTTTTTAACGTTCTGCGAAAATCCAAACCAGGTATCTGCAATAGAAGAAACTCCCAACGCAATCATCAGTTCAGTATATTGATGGGTATAGCCCATAAAATTGCGATGAAGGCTTTTATTCTTTAACGCTTTATACAGCGAATCTGTATTTAGAGCAAAATGATCCATGCCAATTTCTTCATATCCCATTTGGATAAACATGTTTCTTCCGAGTTCGTAAAGTTCCTGTTTGTACTCTACAGAAGGCAAATGCTCCTCTGTAAAACTTCGCTGTCCCGGCTTTATCCACGGAACGTGAGCATAGCTGTAAAAAGCAATGCGATCTGGTTTTAATGTTGCTACCTTTTCAATGGTTTGTTGCAACCCTTCCAGTTTTTGAAGCGGAAGGCCGTAAATTAAATCGAAATTAACTGATGTATAACCAATTGCCCTTGCCAGTTCTGTTACTTTTTTAACCTGTTCGTAACTCTGTATGCGATTTATAATTACCTGGACCTTTAAGTCAAAATCCTGTATCCCCAGACTGATCCTTCTGAAACCAAGAACATACAAAGTTCTAAGATGCTCTTCTGTTGTATTTCCGGGATGCCCTTCAAAACTGAATTCTGCATCCGGATGGACAGTTGCTTTTTTTAATATACCCTCTATAAGTATCTTCAAATTTTCGGGCTTAAAAAAAGTTGGTGTGCCACCTCCCAGGTGAATTTCTTTTATAATCGGTTTTTCCGACAGTAGATCGCAATACATTTCCCATTCTTTAAGTACGGCGTCAATATAAGGCTCTTCTACTTTATGGTTTTTTGTAATACGTGTATTGCAGCCGCAGTAAGTGCATAAACTCTCACAAAAAGGTAAGTGAATGTACAGACTGATACCCTGCGTTTTATTGCTGCGTCGAAATGAGAATCGAACCGAGTCTATCCATTTAGTAATAGAAGGAGCTTCCTGGCTCCAATATGGCACAGTAGGGTAGCTGGTATATCGGGGTGCAGCTACGTTGTATTTTTTTATCAGCTTTTCCATCAGGATATTAATATACTTTTACCACTTCGTTTGAAACCAGATAACATTTTTTAACACAGGCACAGGCTTCGCCGGCGCATTGGTTTTCCTGCCATCGATCCAAATTGAGGATAGTTTGTGCCTCAATTTCATGCAAAGCTTCGCGGGTTAAAAATGCCTGATGGGGCGTGATAATGACGTTTTTAAGAGCCATTAGTCGTTCGAGTATCTTGTCTTTTGTTGTGTCGTTATGGTGGTCGTAGAAGAAAAGATTTTTTTCAAACTCATATACATCAAGGCCCAGGTACCCGATTCTGCCATTTTCCAATGCAGTCAATACATCATCCGTTTTAAGTAATCCTCCTCGGCTGGTATTGAGCAGCATAACTCCTTTCTTCATTTGAGAAATAGTTGTTTTATTAATCAAATGGTGGGTTGCATCGTTTAGTGGTACATGGAGCGAAATGATATCAGAAACACTTAAAAGAGTGTCCAGTTCAACAGGTTCTATCTTGCCCATGTTCTCCGGATAAGAAACATCATATCCTAATACATGGCAACCCAGTCCGCTAAATATTTCTGCAGTAGCAAGACCAATATGTCCTAAACCTATTAATCCGACAGTTTTTCCGTAAAAGTTGAATCCCATGTGCTGATCAATGGAAAAATCGAAATTTCTGCTTTGATCTACTGTTGGAATTAGTTTGCGGCTAAGTGCGAGCGCAAGGCTAACAGTATATTCAGCTATGGCCTGCGGCGAGTAGGAGGGTACGTTCGCTATTTTTATATCGTGTTTTGCAGCGGCATCTTTGTCAATATGGTCTGTTCCAACTGACCGTGTTGCAATATATTTTATACCAAGCTCTGCCAGCTTATCAATTACAGGAGCAGAAAGATCATCATTGGTAAATACAACAACAGCATCTTTGCCTTTTGCATAAATAGAAGTTTCTAACGTTAACCGGTTAGAGATTAACGTAATGTCGTGTTTCTTTTGATTTGCTTTTGCAAGCAATTCTTTTTCGAAACTTTTGATGCTGTAAGCCACAACTCGCATAACAGTAGAAATTTTTATTCAAAAGTACAGCAGAGTTGAGGCTCAATGAATGAGTGAAGTCAGAAGGAAATGTGATGCTTGTCAGTTTTTCATTTTTTGCAGTTTGCTGATATCCAGTATATCAATCTGGCTGCCTTTCTTTTCGATGATGCACTCATCTTTAAAATCGCTCAGAGTGCGGCTCACCGTTTCTGTTGCCATACCGGCCATTGCTGCCAGGTCTTCACGTGAAATGCGAAAAGTATATCCAGAATTATCTGAAGCTGAATTGGCTTGCAGCGCCAGGCGCAGTAGCGTTTGAGCCATTCTTTTTCTTACGGAATTATAGGCTAATTGAAGTAACTGCTCTTCTTTTTCGCGTAAATTATTCGAGAGGATTTTAATAAATTCCCGTCCTACATCCGGATATTTATTCAATAACTGATCTATGGTGTCTTTCGGGATAAGACAGAGAGAACTGTCTTCCAGTGCTTCTGCAGTTTCTGTGTACGCTTCATTGGATAGCAGAGCCTGTATGCCGATGTATTCCTCGGGACCGTACATGCCGGTAAGTAATTCGCGGCCGTCTGAACTGAGTTTAAGAGTTTTTACTTTTCCTGATAGCAGCAGATAGATTCCCTGCGCTGTATCGCCATCGTAATACAGAATTTGCTTTTTCTTTAGCTGCCTTATTTTCCTTTCGGCAATTACTTTTTTTAATTCTTCAATACCATTTCCGTGGTTAGCCAGCTGACTTAGGTTTTCGAGGGATTTGCTGTAAAACGCTTTTTGTTTCTCCTTTTTCTGAAGCCGGCTCTCTATCGCATTTAACAACTCCATATCGTCAAATGGTTTGGTTAAGTAATCATCTGCCCCCATTTCCATCCCTTTTCTCATATCCACACGTTCTGCCTTTGCAGTTAGGAAAATGAACGGAACGGAAGCTGTTTCAGGATTTTTACTTAGCAGGTAAAGAACGCCATAACCATCCAATTCAGGCATCATAATATCACATAGTATCAGGTCTGGAGGATTTTTCTGTGCCATATCAACGCCGGCTTTCCCATTAGCAGCTGTGAGTACTTCAAAATCTGCAAGGCTAAGAATTTCGGCAGTGCTTTCCCGTATGTCGTCGTTATCTTCAATTATCAGAATTGTCTTTTTCATTAGAAACTGTTTAGGTTGCTAAATTGTACAAATAGCTATTTATTGTAAAAGGTGATTGTAAACTTGGTGCCTTTATTCAAAGTGCTTTCAAAAGCTACCATTCCATTCATTAATGCGGTGTAACGTGCCACAATATTCAAACCGAGTCCGGTTCCCGGAATATTGCCGGTATTATGTGCTCTGAAAAAGGGCTCGAACAGGTTTTTCTGATCAGATTCAGGTATACCGATGCCATTATCCTGAACTACAACAACGCATTTTGAATCAGTGATCTCGGTATTAAACTCTATAAAAGTATTTTCACCGGAGTATTTTATGGCATTGGCTACGAGGTTAATAATACAGTTTTTTAATAAGTTCTGGTCCAGGAATACCATACTGCTTAAGCCGGTATGCTGATAAATAATGCTTTGGTTTTGCTTGGTAACCAGTTGCATTTCTTCAATAATTTCTTCAGCAAGTTTAACAATGTCAAACTCCTGGAATGTGGGTTCTATTTTACCGGCTTCGAGTCTTTCAAGCGACAGGAAGTCGTTCAAAATAGCGGTTAAATTTCCAACGGAAGTTTTTATTTTATTTACGTGACGGGAAACATTTTCCAGATCGGCATTTTTTGAGTATTTTTCTATTAATGAAGCCGAAAGCTGAACAGAGCTAAGCGGAGTTCTGAATTCGTGTGAAGCCATTGATACGAAACGGCTTTTCAATTGATTGAGTTCTTTTTCTTTTTCTAATGATATGCTGACCTCCTCTTTTGCTTCCTGCAGTGCCTTTACGGTCTTTCGCAGCGATGCAGTCCTTTCTTCTACGGTATGCTCAAGTTCTAAAGCATATTCTTTTATGCGTTCCTCGGCTGCTTTTTCGCGTGTCAGATCATGAATAAAACCCGCGTATATTTCCCTTCCGAAAAACTTTACTTCGCTTACGCCCAATCTGAAAGGAAAAATGCTTCCATCTTTCTTAAGCCCTCTCACTTCACGACCAATTCCGATAATGTGTGGTTTATGGGTTCTCTGGTATCTTTCAATATAGCCATCGTGGAGGCTGTGATCTGGCTCTGGCATTAACATGGATACATTCTTGCCAATTACTTCTTCGGGAGTATAACCGAAAAGCTTGCAGGCAGAAGGATTGATGGATTCGACTATTCCCCGGTTATCAATAGTGATTATGCCATCAATGGCATTTTCAATAATTGCATTTAATAATGCGGCGTCATTCATGAGGACTAAAATATCCTAAAATTATCTTATTCTAAAAACTTCCTGTTTTAAAAAGATTTAATAATACTTTTTGTTGGCACAATTACTTCTTTTTGTGATTCCGGTCATATTTTTCCTCTGAACTTATTTCCTTCTTTGTTTGAATTTTTAATAGTTTTTATGAGCCATACTTTTCACATCCCGGTACTTGGATTAGGTTTTTCTATTGATACTCCCCTTAAAGTTGCACGGTATGGAATTTCTTCCGTTGTTTCTATTGTAGATGATGAACTGGTTGAAAAGATGCGAAAGTTACATGCAGAGAAAAATGGTATTCCTTATGTTCCGATAAATAAAAAGGAAAATGACAGCAGGGCTCGTAGAATCACCGCTTATCTTAATCTGCTTAACCAATTGGTAAATAATCAGTTTGAAGAACTGAAAGGTCAGCAATTTGGGGAGGGTTCGGATATTAACCGGTACTTTAATTTGCTTCCAAATACTTCATCTTTAAAAAGGCAGTTCATGGAAATGCAGTGCGCTGCAGATCCATTGGAAAGAAAAGAACGGCAGGAGCAATTACGGAAACAGCTGGAAAAAGGGGCTATTGATGTAAATATAATGTCTAAAGTTGATAAGCTGAATTATGATCCTGCCGGAAATGCTTTAGGGGATATTTATACCGATGCGCTTGCTGCGTTACGTGGATTTGCCAATAGTAACCTGAATTCATCGCTTATTCTTTCAGCAGGCATGAACCCGAGGCTGTACAGTTATCTGGAAACATTTGATTGCTTTTTGCCACAGCCTGACGGAGCTTTTTTGAAAAAGATCATTTTGAAAGTAAGCGATTTCCGCTCTGCTTTTATACAGGCTAAATTTTTAGCGAAAAAGGGGTTGTGGGTTTCAGAATTTCGTATTGAATCCGGTTTAAATTGCGGTGGCCATGCTTTTGCCACAGAAGGATTTCTATTAGGGCCTATACTTGAGGAGTTTAAACAGCGCAGGAATGAAATGACCGAAGAACTTGCAGTATTGTATGCTGCCGCATTAAAGGATAAAGGATTGCCTGAACTGGAAAATAAAACAGTAAAGATTAGTGTGCAAGGCGGAATAGGTACTGCAGAAGAAAATGAATTTTTATTGAACCACTATAACCTGGATAGAACAGGCTGGGGAAGCCCGTTTCTGTTAGTGCCCGAAGCAACCAATGTTGATTCAGAAACGTTACACGATTTATCGGGGGCAGATACAGAAGACTTTTATGTTAGCAATTCTTCGCCTTTAGGTGTTCCGTTTAATAATTTCAGAAAAAGCTCGGTAGAAAAACAACGGCTTGAGAGGATAGCTAAGGGAAGACCTGGTAGTCCCTGTACTAAAAAGTACTTAGTTTCCAATACCGAATTTACTGCCGAACCGATTTGCACTGCATCGCGTGAATACCAGAAAAAGAAGATTGATCAGTTAAAAGCGCAGGAAATATCTGCGGAAGAGTTTCAACTGCGATTTGATGAAATTACAGAAAAGATCTGTTTATGCGAATCGCTTTGCAGTTCTGTTTACATAAAACACAACCTGTTAAAACCAAAAGAAAACAGGGCTGTAGCCATTTGCCCCGGCCCTAATATTGCCTACTTTTCCGGAGTATTTTCGCTTGACGATATGATAAAACATATCTACGGTGAAGTAAACCTGCTTCAGGCTAAAGAACGGGCTCATATGTTCATAAATGAGCTTAATTTATACATTGAATACTTTGAAAAAGATATAAAAAACAGCTTACGAGAGTATTCAGATAAGAAGTTTAAGCAGCTGAAAAAGTTTGGTGAACAGCTTCAGCAGGGTATGGAATATTATAAACAGTTAATACCACAAACGGGTAGTTTGCTGGAAAAATATTATACAGACCTCCAGCAAAGCAAAATCCGTCTGGAAAAGATCGCTGTTTACTTTTATTAAATTATGTAGCCCTTATTTGCTTCATTCAGATATTCTGCAAATTATTCTTATTTAAAATAATAGTTTTAAACTATTCAAAGTGAGAATATATGTGAATGAAACATTACTCCTTTCTGTTAAGAAATAATAAAGTTCAAAATTACATTTGTTTTTAAAAAATACTTTATTAGCTTAGCCATCACTAACCGCTGCCAATTATTTAACCATTACTTCTGTTGTTTTGCAGGTATATGGGTGTTCTTTTGTTATTTTTAATAAATGTTTTTATTACATTTTTTATAATTAATACGGAGAAGTCCACTAATCTAAGCAATAGGTAAATAGTTAATAATTGTCAGTTAAACTATTTTAACTAATAATAAACCAATAAAAATCATGAGAAAAAAGTTACAATTGAATTGCTTTGCAAGGAGTAGCAGTTATGCTCATCTTGCAAGGCTTGCTTGTGTTTCTTTTGCAGTTACTTTTCTTTCCTCTTCTCCTGTTTGGGCAATTGAAAACAGAGGAACAACTGTGAAGGAAAGCTCTGTATTCGAAAAAAGTAAAGCCGACATTCCTGTGAAAGGTAAAATTACTGATAAAGAAACAGGGGAGCCGCTGATTGGTGTTTCTGTAATGGTAAAAGGAACAGGAGTAGGTGCTTCAACAGATGCAAGCGGAAACTTTTCTATTAACAGTGCGCCGGAAAATGGAACATTGGTAATTACATACATTGGATACAACAAGCTTGAAGTACCGATAAGCAACAGAAGGACAATTAACATTGCGCTCACAAGTTCATCTACGTCTTTAAATGAAGTGGTTGTAGTTGGTTACGGTACGCAAAAGAAGGCAACATTAACCGGGGCGGTTAGCCAGGTTAAAGGCTCGGACATCGTACAATCTCCTTCTACCAACGTTACAAATAGCCTTGCCGGTCGTTTGGCTGGTTTGGTTGCCGTTACACCTACCAGCGAACCTGGTTACGATGGCTCTGTTCTGCGGATAAGAGGTGTAAATACGATGAATAATAATAACCCCCTTGTAGTGGTTGACGGAATTCCGGGCCGCAGTTTAGAGCGGATTGATCCGAGTGTAATAGAAAGCATTTCAGTTTTAAAGGATGCTTCTGCGGCTATTTATGGTGCGCAGGCAGCAAACGGTGTAATTTTAGTTACTACTAAAAGAGGTAAGGTAGGTAAACCTACCATCACAGCTTCCTTTAACCAAGGCTATGGAACTCCAACCAGGCTTCCTGATATGGCAGATGCACCTACGTATGCTACCATGATCAATGAGATAGCTTACTACAAAAACCCAAGTGCTTATACTCCCATTTATACTGATGAACAGATTCAAAAATTTGCTGATGGATCAGATCCCTGGAACTATCCAAATACTGACTGGTTCGATGAGGTTTTAAAGCCCTGGGCGGGTCAAAATTATGGAAATATGTCGGTAACTGGTGGTAGCGAAGCTATAAAATACCTTGTTTCTCTATCAGGGAAAAGCCAGGGAGGCTTTTATTATAACAGCGGTACAAAATACAATCAATATGATTTTCGTACCAATCTGGATGGAGCCATTAACAAAAATATAAGTGTGGCTTTTGATGTTGCCGGACGTATGGAAGACCGTAATTTTCCTACGCGTTCTGCCGGCAGTATCTTTAGAATGGTAATGCGAGGTAAACCAACCATGACAGCTTATTGGCCAAACGGCATGCCTGGTCCGGATATTGAATATGGAGATAATCCTGTTGTTGTTAGTACCAAGGCTACCGGTTATGATCATGATAAACGCTATGTATTAAACAGTAACATGAAACTGAATGTTAAAATTCCATGGGTAGAAGGCTTGTCATTAACAGGAAATGCATCTTTGGATAAAAACTTCCGTTTTCAGAAAACCTGGCAAACTCCCTGGTATTTATATTCTTTCAGTGGTTTTGATGCTAATAATCAGCCAATCCTCGAAAAGTCGAAAAAAGGTTTTGACAGTCCTGCATTGAATGAGAGAATGGAAGACAATCAAAACATTCTCCTGAATGCCCTTGTGAATTATCAAACTAAATTTTTAACAAACAATGATTTGAACTTATTGGTGGGTGTTGAGAGAATAACCGGTAAAGGAGATAACTTTAGTGCTTATCGTAAAAACTTTACATCTTCTTTGCTTGATCAGATGTTTGCAGGTGCAACAGATCAGTTTATGTCGAATGATGGTTCTGCGTTTACTCAGGCAAGATTAAATTATTTTGGTAGAGTTAATTATGCGTATAAACAAAAATATCTGGCAGAATTTGTCTGGAGATACCAGGGTTCTTACATTTTTCCACAAGAGAAACGATTTGGATTTTTTCCCGGAATATCTATTGGATACAATATATCTGAAGAGCCTTTCTGGAAAAATCATTTAGGAAACACAATTAATTCATTGAAAATTAGGGGCTCGTGGGGACAAACTGGTAATGACCAGATTAACGAGTGGCAATATCTTGCTACATATGACATAGGAGGAATAAGGCCCGCTTCAGGAAATCCAAGGATACCGTATATTACAAATGGCGGAGTAGAAAATCCAGCCTTGTATCAAACCGTTCTACCAAACCCTAATGTTACATGGGAGGTGGCTAATCAGTCAAATATTGGTTTTGATGCAACTTTATTAAATAGCAAGCTGTCTTTAACCGCCGATTTCTTTAATTATACGCGTTCACAAATTTTATGGTATCGTAATGCTTCTGTCCCTACTTCCAGTGGTTTAGCAGGTATGCTTCCACGGGAAAATATTGGAAAAATGGGAAATAAAGGATTTGATTTCAGCATTGGCTATAACAACAAGTCCGGCGATTTTGAATATCAGATTGGTCTGAATGGTGGTTATCAGAAAAACCGAATAATATTCTGGGATGAAGCAGCAGGTGCACCACAGTATCAGCAAAGTACAGGTCATCCGTATAACAGCCAGTTATGGTACAAGGCAATTGGTGTGTTCCACAACCAGGCAGAAATTGATGCCTATCCTCACTGGAGCGGGGCAGTACCTGGAGACATTAAGTTTGAAGATTATAACAACGATGGTAAGATCGATGCTCTTGACAGAATAAGATATGATAAAAGTGATGTTCCCACTTTTCAGGGCGGACTTAGTTTTAATTTGGCATATAAAGGATTTGACTTGTCTGCTTTAGTTCAGGGTTCTGCAGGTGCAGTACGCTATATTTCTACAGAATCAGGAGAAATTGGCAACTTTTTGGAAAGTTTTGCAGAAGGAAGATGGACTCCGGAAAATCCGAATGCTGACAAGCCACGAACCTTTAACCGCGGCAACGAGTATTGGGTTGGCCAGGGAAATACATACTGGGCATACAACTCCGATTATATCAGGCTTAAGAATATTGAATTAGGCTATCGTTTACCCAACAAGTTGATCTCTAAGGTAGGAATCCAGAATTTACGTGTCTATGTAAATGCCTATAACTTTTTAACTTATAGCCCGCATATGAAAGATTTTGATCCGGAACTTACAGGTACAACTGATAACGGTACCAGCGTAAGTACAAGTGGTCAAGGCTATCCTTTGCAAAAAATAATAAATGGTGGTTTATCAGTTACATTTTAAACAACTAATAGAGAATTAAATCATGAAAAGAATTTATTATATCATAACATTTGCATTTATTCTTGTAAATGCAAGCTCCTGCAAGAAAGACTTTCTTGATCAGAGTCCTTCGAGTTTATATGCGGAAGATGCAGTATGGGCTGATCCCTCATTAACCCAAACATTTGTCAATAACCTGTATTTTGCTATCCCTCATGGCTTTAGTAATATTATGATGTCATCCATTGTAGATGAAACCGTATATAACGCATACTTTGGGGAACAAAACGTGGTTAAAAGTTTAGTAAATCCCAGTGATCTGATAATTTTTGATGAAAACAACGGGAATGCCAACAGGCAAAAAGAAATGAACTGGTCGTATAAATACAAATTTGTCCGGGCAGCAAATGTTTTCTTTGATAATATAGATAAAGTTCCTTTTGATAAACCTGAAGACAGGGATAAGATGAAAGGGGAAGTTTATTTTCTGAGAGGGTATATGTATCATGATCTTGTTTCGATGTATGGAGGGGTGCCTATTATTACTAAAGCATACGGACTGGAGGATGACTTTGAAGTACCCAGAAATACGTATGAAGAATGTATTAATTACATTGTTTCACAGTTAGATTCTGCTGCTGCTCTTTTACCGTTGGTGCAAGATGGCAATAATAAAGGCCGTGCAACAAAAGGTGCTGCGTTGGCTTTAAAATCAAGGGTGTTACTTTATGCTGCAAGCGATTTGTATAACAGTGAGGCTTCGTGGGCAAACGGGGAAAATAAAGAACTTGTTGGATATGTTGGTGGCGACAGGACAGCACGCTGGCAGGCCGCTAAAGATGCAGCAAAAGCAGTAATGGATTTAGGAGTATACGGCCTTTATGAACCAAATGCACCTGCTTCCGCAGAGGAAGCCTCAAAAAAATATGCGAATATTTTTCTTTCCAAAGAAACTGAGGAAGATATTTTTGTCCGCTTTTTTACGCCTAAATTCGATGAAAACTGGGATGGATATAATCCAGGCTTATATAATAATCCCAATGGCTGGCATGGATGGGGAAGTAACTCTCCGACAGGACAAATGGTGGATGCCTATGAAATGGCTGATGGAACCAAATTCAGCTGGTCTAATCCGATTCAGAAAGCCAATCCGTATGTCGATCGTGATCCTCGTTTTTATGCAAGTATAAATTATGAAGGAGCAGTATGGCGTCCACGTCCTACTGATGTTGCAGCTAAAGATCCTGTAGGTATTGTACAGGTGGGTTATTATAAAAAACCAGACGGAACAGTCGTACCGGGGTTAGATACAAGAAACGGACCGATTGAAGACTGGAATGGAACTTACACCGGATACTATCTGCGTAAGTTTATCGACCCGACAATAAATGCCCAGTTTGTTAAGCAGGATCAGCCGTGGCGTTATATCCGCTATACAGAAATTCTGTTGAACTATGCTGAAGCGTGTTTAGGGTTACATCAAGACCCGGAAGCGAGAACGTATATCAATATGATCAGAAAAAGAGTAGGAATGCCTGATGTAACTGAAAGCGGGCAGGCTTTGCTGGACCGTTACAGAAACGAACGCCGGGTTGAGTTAGCTTTCGAAGATCAGCGTTACTTTGACGTTCGCCGATGGATGATTGGAGCTGAAGGTTACGCTGATGCTACTGGAGTACGGGTAGATGGTACAATGGATGCGAACGGAAATATTCAACCTGCACGTACCTATTCTGTTATTACAGCGCAGGATAGAGAGTGGAATCCGCGTTTTTATTTCTTCCCTATCAAATTAGACGAAATGAACAGAAACAGTAAGCTTGTTCAGAATCCGCTATATTAATTGTTAGTTAGTTTAATGTTTAAATGTAATAAGCTGCTTTCGGGCAGCTTATTTTTTGTTTTAATACCTTTTATTAAATACTTTTTACAATTTAGTCCGGAATAACTAATTGAACGAATTAGATGAAAATTACTTCTTTTAAAATCTTTTTGATGTTATCGCTGGTAGCAGCTGTAACAAATCTTTTTGCACAAAAACGGACAATTCCGATTAAAACCCGGAATAATTCCGTAGTACTTCAGGTAGATACCGATAAAAGAGTATCTGTAATTTACTTTGGCTCCAAGCTCTCGAATTCGGAAGAATATCGTTATATACCTGAAATGTATCATCGCGGAGATGATTATTCCGGTATACTTAATTCAGCTTATACTCCTGCAGGTTCCCGAAACCTGGTTGAACCTGCCATTGAAGTAATCCATGCAGATGGCAACACATCTCTTGATCTTCAGTATATAAGCCATTCGGTTAAAAAAGAGAATAATAATATTTCAGTAACAAGTATTTTGTTAAAGGACCCTGTTTATCCCTTTGAAGTAACCTTGTTTTATAAAACGTATTTTAACGAGGATGTTGTAGAGCAGTGGTCGGTAATAAAACATAAGGAGAAAAATAATATAACACTTAATAAGTTTGCTTCGGCCAATCTTTACTTTACAGCCGACAAATACTGGCTGAAACAATACCATGGTGACTGGGCTAAAGAAATGCGTCCTGAACAAAGCCAACTGACTCATGGAATTAAAGTGCTGGATTCAAAATTAGGAACACGTGCACATTTGTATCAGCCTCCCTCATTTATGGTTTCTTTTGATAAACCAGCAACGGAAGATGAAGGAAAAGTAATGCTGGCTTCTTTGGAATGGTCGGGAAATTTTCGGTTTGACCTGGAAGTAGATCCTCTTAACAACCTGCGTTTAATTGCCGGAATGAATAATTACCTTTCTGAGTATTCTTTAAAACCTACAGAAGAATTTACTACACCAGCCTTTCTTTATACATTTTCTGATAAAGGAAAAGGCGATGCCAGCCGGAAAATGCAAAGTTGGGCAAGAAAATACCGGATTTTAGACGGACAAGGTTCAAGACTTACTTTGCTAAACAACTGGGAAGCAACCTTCTTTGATTTTAATGAAAATAAACTGGCAGAATTACTGCGTGATACCAAAAAACTTGGTGTTGACCTGTTTTTATTGGATGACGGTTGGTTCGGAAATAAATATCCGAGAAATAACGATCGTGCCGGTTTGGGCGACTGGCAGGAAAACAGGAAGAAACTTCCAAGTGGTATCGGGTACCTGGTAAAAGAGGCACAAAAAAATGATGTAAAATTCGGAATCTGGGTTGAACCGGAAATGGTAAATCCATTGAGTGAATTATATCATAAACATCCTGACTGGGTTATTAAGCAACCTCAACGGCCAGAACATCTTTATCGTAATCAGCTGGTTCTTGATCTGAGTAATCCTAAAGTACAGGATTTTGTATTTAGTATTCTTGATACGTTATTTACTGAGAATCCAAATCTCGCTTATATAAAGTGGGATTGCAATGCTGTGATTTATAATGCATATTCGGCTCATCTTAATAAACAGTCGCACCTTTATATTGATTATGTGAGGGGTTTATATAAAGTTTTGGAACGTGTCCGTGCAAAATATCCGAAAGTGCCCATGATGCTCTGCTCTGGCGGAGGCGGCCGGGTTGATTATGCAGCTCTCAAATATTTTACAGAATTCTGGCCAAGTGATAATACAGACCCGTTGGAAAGGATTTTTATCCAATGGGAATATTCTTACTTCTATCCTGCAATTGCCAGTTCAAACCATGTTACTGATTGGGGTAAGCAACCTATTAAATACAGAACGGATGTAGCTATGATGGGTAAATTGGGCTTTGATATTGTTGTAAGCAAACTAAGTGAAAACGATCTGGAATTTTGCCAGCAAGCCGTGAAAGCTTATAAGGGGTTTAGTGATATTGTATGGCATGGCGATCAATACAGATTACTTAGCCCGTGGGAAAATGATCTTGCTGCTGTTATGTATGTAAACGGCAATAAGAGTAAAGCGATTGTTTTTAATTACCTGGTAAACAGCCGTTATGGGTCCGGATCTTCATCTCCGGTAAAATTCAAAGGCTTGAATGAATCAAAAAAATATAGTGTGAAAGAAATAAACCTGTATCCCGGAACGGGAAGTTCAATAAAAGGCGAAAAAGCATTTTCTGGTGAATACCTGATGACAATAGGTTTTAACCCGGATGTAAATACCCGCAGAACGAGCGTTATTCTACAGGTTGATGAAGTGAAATAATTTGGGGGAATAGCATAAAAAAGGTAGCAGAAGATGCTACCTTTTTTTATGCTATTAGATATTTTAAAAATGAACAACTCCGGCGTCGGTTTGCCAGCCATCATTTACATTAATTTGAAAATTGCTGGTCGTTGTCATTCCGTCAAAAAGCTTTCCTGATAAAACCAGTTTTTTGTTACGCTGACATTTTACATTATTAATTGTTTTTTCTGCTACTAATTTATTCGAGGAATCATAGCATGAAATAGTTACAAGCATAGGCTTAATAGTATTTAACATCAGTTTGTTTAGCTTGAAATTTATTTTTCCCTTATCAGAAGCAGAGAATTTTTTACTGAAAGAAACATCAGCTGTAGTATTGCCGTCTGCTAATTCACTGTCGAATAAAAAAGAGTATAATTCTCCGGCGATTTTCACAGATAAATGATCAGCGTTGGCAGGTATTGCATCTTCCAGGTTTATCTCCAGGCTACCAACCACTCTGTCTAATGGAACCACGCTACTTACGTCTTCGTTTTCAATATCTACTGAAGTATGAGTGAAAAAAGTATCATAAGCGGTAAAGTCAGGAGCAAGTGTATGAGAAAGTTCGAAATGTGCTCCATCAAACATTTTAAGTTTTGTTGGCGGAGTATTGTCGTAGCGATCACCATTGATTAATACATCCCCTTTTACACCTATTACAACAACGTCGTAAATTCCTGAGGGTAAGGTGTCTTTTATGCTTCCAAAGTTTGCATCCGAAGAACTTTGCCTTACTCTTCTTATCTCTTCTCCTTTTAAGTCATATATTAAATAATAAAGAGTGTTAATCTTGTCTTTAATAGAGGTAGAAGATGAGGTAACTTCCAGCTTTTCAAATTTTTGATTAAAACCTGAAACATTCAGTTTTAATTCGTGACCTTTTTCTGTGGTAGTGATAATTGGAGGTTCTGCTTCTTTTTTACATCCAAAAAATGCAAGGCACAGTACGAGTACGATCTGTAAATTTTTTTTCATAGGTAGATACTTTAAATGTGAATAGTGTATAATAAAAGTAAACAAATTATGGTTATACAATTATTAAAAAAATAAAAATTTAGAACAAAAGGAGTTGTTTTATAGATAAGGAGAATTACTTTTCTATGTTGATAATAAATTAAAAAAAGGTTTATTTAATTGCTCCAAAAGCAGCGAAGCAAAGGTTTTTGTGCAGAAGTTCCACTTGTTTAAATCCGGCTGATTTCATTAAATTCATCTGGAAATTAACAGAACGCGGAGTGTCCTCCAGCTCTATATAATCAAAAACTTTTTGTTTGAAATCTTTTCCTCCAAGTCTTTCCAAATATTCTCCGTACTTGTTCCTGAACAGCTGATCTAACTCAGGTATATCGTGAACAACTAAATCTGAAATCCAGAAGCTGCCGCCACTTTTTAACGAGTCATATATTTTTTTGAAAACATGTTCCCACTCGTTATCATCTCTTAAGTGATGCAGTACTGCTCCTGCCAATACTATATCAAAATGGTTAACCGGGAGGTTAATATCCCTGATATCAGATTGAATGATACTTACATTACCCGATGTGTCTTTACCCACTCTTTCTTTTGCTTTGTTCAACATAGGTAAACTTAAATCTATTAGAGTACAGTTCAAGCCCGGAACTTTACTTAACATCTTTAGTGTATAATTTCCGGCTCCGCAACCAATATCCAATAAATTTACTGCAGAAGGATTTATATATTTTACTGCATCGGTGATTAATTCGAGTGTTAAAGGTGCATCAATAGTGGTTTGTTGTCCCGTTTCCAGGTTTGAAAATCGTGCTACGTCTTTATCAAATCGCTCACGGATTTCAGTTACTGTTGATTTGTTTTGGTAATCCATATTCTGGTAGTTTTAAAGATTCTGATATAGGTTTTGACAAATCTATTTTCTTTAATAATATTTGTAAAATATCATTTTTATCAATCATTGATTCTTTTTAGGTATCATGGAGTTGCGACATCTTTTTTATTTTAAAACTGTTGCGGAAGAATTGCATTTCCGAAATGCGGCAAAAAAGCTTTTTATTTCACAGCCACCACTAAGCAGACAGATTAAAGAACTGGAAGAAGAGCTGGAAGTAACACTTTTTACCCGCACCAATAAGAATGTAACACTAACAGATGCGGGAAAATATTTTAAAAAAGAAGTAGATGAAATTTTTTCGCGTCTTGAAGAGAGTAAACATCATGTAAAACAAATACACGGATCTGTAAGCGGACAATTAAGAATTGGTTATATTAGTTCTACTTACCAGGAATTTTTAATTAATATCCTGAAAGAACTGCATGTGAACTTCCCCTTTGTTAAAACCAGCTTATATGAAGTGCCAACAGTTAAGCAGGTTCGTGCGCTAGAGGAAGGGAAATTGGATATAGGTATTATCCGGGCTCCGGTAAATTCAGAGAAACTTCAGGTAAAAACTTTATTTGACGACCCTTTTGTGCTTGTTGCTCAAAAAGATAAAGCAGTTTTTAAAAATGAGACGGAATTAAGAACATATTTAAAGGCGCAGGAATTTGTATTCTTTAATAAAGACTATGCCCCATACTATTTTAAAAAGTTTGTAGAAATTTGCCAGCGTTTAGGTTTCTACCCCAATGTGGTGCATGAGGCAAATAATGTACATTCAATCCTGCGATTGGTTGAGAAAGGATTGGGGATTTCTATTGTTCCTGCTTCCTTAAAAGAACAGTATAGCTATCTCAATATTTCGTTTCACAATCTAAATCATACAGCTATTGCCACAGAAGTTGTTTTAGCCTACAGAGATAATAATCTTCATCCTGCAACAGAATGGTTAATAGAGCGATTAGCGGAATATTTCTCTAAGGAGTAAGCTTTTTTGCGGAAGGAAGCTTATCGCAATTGGTTTTATTAAATTGTATCAGGTATTGCGACGTTTCACTTGTAAATTGCCTGCCGGTTTCGTGGTTAACAGAAAATGGTTTTTGATGCAATGCATTTCCGCTCAGTTTAAAAGCAACTCCTAAAGTGTCTTGTATGCCTTCCTGCATAAATGTCCATATCGCTTTAATTGAATCTCCTTGTATAGTCCCGGCTAAAGTGCCGGTTCGCGAATCTTTCTCATACGGCAATACAAAATAGCTGCCGGTTACCTTATTGCCTTCAACAATTAACCTGATGGCCGATGTATCCTGCCCTGCAGTTCCTTCGGTTCTTAAAAAACAATAGGTACTATTTTTAATTGAAGTTTGAGTTTTTAATGCCGTATCTGAAGTGTCTTTAAGATATATTTTTTTACTTCCGGAATTACAGGCTGTAACTAATAAAAGCAATAAAAGATAAAGAAATCGTATCATAATAAAAGTTTAAATTTTAACAGACAGAAGTAGAGGATGTTTCCGTTAAGTATGCTCTTGCTTTTTTGCCTGGTCGGGAACACAATACCTGTAATAAATAAGACCCGTAGAAGTTAAAATTATTCCAAGTAAGGATGGGATAAAAGCAGTAATGAGTGTAGTTAACATAAAGGCAAGCTGGATGAGAAGAACAATTATCAGCGTGTATGGATAAGCCCAGGTTTTATAGGGCCTTGCTATTTCTGGATATTTTTTTCTGAGCACAAAAACAGCACAAAAAGTTAATATATTAAATATGGAGGAGGTAAATGAGAAAAAATCAATAACTCCTTCATACGCGTTTTTTGACAAAGAAGAAAAAACTATAAGAACGGAAGCCCAAACCGCCTGAGCATATAGTGCGTTGTTAGGAGTTTTGTATTGTGGATTAATGCTCGCTAATGGCTTAAAAAACAACTGGTCACGAGCCATGGCATACCATGTACGGCTTTTTACCAGAATTTGAGTGTTTACATTGCCGAACGTGCTTATCATAATTGCAGAAGCAACAAATAATCCTCCCATAGTTCCCATAACTGCTTCCATAGAGTCAATAGCTACTACTTTTGATGCTGAAATCGCCCCAGGCCCGAGAAGATTTAAATAAGCAGTATTAATTAACAGGTAAAGCAGCATTACAAATCCTATTCCCAGAAATAAGGAAAGAGGCAGGTTTTTCCGTGGGTTTTTTACTTCTTCGGCTACATATGTTGCACCTTCCCAGCCACTATAAGCAAAAAAACCATACCGCATCGCTGTAAATATGGAAAGTACAGATGCAAAAGTCCAGGTTTCGGACTTAGTTGTAACGAAATTTTCAGCATGCAGGCCCCCGGAAAAACCGAATGAAATAATCAGCACCAGAACAAGCACTTTCAAAAGGCTGAAAATATTCTGAAATTTTCCGCTTAATTTAATACCGAAAGAGTTTGCAAAAGTTAATAAGATGACTATCAGAATAGCAATAGCAGTCTCTGTAAATTTGGATGAAGACGGATGTAAAATCGAAAGGCCGGTTTCGGCGAAAAAGAGGGCAACAGCTGCAATTGCCCCGGTTTCAGATACAAAAAACATAGCCCATCCTCGCAGAAATGTAATTACAGGTGGATAAGCGGCTTTTAAAAAGACATAGGGGCCTCCTGCCCGGGGCATCATGGAAACCAATTCTGCATAGCACAGGGCTCCTAAAATTGTAGCAATTCCTCCTAAAACCCAAACGCCGTAAAATATGCTCACAGAACCTGTAATTAACATGATAGGTGCAGGAGTTCTGAATATTCCTGATCCAATAATTCGGTTAACTACAATCGACAGCGTTTCGGAAAGCCCCAGCTTTCTTTCAAGATCCGTTTTTTCATCAAAAATTTCCGGGGCTTTCATTGATTAAAATTGAAGAAATAGTATGGAAAAAAATGTTTTCTGAATCTTATAAAAATCTAAAAAGAATCCCTTAGATTCAATGTATTAAATTAATTAAGAATTAACCTAATTATCAACGTTATGATCAAAAAGACTTTTCTTTCTGCATTTCTTGTTTTTTCAATGATTGCACTTTGTATAGCAGCAACAATTGACGGTACCTGGGTTGGTACAATGACAACTCCCGACGGGCAGGGCTTTCCAATCGCTTATCATTTTAAAGCTGATGGAGATAAACTAACGGGTACAATAGATATTCCGGATAGCGAGTTGACCATTGAGGATGGTAAAATTAACGGCAAGAATTTCACGTTCAATGTAAACTATAATGGTGAAGGTTATTTACACGAAGGCGAGTTTATGGAAGATTCTATTAAAGTAAAAGTGCATTTTGGAGATCAGGTAATGGAGAATGTTTTGAAAAGAGAAAGCAAGTAGCAATATGAGTAGAAATGGCTTCTTGAAGAGAGGCCATTTTTATTTATTTAAAATTGGGAGGATTTTTGGAATAAAAATAAATAAGCCAATTGCAATTGCTAAAATAGCAGAAGTAAGCACAGCCCCGGCGGCAATATCTTTTATAACGCCAGCCTTTTTATTAAATTGAGGAGAAATAAGATCAACAAGCACTTCTATTGCGGTATTTAACAGCTCAACAATCAATACGAGCCCTATACATAAAATTATCCAAAGCCATTCATTTACAGAAATCTTAAAATAGAAACCCAAAATAATTGCAGAGAGAGCTGCTACCAGGTGTATTTGAAAATTGACCTGAGTTTTAGCAGCATATATTATTCCTTTTATTGCATAGCCAAAGCTTTTTATAAGCTTGTTCATTTACAGTTTTTATTTCTAATCTACAGATTTTTTATTTCTGCCTGTTTTTCGGTAAGATATTTCCAGTACCTTTTAGGAACATGCTGCGTATGCAGTTTCGTGTTTTTTCTCGATTCAATATTGGTGTTTTTGAAATAAATCTGCCAGAGTTCCTGGAAATCATTTTCTGATTTATCCATTTTTTCAACTGAATTAAGTCTGTTTTTCAGCTCTTTTAAATCCATTTCTATAAATTCAACATCTTGCAGATTATAATAAATTCCGTACTTACGTTTCAGATCATAAATAGCCCATTTCTGGTCTGCATACCGGCTTTTAAAGTGTGAAATCAATAAAGGAAGAATATTAAAATCAGGTTCTATTGAAGAAAAATATAATTCATCGGCTGTTTTTTTGAATCTTACAAAAGCTTCAAAACGATGCCTTTCCCGGGCAACTTTTCTGCTTATCTGACTCAATTTCAGTACCTGTTCTTTACCATAATTTGTTTCAACTTCTTTTCCGGGATTATCAAAAACATAACAAGCAAACTCTGTAAGTAATTGAGGACTGTTATTTTCTTCTGAAAGGAAACAATAATAAAACGAAGCTAATTTTTCCGGCGACAAGTGTTTTTTTAATCCTTGCCAAACCCGTTCTGCTTTAGTTCTTTCTGTATGAACAGGAATAATCGTGTCGAAAGGACTTATTAAAAAGTTTTCTTCAATAATTTTATAAGATTTCAGTTTTCGTTCATAAATAGCAAAAATACAGCAAAGTAATCCTTCAAATGAACCGTCAAAGTGTAAAGTATCCATTATTCGAAAAGATTTAATTGAGAAGGCTTTACTTTAAGATATTTACTTTTGCTTTCACCTAAAACCAATTGCTTAATTTGAGCCGGTGAGTATTCCTTATGGTTGAAACTGCTTCTGTTGGTAATAAAATATTTTGCCCTTTTATAAACAACACCAAGTTTTAATAGCTGAAATTCATCTAATTTTCCAAATTTTCGGGCACAAACAATTTTTTTTGCTGATGTAACTCCAATTCCCGGTATTCTCAAAATCATTTCATAATCCGCTGTATTAATATCAACTGGAAATAAATGCGGGTTGCGTAAGGCCCAGCTGAATTTAGGGTCAATATCGAGATCTAAAGAAGGAAAGGAATCGTTTAAAATTTCCTCAATCTTAAATTTATAGAACCGCATAAGCCAGTCGGTTTGATATAATCTGTTTTCTCTTATTAGTGGCGGCTGACTTCCTATCAATGGTAAGCGATTATCAGAACTGACAGGTACATACCCCGAATAGTAAACCCTTTTTAACTGGTACTGCTGATAATGATGATTGGCCGTGTACATTATTTCTTTGTCGCTTTCGGCAGTTGCACCTATAACCAATTGCGTGCTCTGACCAGCCGGTGCGAATAAACCATTATGTTTAATAAGGGATTTATCAGATTTATATTCAATGATTTTTTTGTTTAAAAAATTCATTGGTTTAATAACATCGCGGTGCGACTTTTCGGGGGCGAGCAATTTTAATCCTTTTTCTGTAGGCAGTTCGAGGTTTACACTGAGGCGGTCTGCATATAAACCTGCTTCATGCAAGAGTTCATCGCTTGCTCCAGGAATCGCTTTTAAATGTATATAGCCATTAAACTGATGTTCTGTGCGAAGTTTTTTTACGATGCGAACCAAGCGTTCCATGGTATAATCGGCATCACCAAAAATACCCGAACTTAGAAAAAGGCCTTCAATATAATTTCTTCTGTAAAAATTAATTGTAAGGTCAACTACTTCGTTTACAGTGAAGGCTGCACGTTTAATATCGTTACTACGCCTTGAAACACAATAAGCGCAATCATAAATGCAATGATTAGTAAGCAGGATTTTTAATAAGGATACGCAGCGGCCATCTTCAGTATAAGTGTGGCAAATGCCGTTTGATGCATTCCCTAGTCCTTTCGACTCGTTTGTTCTGTTGCTGCCGCTGGAAGCGCATGAAACATCGTATTTTGCAGCGTCAGAAAGTATTTTCAGTTTTTCATGTATCCGTCCCGTCATTACGCTAAATTACTAAAAAAATTAGTAATTTAGCGTAATGCAGATTATTTATCTAAACAGAATAAATTTCTTTTTTCGCAGAAGCAAGGGTGTTTTTGAGTAATCCTACAATGGTCATTAAACCAACCCCACCGGGCACGGGTGTAATCCAGGAGGATTTTGGTGCAACGTTTTCAAAGTCAACGTCGCCGTACAATTTGTATCCTGATTTAGTAGTAGCAGAAACTTCCCGGTTTATTCCAACATCAATTACAACAGCACCTTCTTTTACCATATCTGCCGTAATAAAGTTCTTTTTACCTATTGCAGCTACAATGATATCAGCAGAACGGACAATCTCTTCCAGGTTTTTTGTTCTGCTGTGTGTAAGCGTAACAGTACAATTGCCAGGATAAGTATTTCTCGCCATTAAAATACTCATCGGGCTGCCAACTATATTGCTTCTTCCAACTACTACGCAATGCTTTCCGGACGTCTCAATTTTATACTCTTCCAGCATTAAAAGTATTCCGTAGGGCGTAGCCGGAATAAAGCAAGGGAGATTTCGCATCATTCTGCCCAGATTAACAGGGTGAAATCCGTCTACATCTTTCCGGTAATCTATTTTTGCGGTTACTTTTTCGGGGTCTATGTGTTTTGGCAATGGTAACTGAACAATTAATCCATCAACTTCTGCATCCTGGTTAATCTCTTCAATCTTGTTCAGAAGCTCCTCCTCAGAAACAGAATCATCGTAACGGTGCAGGGTAGACTTAAAGCCAACCTTTTCGCAATTTTTCATTTTACTGGCTACATATGTTTCGCTTCCGCCATCGTTACCAACTAAAATTGCTACTAAATGCGGCTTGCGACCTGCAACAGCTAATACGGCTGCTGCTTCTGCAGTTATTTCTTCTTTTAGCTTTTCTGATACGTGTTTTCCGTCGAGTAATTGCATGTTCTGTTGTAGTAAGTAGTTAGTATCAAGTAGTTAGTATCAAGTAGTTAGTATCAAGTAGTTAGTGCCATGAATACGGTTTAGTATTATTGTTCTTTACAGATTTCGTACTCCGTACTTTATACTCCATACTAACTCAATCTAATTTAAGTACTGCCATAAACGCCGATTGCGGAATTTCTACATTTCCCACCTGGCGCATTCGTTTTTTACCTTTCTTCTGTTTTTCTAATAATTTTCTTTTACGTGAGATATCGCCCCCGTAACATTTGGCCGTAACGTCTTTCCTCAAAGCCCTTACATTTTCCCTGGCAATAACTTTTGCACCTATAGAAGCCTGAATAGCAATTTCAAATTGCTGCCTTGGCAGAAGTTCCTTAAGCTTTTCGCAGATCTTCTTTCCGAAATCATACGAATTGCTTCTGTGTATCAAAGATGAAAGGGCATCTACCGGTTCTCCGTTCAGGCGGATATCCAGGCGGACAAGATCTGACTGGCGGTAACCTATCTGGTGATAATCAAAAGAAGCGTATCCCTTTGAAATGGTTTTCAGTTTATCGTAAAAGTCAAATACAATTTCGCCCATTGGCATTTCAAAAACCAGTTCCACCCGGTCGGCGGTTAAGTACGACTGATTTACAATAATTCCTCTTTTTTGAATGCAAAGAGACATTACCGGCCCCACAAATTCGGATTTAGTAATGATATTCGCTTTAATATAAGGCTCTTCCACAAAATCAATCTTGCTAGGATCCGGAAGATCAGATGGGTTATTAACCGTTATTTCCTCATCTCTTGTAGTATATGCTTTATACGACACGTTGGGAACAGTAGTAATAACAGTCATGTTAAATTCCCGTTCCAAACGCTCCTGGATTATCTCCATGTGCAGCATTCCTAAAAATCCGCAACGGAAACCAAATCCCAAAGCAGCAGAAGATTCCGGTTCAAAAACAATGGAAGCATCATTTAACTGAAGTTTATGCATGCTTTCCCGAAGCTCTTCATAATCTTCGGTATCAACAGGGTAAATTCCGGCAAATACCATCGGTTTTACTTCTTCAAAACCCTGAATAGCTTCTTTTGAAGGCCGTTCAACATGCGTTATTGTGTCACCAACTTTTACTTCACGGGCTTCTTTAATTCCCGAAATGATATAACCAACATCGCCGGTTTTAATAACATCTTTTGGCTGTGGCGTAAGCTTTAAAGTTCCAACTTCATCCGCAATATATTCTTTTCCTGTAGCAATGAACTTTACCTTATCATTTTTCCTGATTTCGCCGTTTACAACTTTGAAATAGGCAATAATTCCACGAAAAGAGTTGAAAACAGAGTCGAAGATTAGCGCCTGTAGTTCTGCAGCAGGATCTCCCACAGGTGCGGGAATACGTTCAACAATTGCTCTCAGTATGTCGTGTACGCCCATACCGGTTTTTCCTGATGCAGGAATGATATCTTCTCGTTTACACCCTATTAAATCAACAATCTGGTCTTTTACTTCCTCTGGCATAGCTCCCGGAAGGTCCATCTTATTCAGGATCGGAATTATTTCCAGGTCGTTTTCAAGAGCGAGATATAAATTGGAAATGGTTTGTGCCTGAATTCCCTGTGCTGCATCAACAATAAGCAAGGCTCCTTCACAGGCGGCAATGGAGCGTGAAACTTCATACGAAAAATCTACGTGTCCGGGCGTATCAATCAGGTTGAAAATATAATCCTGTCCATCCAGCTTATAATTCATCTGGATAGCATGACTTTTTATGGTGATGCCTCGTTCACGTTCCAGGTCCATGTCATCCAGTAACTGAGCCTGGGCCTCGCGTTGGGTGATCGTATTTGTGTACTCTAATAACCGATCAGCTAACGTACTCTTTCCGTGATCGATGTGTGCAATAATGCAAAAATTCCGAATCTGCTTCATTTGAATCGCAAAGATAATTTTTTGAGTTCAATTTTAGCGGAATCCCTTAATTTTAGAACGATGTTTTTAACGGAAGAATTAACAGACGCAATTCAACACATACTCGAACAACAGGAAAAAATTACAAAGCCGGTTCTTCCTGTAAGTTCCGTTTCTGGTGGAAGTATCAATTCCTGTTATAAATTAAAAGCAGGCGAACGTTCCTTTTTCCTGAAGGTAAATTCATCGCTTAAATACCCCCGCATGTTTCTGGCCGAAGCTGAAGGATTGCGCCAGCTGCGTAAAACACAGACAATTGCGGTTCCTGATGTAGTTGGTGTGGGATTTGCCGGACAGGAACAGTTTTTAATTTTGAACTGGATTGAGGAGGGAAATAATTCAATGGAAAGTCAGCAACAGTTAGGGTTTCAGCTTGCCGATCTTCACAAAAACAAAGGTAAACAGTTTGGGCTGGATCATGATAATTACATGGGCTCTCTGACTCAAACAAATAAATTTCACACTTCATGGACCGAGTTTTTTATAAGCCAACGATTAGAACCGCAACTTAAAATTGGAGTTGAGAAAGGCTTAATCAATAACCAAATTGTGAAAAAATTTTACTTACTGTTTAAAAAGCTGAACAACCTGTACCCGGCAGAAGAGCCTTCTCTCGTGCATGGTGATCTTTGGAGTGGCAATTATCTTATATCATTGGCTGGTAAACCAGTAGTAATAGATCCGGCGGTTGCGTATGCGCATCGGGAAGCGGATATTGCAATGACCAGGCTTTTCGGTGGTTTCAGCCCTGCTTTTTATGCTGCTTATAATGAAAATAATCCCTTGGAAAAGAATTGGGAAGAACGGATATCGCTATGGAATTTGTATCCCTTACTGGTGCATGTAAATCTTTTTGGTGGTGGGTACATTGCGCAGGTGAAAAGCTGTTTACAGCACTATTTATGAATTATATTCCAGGTCGGTCAGATCTTTTACTGAACCAAAACCGATCACATCTTTCATTACCTTGCCATTTAATTCTGCAGCTCTCATAATCTTATCATTACCAAAGTTTCCTTTAATGGAGTACATTGTTTTCCTTGCTTTTTCCTGTTGGGCAATATCCTCAAACAGGTTATACAGCATGCCTTCTGTGTTTATAAAATTAGTGATGCCAATTCTTATCCCCGCCACGTTTGTGTTTAAAACCGGTCCTTCCTTAGAAAGTTGTTCGAATTGCTGCATGCGCTTTTTTATCATTCGCAAAAGAACTATTCCATCCTGGATAGGAGTGTTCAGGCTGAAAGCATCGTCCCAGCGGGTGTTGTCGGTGTATTTAATACTGCAGCCAATGGTTTTGCAATAATATTTATGGCGAACCATTCGTTTTTCGAGTGTGAGACAGAGTGTTTGGAAGATCTGTTCTACCAGTTCAATGCTTTTCCTGTTTTCTGCAGAAAGCTGGCGCATGGACTGCATGCCCCGGTAATCCTGGGTAGCAATGTTCGTTTCAACAAAATTTAAACGGTAATGCCAGTAAATTCCCTCAATACTTTTAAAAATCCGTTTTAGAAGTTCGGGACCAGCGTAGCGCATTTGCAAAGGCGTTTGTATGCCTGCCCGGATTAACCGTTCATACATATTTCTACCTATTCCCGGTAACTGATTTAGTTTTAACCCCGAAAGTATAGTATCTATATTCTCATGTGTAATTACAGAAAGCCCGTTACGTTTGTCCAGTCCGGAGGCTAGTTTGGCAAGAAATGCATTAGGTGCTATCCCGATAGAACAGGAAAGCCAGTCGCCTACTTCATTATAAATATCTTTTTTTATCTTTTTTGCAACTTCAACAGGATCGGGATAAATGAGCTTGTAATTTTCGAGATTAATAATGGCTTCATCAATACTTTTAGGTACGATATCCTGGCTGTAATTTTTTAAAACCTGGATGATTTTGATATGAAAATTGCGGTAACGATCTGGGTTGGTTTCAACAGGAACAAGCTCAGGGCAAATTTTAATAGCTTCGTTTAGCCGCATTCCTGTTTTTACACCGAGTAGTTTAGCTTCGTTAGAAGCTGCAATAATACAACCAAACTTTCCTGTATAAACACAAACGCCAACCGGTCGGTTTCGTAACCAATAATTTACCTGCTGTTCACAGCGGGCAAAAAAGCTGTTCATATCAATAAATAACACCCTTGGTTCCGTCTTTACCGTTAAGCTGTTCTGGTTCATAAAGCAAATATGCTAAAAATATTAGCAATATTAAAAACTTATTCTGCTAATTAATCTTTATTTTTGCTTCATTGAGATATCCTTTAAAAATGAGATTAAAAAAATATGCAGCAGGAGTATTGTTATTTCTTGCAGCCTGTACTTCGGGCAATGAAAAGAAACTTCCTATACTTGGTACCCGCGAACCTGTAGAAAAAGTAGTGGACGGAAAAACCGTTGTTGATACTATTTATCAATCCATTCCTTCTTTCAGGTTTATTAATCAGGATAGTGTTTTTATTACTGATAAAAACTTTGACGACAAGATCTACGTGGCTGATTTCTTTTTTACCTCCTGTACCAGTATTTGCCCCATTATGCACCGAAATATGCTCAAGGTTTATGACGAGTTTAAGAACAATCCTGAAGTAAAGATATTATCGCATTCCATTGATTTTAAATACGATACTCCTTCAAGGTTAAAAAGATACGCGACAAAACTGGGAGTGCAGGGAGATCAATGGGAGTTTGTTAACGGTTCGCGGGATTCCATATATCAAATTGCGGAAAAAAGTTATCTTACTGCAGTAGGGGAGGATAAACAGGCCGAGGGAGGATTTATACACCAGGGATGGTTTGTGCTGGTAGATAAAAATAAACACTTACGAGGAGCTTATGATGGTACGCAGCCCGATCAGGTGGAGCAGCTGATTGAAGATATGAAAATTCTGTTGGCAGAAAATAAAGAGTAATGCGCAACCGGCTTGTTTATATATCGCTGATATTTTTTTCCATATTAACTGTTTTTTATTCCTGTCAAAGCGAAGAGCAGATTACGTATGCCCGTTATTTTGTAGCCGGTAAAAATTTGTATGAGCAGCATTGTCAGAATTGCCACAACTCAGACGGGAAGGGGCTTGGTGAACTTTATCCACCTTTAACAGATACTATATATCTGAAAGAAAATAAAAACCAACTGGCCTGTATTATAAAAAACGGCTTTAAAGAAAAAATAGAAATAAACGGAAAGGTTTACCAGGAACAAATGCCTGCGGAACCAAATCTTGCAGATATTGAAATTGCAGAACTTATAACTTATATTACCAATTCTTTCGGCAACCAGCAGGGTTTGTATGAAACCCAAAGCGTGCAGAATGATCTGAAACAATGCCGTTAGTTTTTCCGGTACTCAATTACTTCCATAATGAAAAAAATTATACTTCTTATTTTATTTATAAGCGCTGCTACTATTTGCCGGGCTCAAAGATTAACATTTAATCAGTTGGAACAACTCCTTAATGATAATTTGAATGAGGCTGAAGAACGGTTATTTCTTCAGGGATATTCTTTTGCGGAAAAGAAACCGATTGCTGAGGATGCGACAGTGTACACGTTTTCAAATCGTAAAAAAACGCTTACTACGGCAAAAGTTGTTTCCAAAGCTGTTTCAAATGGAGGTATAGGCAAATCGTACGTTCAATATGTAACCTACGAGCCTGCTGAATTTCAGAAATTAAGAAAATTAATGGTTGAGGATGGGTTTAACCGAAGCTCAAAAGATAGCATCAGCGAAAACTCCAACTATTATAAAGATAATCTGGCCGTGAATTTTCAAACGGATCATTCAAATAAAAACCGGGCTTTTATAATTACGCTTCGTAACAGATATGCGGCATCCGGCAATAAAGTTTTAAAAAAGTTAAATCTTAAAAAGTTATTTAAATCCGAATCAAACGAATAGCTATCTTTGTATCTGCAAGCCGTTCTATCGCTGTCCTGTTAAAAGGAGAGAGGAAAGTCCGGGCAACACAGAGCATCCTGCTTCCTAACGGGAAGGTCCCGGCGTAAAATCCGGGAACGGAAAGTGCCACAGAAAACAAACTTCCCTGAAACCAGGGTAAAGGTGAAAACGTGAGGTAAGAGCTCACGGCTTTTCCGGGCAACCGGGATCGCGGTAAACCCCAGGAGTTGAAAGACCAAATAAACTGACGCTACAGGGCTGCTCGTCCAATGTCAGAGGGTAGGTCGTTCGATCTTGCCAGCGATGGCAAGGCCAGATAAATGATAGAATTCCTTTAAAAGGAAACAGAACCCGGCTTACAGGCTTGCTTTTTATTCTTATATTGCCGCCGTTTTACATTTGCTTTCTTTAATAAAACAATAATTATATTCGCAACGTTTCACCAATGCTTTCTACTGAGAAAGACTAAAAGTTCTTATGGCAAAAATTTTAATTGTTGATGACGAAAGGGCTATCCGTAATACCTTGCGGGAAATCCTGGAATACGAAGATTACGAAGTAGAAGATGTAGATAATGGAATAGACGGATTAGAACTGATACGGAATAACGATTTTGATCTCGTTTTGTGCGATATTAAAATGAACAGGATGGACGGTCTTGAGGTGCTTTCAGAAGGTTTATTAATTAAACCTGACCTGCCGTTTATCATGATCTCCGGCCATGGAACCATTGAAACTGCGGTAGAAGCAAGTAAAAAGGGAGCGTTTGATTTTATTGCCAAACCACCTGATCTGAACCGCTTACTTATTACAGTAAGAAACGCACTGGAAAGAGGAAACCTGGTTACCGAAACCAAGGTACTGAAACGCAAGGTTGCCAAAACCCGCGAAATATTAGGAAGCTCTCCTGCTATTACAAAAATTAAAGATACAATAGATCGTGTTGCACCAACCGATGCACGGGTACTGGTAACAGGCGCCAACGGAAGTGGTAAAGAGTTGGTAGCACGCTGGCTGCATGAAAAATCACATCGGGCTAATTCGCCCTTAGTCGAGGTGAATTGCGCTGCAATCCCGTCAGAATTGATAGAAAGTGAACTTTTCGGCCATGAAAAAGGTTCTTTTACTTCGGCTGTAAAACAACGTATAGGAAAATTTGAACAGGCCAGTGGCGGTACGCTTTTCCTAGACGAGATAGGTGATATGAGTTTATCTGCTCAGGCAAAAGTATTAAGGGCTTTACAGGAAAACAAAATTACCCGCGTTGGCGGCGAGAAAGAGATTGAAGTGGACGTGCGTGTTATTGCTGCAACAAACAAAGACCTGTTAAAAGAAATCGATGCCGGTAATTTCCGGATGGACCTTTACCATCGTTTAAGTGTAATTATTATTCATGTTCCCGGTTTAACCGAAAGGAAAAATGATATTCCGATAATTGCTCAAAGCTTCTGTGAAGAAATTTGCAGTGAATACGGAATGCCTTCCAAGAAGTTTACAGATGCAGCCATTGAGGCACTGAAGGATTTACCGTGGACAGGAAATATTCGCGAATTGCACAACATGGTAGAGCGTCTGATCATATTGAGTGACAAAGTAATTACGGATAACGATGTGAAGACATTCGCCAATCCCTCCTCGGCGCAGTCCGGAGCAGCCGCTCCCGCAGGAACAGTTTCTCAGCAGCCAAATTTTGACCAGTTTGCCAGTTTTCAGGAGTATAAAGATTTTGCAGAAAGAGAATACATCAAATATAAGCTGGAGAAGAACAATTGGAACGTATCGAAAACAGCCGATGATATTGATATTCAGCGAAGCCATCTTTACAGTAAAATAGAAAAATATGGTTTAAAAAGATCCGAATAATTAATAATTGAAGATTATTTATTCAGATAAAATCCGGGCTATATCGTGAAAACCTTTTTCTAAAGCTAATTCAAATGGAAGGCGTCCGTCTTCCATTTTTGCTTCTATACTGGCGCCCGCTTCTAAAAGTAAAATCAGTATTTCAATATTGCCGTGCTGGGCAGCAGAATGCAGCGGCGTTACGCCACCGCCCTGTTTAACGTTTACTTCTGCACCTGCTTCTAATAAAATTTTAGTGATATCTGCGTTATTGGATGCTACAGCGGAATGCAGAGGGTAAACATTAAAGCCATTGCTGGATGGTATATTAACATCAGCGCCTTTTAGTAGCAGGTATCTTGCAACTTCTTCATGCTCAAAAAAACAGGCAAGGCCAAGCGGAGTAAATCCATCAACCGAAAAAGTATTGATCAGTTCGGGGTGATTATAAGCCAGACTGGCAATGGTATCAAACTTTCCCACGGCAGCTGCTTCAAAAATATCGGGTTCACCAGTAAAACGCAGCAGTATTTTAGATATCTCGGGTTTTTTATAATAGCACGATAGCATTAAAGGTGAAACCTGCAGGCTTGTGGTGGTAGTAGCTAATTCAGGGTTGGCAGTTAAGAGATTAGCTAACTCTTCTGAATTTCCTGTTTGAATATATTCTTCAAGTAGCCAGATACTCATCTCTAATGATCTTTTTATTTCAATGCCAGTAAAAATATTAATTATTGACTTAAAAGCGAATATAGTATAAGATTTAATGGGAATTTTCGTTTCTTTTCATCAATATTGATAAAAGATATACGTTATATTTGTATGGTTAAACTCTCCATTACGAATGCCCATTAAAGGAAATCAGTTTAAATCTAACACTTTTCGAGACGAGCCCAGGTTAAAAACGGCATCCCGTGAGCGGATACCAAAAGAAAGGCCGGAAATACTTCCAAAGTTTTCATTGAATGATGGCAGGTTTGTAAAGATAGCAGGATTGTTTTTCCTGATTATTTCCCTGTATTTCCTGGTGGCATTTACCTCTTACCTTTTTACATGGAAAGAAGATCAAAGCTATGTTTTAGACTCTAACGGGGGCTGGGGTAATCTTTTTAAAACGCAGGAAGAGCTTGTTAAATCGGGCGTTCAAAATCCGGTGGTTGAAAACTGGCTCGGAAAATTCGGCGCTTTACTATCGCATCAGTTCTTATACGAATGGTTTGGTGTAGCATCTTTTATTTTCATCGCCGTGTTTTTTATTATCGGCTACCGCATGTTGTTTAAAGTGAAATTATATTCCATAAGCAAAACGCTGGGTTATTCATTTTTCCTTCTGTTGTTTATTTCATTAACACTGGGTTTTTTTCATAGTTTTCTATCTGATTATCCTCATTTTCTGGAAGGTGAATTTGGTTTCTGGACGAACCGTTTACTGATAGTGCAGATCGGGGAAGCAGGGATTGCCGGCTTGCTTGCTTTTGCGGGTTTAACAGCTTTAATTATTGCGTATAATATCGATTTTAAAATGCCGTCGGGCAGGAAAGAGGAAGCAAAAAATGAAATATCCGATCCGCTGGCGCCGATAGAACTGGTTGATGAATTTAAATCAGAGCCGGTTGAATTTGAATTAAATCGCCGGAATTCATCTAAGTTTAATAGGCCGGTAACAGAAGACCAGGAACTTCCGGTTACAGTGAGCCAGACACTTCAGCAGGAAAAAATAGCTCCGGCATTTGAGCTGAAGGAGGAAGAGGATGAAGTGATACTACCCGGCCGTGTTGCACCAGTTGTGGAAGGACTTCTTGTAAACATACCCAAAGCCGAACCTGAACTTACGGTAGAAAAAACACCTGAACTAACTATTGAAAGAACCGAGGAAGAGAAGAAAGCCGATGAACTTGTTGAACAGTTTGGAGAGTATGATCCGAAATTAGATTTATCCAGTTACCGTAATCCTCCTCTTGATCTGTTGGAAAACCATGGTTCGGCGAAGATCTCGGTAAACGCTGAAGAGCTGGAAGCCAACAAGAATAAGATTGTCGAAACCTTGAATAATTACAATATTGAAATTGACAAGATTAAGGCAACAATTGGTCCGACGGTAACTTTATACGAAATTATTCCGGCACCCGGTGTGCGTATATCCAAGATAAAAAACCTGGAAGATGACATTGCATTAAGTCTTGCAGCATTAGGGATCCGGATAATTGCCCCCATGCCCGGAAAGGGTACCATTGGAATTGAAGTGCCAAATTCGCATCCGGAAATGGTTGCCATGCGTTCGGTGCTGGCTACAGAAAAGTTTCAGAATACAAACATGGATTTGCCGATCGCCTTAGGTAAAACCATTTCAAACGAAGTATATATTGCCGATCTGGCTAAAATGCCGCACTTATTGGTGGCAGGAGCAACCGGACAGGGTAAATCGGTAGGGATCAATTCAATTTTGGTTTCTCTGCTTTACAAGATGCATCCGGCACAGTTAAAATTTGTCCTGGTTGATCCCAAAAAAGTGGAGCTTACCTTGTTCCGCCAGATTGAACGCCACTTTCTTGCAAAACTTCCCGGCGAGGAGGATGCCATCATCACCGATACCAAAAAGGTAATCAACACATTAAACTCTTTATGTATTGAAATGGATCAGCGGTACGACCTGTTAAAAAATGCGCAGGTTCGTAATCTTAAAGAGTATAATGCAAAATTTATTCATCGCAAATTAAACCCTAACGATGGTCATCGATTCTTACCATTTATAGTATTGATTATTGACGAATTTGCAGATTTGATGATGACAGCAGGTAAAGAAGTTGAAACTCCCATTGCACGTTTGGCGCAACTAGCCCGTGCGGTAGGTATTCACCTGGTGATTGCAACACAGCGTCCTTCTGTAAATATTATTACGGGTACTATAAAGGCGAATTTCCCGGCTCGTCTTGCTTTCAGGGTACTTTCCAAAATAGATTCAAGAACCATTCTTGATTCAGGAGGTGCAGACCAGCTGATAGGAAGAGGAGATATGCTTCTGGCTACAGGAAGCGATCTGATACGTCTGCAATGTGCATTTGTTGATACGCCCGAGGTTGAACGTATTTCTGATTTTATTGGCTCTCAGCGTGGTTATCCTTCTGCATGGTACCTGCCGGAGTATATTGATGAAAGCGGCGAAGGCGGAAGCATAAAAGATTTTGACCCGGATGACCGCGATCCTTTATTTGAAGATGCGGCAAGGCTTATTGTTATGCATCAGCAAGGCTCAACTTCTTTAATTCAGCGGAAGCTTAAATTGGGATACAACCGTGCCGGACGTATAATTGATCAGTTAGAAGCAACAGGTGTTGTGGGCCCGTTTGAAGGAAGTAAGGCCCGTGAAGTGCTGATTCCTGATGAATATGCCCTGGAACAATTCCTGGATAATATGAATAATAAGAATTAAGAGATTATGAGAAAAGCGATTTTGTGTGTATGGATTATTTTTACTTCCTGCGGAGCGGTACTAGCCCAAACAGATTCCAAAGCGAAAGCCATCCTGGCCTCGGTTAGCAAGAAGTATCGTTCTTTTGATGTAATAAAGGCAGGTTTTACTTCTGAAATTAATAACCCTCAGAATAATATTCACGAAAGTCAGACAGGTACTTTATATGCAAAATCAAAGGCAAATAAGTATAAGGTAATCTTAAATGAACAGGAACTGATCAGTGACGGGAAAAGCCAGTGGACCTATTTAAAAGATGATAAGGAAGTTCAGTTAAGTGAGGTAGATAACAGCCCTAATGCCTTAAATCCTGCACAAATTTTTACAATTTATGAAAAAGGGTTTAAGTATTTATATACCGGGGAAAGTAAAAGCAAAGGCCGGTCATATTACAACATTGATCTTACGCCTTTAGATAGTAAAAGCTCATTTTTCAAAGTGCGATTACGAATTGATAAACTTACGAAGCTGATAAATAACGTACAGATTTTTGATAAAAACGGTAATCGTTATACCTATGCTATTAACTCGTTTACTCCTAATGTGAAAGTTCCCGAAACTTTTTTCACTTTCGATAACAAAAAGTATCCCGGAGTAGAAGTTGTTGATTTAAGGTAAGGTTTGTTTCTATGATAAAAAGGGTTTAAATCTTTAGGGATTTTAAGCCCTTTTATTATTTTTGATGTATGTCATTATCATACTCTCAGTCAGTATTGGATAAGCTGGAGAACTTGCTTAAAACACTTGATTATAAAGTCCGTTATGAAAAAGGAAACTTTAAAACAGGTGCCTGCATGATTGAGAAAAGCAAAATGGTGGTGGTAAATAAGTTCTCAAATTTAGAAAGCAAGATCAACGCACTTGCCGAACTGTTGCAGCAAACGCAAATAGACGAGAGTTTACTCGATGAAAAACAAAAACAATTTCTTTATACATTGAAACAAACCACCCTGGAGCTTTGAAAATTACTTTTTTAGGAACAGGGACTTCGCAGGGGGTGCCTGTTATTGCCTGTGAATGCAGCGTATGTACTTCACCAGATTCCAGAGATAAACGCCTTCGGGTGTCTGTTCTTATAGAAGATAAAGGAAAAGTTATTGTAATAGATTCAGGACCGGATTTCAGGTACCAGATGCTTCGGGCCCATGTTAAACACCTGGATGCGATTGTTTTTACGCATGAACATAAAGACCATGTTGCGGGCCTGGATGATATTCGTGCATTTAATTACAAGCAGCAAAGTGCCATGAACATTTATGCTCATGAACGAGTGTTGCAGGCTTTATCTAATGAATTTCATTACGCCTTTTCTGAATTTAAATACCCGGGAGTACCACTGTTGAATTTGCATAAAATAGATAATAAACCTTTTGAAGTAAGTGGAATTGAATTTATCCCGATAGAGGTGATGCATTATAAATTGCCTGTTTATGGCTTCAGGATAGGGAACTTTACCTATATAACCGACGCGAAAACCATTAGTGAGGCAGAAAAAGAGAAAATAAAAGGCTCGGAAGTTTTAGTAATAAACGCACTTCAGAAAGAAAATCATATTTCTCATTTTACGTTAGAGGAAGCCATTTCTTTAGCTAAAGAAATCAATGCTCCGGTTACCTATTTTACCCATATTGGTCACAAAATGGGACGTCATGAAGAGATTTTAAAAGAATTGCCGGAAGGGATTAAGCTGGCTTATGACGGCTTGGTTTTAAACCTGTAGGTTGAAATAAATGAAGGAGCGGCCGTGACCGCTCCTTCTAAAAGTATTTAATCTTCCTAATTTTTTTGATCTTATTACGCTCAAATTCTATTGTGGTTACATTAATTGTGTAAGATGTACACTAAATAAAAATCCCATGCTGTCTCAGCAGGGGATTTTGTGTTGTATATAATGAATTAGAAAAGAATACTTTCAAAGTTACTCTTTCAGGCATTCTTATCTTATAGATTCAGAAAATGTATAATAACTTGTGAAACTGTGAAATCTCTAAATGTTTTCATTGAAAATGGTCGCTATTATTTTATATCTGATATATTTGAACTATGGAAGCCAGAGAATTAAGAGTTGGAAATCTGATCAAAGTTTATCCTAAACCCGGTGAAGAGGTAGTGCTTGCTGTACGTGAATTGCATCGAGAGAGCATAGTTGGCGAGTTTCTGAGATCACCAGGCTTTTATATGCGGGCTTCTTATAAAGACCTTAACCCCATTCCCTTTGATAAAAGCTGGCTGGAAAAATTCAACTTTTACAGCGAAGGCAAGTATTGGATAATTAATAAAGGAACCAGCCGCTTTGGTATAGAAACAGAAGAGGAAGAAAGTGCTATAAGGTCAATTCTGTTAAGTAATAATACCCACATTTCCGGACTTGAACTGAATGCTGTTCATCAATTGCAAAATATCTTCTACATCACTACCGGTCAGGACCTGGAATAGGTTGTAATATTTTTCCTTTCTTCTGGCAACCCTTTTTAATTTAAATACGTAATATTTCTTAGGGAAATAAAATTATCTATAAATTAAATTCAATTTGTAACCCTTATTATTGCAATTCCCTCTAATTAAAGTGAATTAGAAGTATAGTATGAAAAAACACATTGTCAAAGTTTTAAAAACTGGTTTTATAACCTATAATGTTAAATATTTTGTTGTAGAGAAACCATCCGGATATACATTTATCCCCGGACAGGCTACTGATGTTTCTATCAACACTCCCGAACTGGAAAATGAGTTAAGGCCTTTTACATTTACTTCTCTTAATGGGGCAAACCATCTGGAATTTATTATCAAAATTTACCGCGGTCATAATGGTATTACAGAAAAATTATTGGATATCAATGCCGGTGATGAATTAATAATACATGAAGTTTTTGGAGCTATCAACTATAAGGGGCCGGGATTATTCATTGCTGCAGGTGCAGGTATTACTCCCTTTATAGCCATTTTCAGGCAACTCAAATCAGAAAATAGATTAACAGGAAATACATTGTTGTTTGCAAACAGAACGGAGAATGATATTATTTTAAAAGATGAACTGAAAGAAATGCTCGGGCAGGAAAATAATATTGATGTTTTAGAGCGTATAAACACCTCCGGTTTGCCGGGAAGGCTGATAGATAAAGAATTGTTAAAGCAAAGTCTGACTCATCAAACAGAATATTGCTACATCTGTGGTCCCGATGATTTTACAAAGGCAATGGTAGAAAATTTGATAGAACTGGGTGTGGAAAGGGATAGGATTGTAATTGAAGAGTGAGTTTTGTAAGGGGAACAGAAGAAACGCTTTTTTGCCGATTCGTGAAGTTTACTTAGATACGTTAATTAATAATTACGATGAACAGCGCCTTTCTGCCAGATTTTCGATCCATATTAATTCTTATTCGTCGTTATTCTGAAGCAGCTTTTTTTCTTGTCTGTTTTCTGTCCACGCTGTTAAAAAACGGCCTTTAAATGACTTTAAAAGGGTGTTGTACCCGGGAGCAGATTCGAACTGCCACGCCCGTAAGGCGCCACCCCCTCAAGATGGTGCGTCTACCAATTTCGCCACCCGGGTAAAAGGTCTGCAAATATAAAAGCTTTGGTAAAATATTAGCCTTTTTAATTAAAATATCTGCCGCGTTTTTTATCTCCAGGCTATTCGTCAACAGTATATTTAAAAGTAGAAAAAGTGAAACTTCTTTCGGGTATAAACGTAAATGAAGCAGCTAAACAAGAATAATCTTTTTAAGCTTATATAGTTATACAAATACCTGAAAATGCCAAATATACTTATAATTGAGGATGAGGAGCTGATGCTTAAAACACTTGAATTCCGTCTGAAGAAAGATGGGTACAAAGTGCTTTCAGCTCAGGATGGGAAACTTGGAATGGAGCTTTTTGAAAGTCAGCCTGTAGATCTGGTAATAACAGATATCATGCTGCCATTTATCAGCGGACTGGAAATAGTAAGCAGGATAAAAAGCAATCCCGCAACCCAAGCGATACCTGTACTCATCTTGTCAGGGGTTGGCCTAGAAAAAACAGTGCTGGAAGCTTTTGAACTGGGGGCCGATGACTTCATTACCAAGCCCTTTAATTTAAGCGAACTTTCTATACGGGTTAAAAAACATATTAAAACGGTTTAACCTGCAATAGGAGAGGGGGTTTAAGTGGCAAGCGGATTCAGTCAGTTTCTTTCATATTTCTATAATCTTTTTATAGTTCAATGGCCTTTTTACCCATTTAATATCCGGGTATCCTTATTTATTATTTTGTTTTGCTGCATCGCTTTTCTGCAGCAATACGCCTTTATCATTTACAGAAGATTTAAGCAATACTTAGAACAGAAGAAAACGAAATTCTGGAAAAATAAGATCAACGAAATGATCTCTCACGTGATTATTTACGGTGACGATGAAGAGGCGGATGCGTTAATAGAATTCCTGCTTCCAAGTTTTTTGAAGATTCCGGTTCGAAATGCAGGCGTACGCAAAATCCTTAAAAAAGAACTTTTAACCTATCATGCTAATTTTACAGGAACTACCCAGCATGTATTGCGTGAACTTTATATACGGCTTAAGCTGGATAAATATGCAAGAAAAGAACTGAAGAGTCGGTTCTGGGAAAAGCAGATCGAAGCTATCCGGGAGTTAACGCAGATGTCTGTAAACGAGGAAGCAGAAAATATCCTTCAGTATGCCAATGACGAAATTGCACAGCTCCGAATGGAAGCGCAGGCCGCCTATGTGAAACTGAGCCGTCAGGATCAATTTCGTTTTTTAGAGGAAGCGAAAGAACGGATTCTTGACTGGCACCAGCTGGTGCTTTTTGATGTCATCACCAGGACAAAAAATATTAAGATTCCTTCATTCGTAAAATACCTCCATTCAAAGAATGATAGCGTGGTGCTGCTTTGTTTAAAGCTAATCAATCATTACCAACAGCTGGAAGCAATTCCGCAACTCATCGACTTGTTAAAGCATAAAAACTTAGCGGTAAGAAGCCTGATTATTGAGGTACTGGCTAAAATGGAAGCAGAAATGGCCGAGGAAGATTTATTTACTATTTATCCTCAACAACCTTTAGGCATACAGCTTCATATTTTACATGCCTTTGGAAAAATAGGTTCAGGAAATTATCTGAGGTTCCTGGTGCAGGAATCAGATTCTGAAAACTTTAAGATACGTATGCATGCCCTACGGGCGATCAAGGATCACGGAGCAGCAGGTAAAGAATTGCTGAACGGTTTATATGCCAGCGAAACGGTTCAGAATAAATCTATTATAAAACATGTTTTAGACGAAAGGATAAAAGTATAGTGAACGCTTTCTACAATTTTTACGAACATTCTTTTAATGATGCAGTTTTCTGCTATACCTTAATTGTAATTTCATCTTACGTTATTCTGGCCATATTATCTGCTGTAGAACTTAAAACTTATTTAAGAAAGAACAGCTATGTTAATTACCGGGATATTCTCGTGTCTCCGCTGGCTCCTTCAATTTCTATTTTAGCACCTGCATATAACGAAGAAGCTACTATTATTGATAATGTGCGGTCTTTATTGTCGCTTCATTACAGCAATTTCGAAGTAATTATCATTAATGACGGGAGTAAGGATAATACCGTTCAAAATCTGATCGATTATTATGAGCTGGAAAAAGTAGATTTTGCTCTAAACCAGCAGGTAGCAACCAAACCCTTACGTGCCGTATATAAATCTAAACATCCGGCTTTTGCAAAACTAACCGTAGTTGATAAAGATAACGGAGGTAAATCCGATGCGCTGAACATGGGCATTAATGTTTCAAGCAATGATCTTATTCTGTGCATAGATGTAGATTGTATTGTGGAACAGGACGCTTTGTTGAAAATGGTAAAGCCTTTTATGGAAGAGCGAAAAAGAGTTATTGCTACCGGGGGAGTAGTCCGGATAGCGAACTCATGCGAGGTAAAAGACGGTCAGCTGGTAAAAGTACACATGCCTTCCAGCTTAATTCCAAGGTTTCAGGTTCTGGAATATATCCGGGCGTTTTTAATGGGAAGAATGGCCTGGACAAAGATTAACGGTTTGTTGCTGATTTCGGGTGCCATGGGCCTTTTTGATAAGGAAATTGTTATTAAAGCGGGCGGATACAATCACAATACAGTAGGTGAGGATATGGAACTTGTAGTACGGATGAGAAGGTACATGCACGATCATGGCCTGCAATATTGTGTAACCTATACACCTGATCCTTTATGCTGGACAGAAGCACCCTCTGATTTTAAAGTTCTCGGCCGTCAGCGTAACCGGTGGACACGCGGAACTGTTGAAACTCTCTGGACGCATCGCGATCTTTTTTTTAATCCACGATATGGAATTTTAGGGATGCTCAGTTTTCCATACTGGTTCTTTTTTGAATGGTTAGGCCCCATATTTGAATTTGTTGGAATGCTCGTTTTAATCGGACTGGGCATTACAGGTCATGTTAACTGGTCTTATTTCTTTATAATGCTGGGAATGATATATGCCTTTTCCCTAGCATTTTCAACCCTTGCAGTTTTGTTTGAAGAGATGACATTTCAGCAATATACCTCAGGTAAAGACCTTGTAAAGCTTTTAGTTGTTGGTATGATCGAACCTCTTTTTTATCATCCTATAACGGTTTACTGGGCCATCAGAGGAAATATTGATATCATTTTAGGAAGAAAATCTTGGGGTAAAATGACCAGAACCGGTTTTAACACACCTAAAAAAGCATAAGATGGAAAGAAATTATTTTGACGAACCCGATTATCCTTTCTTTGACCAGGTAAAGAAGTGTATCATATTATATGCAAATCTTTCACTGGGGCTTTTGCTTACTTTCTTTTTAATTCGTTTAACCGAGTTTGTTTATATTGGAATAAGTAAACAGTTTCCTCCTGATTCTTCGTTTATTTTACCTATTGCCCTTTTTTACGACTTGCTTTTCTGGGCTAAAATCCTACCATTTTTATTCATTCCTTTTTTTGTCCTGTATTTTATTTTCCGGTTCAGGAAATACAATTTATGGAGCTTTGCAGGTTTGGGAATGCTCTTTATTATAGCCTATTTGTGCTTAATAAAATATTATGTAACCGCTCTTGTTCCATTAGGTTCCGACTTATTCGGTTATTCATTTGACGAAATTATGCAGACCATTGGTGCAGGAACAAGTTTTGATATTGCTTCTGTAGCAGGTTTTACTGTTATTCCGGCTTTCTTTCTGGCAGTAACTTTCTTTTTATACAAGCGCATGTATTTAAACGGCCTGCTTTCTATCGCCGTGCTTATATTTGGCGTACTGGTTAATTATATCAATATTTCGCTGATTCCAGATCAGGTAAACTTCAGCAATGATTTTTCCTATAATCTTAGTCTGAATAAAGAGGCTTTTTTTATTGAAAAAACTGGACAGTATTTCAATAAACCTGAAGCGGAAACTGATATTTATGCGATTAATTATTTAGAGGATAAATCAAACCAGCAGGGTAATTCTTATGCCGGTTATCCCTTTGTTCATAAAGATGTAACACCGGATGTGTTAGGAGAATTCTTTACCATTGACTCAGCAAATGCTCCAAGTATTGTTTTTATCCAGGTGGAAGGATTGGGAAGGGCCTTTAGCGGTACCGATGCTTATTTAGGTAGTTTTACTCCTTTTCTTGATAAACTTGCAGGGCAGAGCCTGTATTGGGAAAACTTTCTGGCATCTCAGGGAAGAACATTTGCATCGCTGCCTTCTGTTTTAGGGTCGCTTCCTTTTGGCGATAATGGATTTGCCGATATGGGTGGGAAGATGCCTGCGCATTTTACTTTATATAATATCTTGCAGAAAAACGGGTACGATACACGGTTTTACAGTGGCTTTGATCCGAAGTTTGATAATGAAAGCGATTTTCTGAAAAAACAAGGTGTAAATCTTATTATCGGCGAATCTGATTACGATAAAGCTTATGTAAAAAGCCCGGCGACGGCAGGTTTTTCGTGGGGTTATGCGGATAGGGAACTGATGCGAAAAACGCTGGCATCAGAAATATCGCTTAACAGGAAAGTGCCTTCTCTAAGCTACATTCAAACGGTGAGTATGCACACGCCGTATACAATTCCGGAGCAAAATCAGTATCTTAAAAAGTTTGAGGAGCACCTCACTAAACTGGGTTTCTCTGAATCAAAAAAGAACGAATACCGGAAATATAAAAACATTTACTCGTCTGTTTTATACAGTGATGCGGCTTTAGAATACTTCTTTAAAAACTATTCAAAACTTCCCGCTTTCAAGAATACTATTTTTATAATAACCGGCGATCATCGCTTGCCTGAAATTCCTATGAGTACAAAGATTGATCGATATCACGTACCGCTTTTAATTTATTCGCCTTTGCTCAAAAAAACGGCAAGCTTTAAATCCATTTCTTCTCATCTTGATATCGCACCAAGTATTCTGGCTTTTTTAAAACATAACTATAAAATTAAAACGCCTGAAGTCGTAACCTGGGTAGGTTCAGGAATTGATACTGCGAGAAATCTCCGGAATATTCACAGGTATCCGCTTAAGCAAACCAAGACAGAATTAGTAAACTACGTTTCCGGACTTTATTTTATAGATCAGGATGTGTTGTTTACTATTCATGATAATCTCGATATAGAACCTATTCGTGATGATGAAAAGTTGATGGAGCTGAAATCCGAATTTAACCGGTACATTTCTGCCAACAACAGTTTCATTCAAAGCGGCAAGCTGATGCCTGATTCCGTATTTTACAAGTTTAAAGCGAATTAATTGCGAGACTTTGAATAGTCATCTAATACTTTGCTCATAAAGGGATTGTAAAAGGCCCAGAAAAAATTAGCCTGATCCGATGCGTTTTTATTATTATAAAATAACTTTCTGAATATCGATATACCTTTAAATGAAGCACCGTTAGGGCAAACAGTGTTATCTGCAAAATCTCCTGCCAGATAGAAAAAATTATAATCTTTTGTGTGTTTTATAATAGCGGGGAATTGAGGTGAAAGTCCGTTGGATGCCAATTTATCCAGCCCCTTTTTAGTTACGCGTATATCGTAAAAAGAAACAATGGTATTGGTTCTGGATGTTTCAATAACATCAAACCAGAAAGGATATTCTAACGTTTTTGGAACATTATACTTTTCCCGCTCTATTTTCTGAGTAACAATATAAGGAACTCCTGAAGTTAGATCGCTTCCGTTTTCAAGCACAACTATCTTATTTTCCTTACTCAAAAAAACTATTCCTGAACCCGAAAAAGGCCATTTATTAAAATGCTGTTTTTTGTAATTGTTAACCAGCTCTTTTGGCAGATCTTTATTTTTTAAGGTATCAAGTGAAGAAAAGTATTTTCCAACCCAACCGGTCCATTTAATTTTAAAAGTATCTTCAAAATCTTTTCTCTGCTGTGGCAGGGTAGGGGAAGCAAACGTGTTAAATTCGGCAATTACCAGCTTTTTTCGCTGTTTCATCGCTTTCAGGAAAGTCAAATCTTTCGGAGAAAGGCCACCTGATGCCTGAATTGCTTCATCAGCACTTGTATTATTCAAGCCATAAGTATCAGTAATATAGGCAATATCGCTGTAAGCGCTGAGATTGTTGAGTTCGGTGTTGTTAAGCCGCTCAAGCCCTTTAATTTTAAACCTGCCGTCACCGGCAGGAAAAGTACCAAAGTAATCAGATGAAGTGTATAACTGCGAGCTTGTTTTGGTGTATCTGTTATTTCTTAAAATCCAGGTAAGAGATGCATGCGGTAGCTGTGATTTACTTAATACCGTTTTATCTATAATAGCAACAACCAGTTTATGTTTCGGCGAAAAATACCAGCAAAGCCACATCCAGAAAGGTATTGTAAGAATGATGAATAATACTATTTTAACCGTTCTGAATTGTGTTTTTGCCATTAAAATCGCTTTTGAAGTCCTCCGTTCAGGTAGAACTGGTTCCAGTGTTCGTTTGTTGTGTACTCTTCGTTAACCCAGCTTGCGCCAATGCTGACAGTGGTGTTTTTAAATATATTTCTTGAATAATCACTGCTTACTTTAAAGCTTTTTAAACTCCTTGTAATATCCTGTCTCCGGGCTCTGTCATCTGGTGATATACCTGTTCCAAGTGTGATGTTAAAATAATCATTACGATCATCGGTTAGGAAAAATTTTCCGGAAAGATTAAATGATTTTGATAGTTTTCCATCCGAAGGAGTTAAATATGATCTGACTCCTACAAAGGTGTTGCCAAAATACCGGGCTACGCCTGCCACAAAAAGGGTAGTAGATGAGCCGAAGTTAAGATAGCGCAAACCTCCCTCAATTTCAAAGCTGCCGGGAAGTGTTTTATACAAAGAGAAGCCAAAACGGTAATCAGGAAAAATACTGCTTGAAGAAACTGCTCCGCCTACATAAGCATACAAACCATTGCTAATACTTGGATATGATTCTGCTTCGATTTCGACTCCGTTAGTGTTGAACCGGCGGGCAAAGTTGGCTCCAACAGTTATCATGCCAATACCTTTAAATGATCTTCCATAAGAAAGATTTGCCAACTGCCAGGGTTGGTCAAAACGCTTATCAAAATCTATATATGTATAGCTGATGCCGATTTTGTTTTGTGCATTTGCCTTTTTAATAGCAGATTCCAACTCCCGGGCAGCTTCGCTTTTCGGATGATCTTCTTTATATGATCTGACAATTTTAAGCGCTTCCACAGGACGGCCCAAGGCGTTTAGAGCTTTTGCTTTTTTTATAGTAAGCTCTTCCGATTCCGGGTGATATCTGACACCGGTTTCTGCATATTCAAGAGCTTTTGCAAAACTCTTATTCCAGTATTCAAGGTCAAAGATGGCACTTAAAGCTTCCGCTTGTTTCGGATCTTTATCAAGTACTTTTTTAAACTCTGTTCTTGCACTATCCACTTTATCGCTCCATGTGTAAATCCGGCCTAAAAAAATGCGGATATCTGTGTAATCCGGGCTTTTGTCAAGTGCCTGTTTTGAAAGTTTTATTGCTTTTGTATAGTCTTTGTTGTCAAATGCTTCTTTTCTTGCTTGCTGGAATAACTCATCCGTACCTAAATCCTGGGCGAAACCCCGGAGTGAAAAGAGAATAAATAACAGGAAAAATAGAGAAATAACCGCGCCTTTGTCTGTCCGTCTAATCATTGGAAGAAATGTTTTTATACGGATTTTACTACGATAAACCGGGATTTAAGTTTCGGGAGATTGATTTTTGGAATAAGTTTTTATTGAAAAAGGATAGGAAGTAACGATAGCTTACTATTTAAAATTTATACGCGGATCTTCTACCAGGATTTCCATACGGGGATTGCCTATATAATCGGCATACCATCGTATAGCTTCTATAATTAATAAAGGGTCTTCACCATCATAACCGGAAGTTTCGAAGCCAAGAAAAGTTCCTTTATTTTCTCCGTAAAACTGTAATTCTTCCGGCTTGGCATCAAAAGCTTCTTTGTTGAGGCAATAAACCGATATTCTCATATTGCCGTCACGTTCTCTGATTACATCGCGGCATGAATCTTTTGGATCTTTTACTAAAAGGAAAACCGAGTCATTCATGTTTAATTAACATTTAGAGATTAGTAAAGTTGTTTTTTTTAATAAAATATATAATTTATTACTCTATTATTAATATAGATTATATATTTTACTTCTATATTTGCTCTTAGTCTTTTAATTATAGAGGGGCATGAACATTAAAAATATTTCAAAAAGAACTTCGCTGGAAAATTTGAATTATTATGCAAATGCTATTTCAGCTAGCTCTTTTATTGTTGTGAATAATTGCAGGCTTTTCCTGATGGAACATGATTGAAATTTTATTTCTAAATTAGACCGAAATCGGTCCTTGCCGAAATACTAATCAATTTCATCACCTCACACTAAAATCTGTTATGGATACAATAGATTCAATACCTCTTAAAAAAACAAGAACAACGCTTTCGGAAGACTGGGTGGTAGTAGTAATCGGATTTTTAATTATACTTTTAACAATAGCAGGATTTAAAACATTATTACCATCCTTTAACTGGTCAGGTACTGCCGATCTTGCTTCGCAGGTTTTTTCTACACAGAACCTGCTTGCAATAGCTGCCCAGTTCTTATTTATATATGTTATAGCCTTCCTGGCAGTATTTCTTAATGGAAAACCTTTAACGGCTTTTTTGTACAACTTCCCCGTTGTTTACCTGATAACAATTGCAGCCTTAATTATTACTGGTAATGAAGCGGTAAAAGCGCTTAATTTAGAAGCGGTTATATTTAGTCTGGCAATAGGTTTACTTATAGGAAATCTGTTCAATCTGCCAAGCTGGTTCAGAGAAGCCTTATCAACCGAAATGTTTGTAAAGATCGGTTTGGTTTTATTAGGAACAGGCGTTATTTTTTCTGATATTCTAAAGGCCGGGTCATATGGTTTATTACAGGCCCTGGTAGTTGTGCTTTCCGTATGGTATTTCGCTTTCTGGATTTCGAGAAAACTAAAAATTGATAATGAACTTGCTGTTATGATTTCCAGCGCTGTTTCAATATGCGGTGTATCGGCAGCGATAGCAACGGCAGGTGCAATTAAAGGCGACACCAAGAAGCTCTCTTACGTAATATCACTCGTGCTGATTACAGCTATTCCCATGATGATCGGTATGCCTTATCTGGCAAAATATATGGGCCTGAACCAGGAAGTAACAGGGGCCTGGCTTGGCGGAACGATTGATACTACCGGTGCTGTTGTTGCTTCGGGTACGCTGGTGGGTGAAACAGCCCTGAAAATAAGCACCATTGTTAAGTTTTCACAAAATGTTTTATTAGGAATAGCAGCCTTTATTATTTCTATTTATTGGACATATACCAATAATCCGGCTGCTAATTCAGATTCCAAGCCTACATTAGGTGTAATTTGGGAGCGTTTTCCAAAATTCGTTATCGGGTTTGTTGGTGCATCTCTGCTTTTCTCTTTTTTTATTACTCCGGATGTGATTAAAGCCGGAAAAGAATCGCTTAAGGGGCTTCAAAACTTGTGGTTTGCTTTAGCTTTTACAAGCATCGGGCTCGAAACCAAATTCTCTGATCTTGTAAAATCCAATAACAGGAAGCCTTTATATGCATTTTTAATTGCACAAACATTTAATATACTGATTACGCTGCTGATTGCGTACATTCTTTTCAGATAACAACGCACTTCAGCATATACCTCAAAACAAAAAGTTTAGTACCTAAAATAAAATTATGGAAAATTTACATTTCGAAACACTTCAATTGCATGCCGGCCAGGAAGCAGATCCGACTACAGGATCAAGGGCGGTGCCTATTTATCAAACAACTTCTTTCGTTTTTAACAGTGCAGAACATGGAGCCAATTTATTTGCGTTAAAGGAGTTCGGAAATATTTATACCCGTATAATGAACCCGACAACCGATGTATTTGAAAAAAGGGTAGCAGCGCTCGAAGGCGGTGTAGCTGCTCTTGCCGTTGCATCGGGGCAGTCGGCGCAGTTTATAGCACTTAATAATATACTTTCCGCAGGTGAAAACTTTGTCACCTCTCCATTTCTGTACGGAGGAACTTACAATCAGTTTAAAGTAGCTTTTAAACGTATTGGTATTGAAGCACGATTTGCCAACGGCGACAGCGCCGAAAGTTTTGAAAAACTGATTGATGAAAAAACAAAGGCCTTATACATTGAAACAATAGGAAACCCGGGATTTAACGTTCCGGATTTTGAAGCGATTGCAGCAGTAGCGAAAAAATATGATATCCCTTTTATTGTTGATAATACATTCGGTGCCGCCGGCTACCTTTTCAGACCTCTGGAACATGGCGCTGATATTGTAGTGCAGTCGGCAACAAAATTTATAGGCGGACATGGTACAAGTATCGGCGGTGTTATTGTTGATGGCGGGAAATACGATTTCAACAAACCAAAGTACCCTCAGTTTTCACAACCTTCTGAAGGATACCATGGTCTCGTATTCGGAGATGTTTTTGGCCCTTCGGGTCCTTTTGGAAATATTCAGTTTATAATTCGGGCAAGGGTAGAAGGGTTACGTGATTTCGGTCCCGCATTGAGTCCGTTTAACTCGTTTCTGTTGCTACAGGGGTTAGAGACACTCTCTCTACGAGTAGAAAGGCACGTTGAAAACGGATTGGCACTTGCAAAATGGCTTGAAAATCATCCTCAGGTAGAAAGTGTAAACTATCCGGGTCTGGAAAGCAGTCCTTATTATACACTTGCTAAAAAATACCTGAAACGCGGGTTTGGCTCATTACTATCTGTAAATTTAAAAGGAGGCAAGGAGCAGGCAACCCGGTTTATAGACAGCCTGAAACTTGTTAGTCACCTGGCAAACCTTGGAGACGCAAAAACACTTATTATTCAGCCTTCCGCTACTACTCATCAGCAATTAACGGATGAAGAACAGATCAGTGCAGGAGTTTTACCGGCACAGTTGCGGGTAAGTGTTGGCATAGAGCATATTGACGATATTATTGCAGATTTTGAACAGGCATTTTCAAAAATAGCTTAATGAAAAAGCAATAAGTCTGATAAATTAATATTTAGGAAGCAGCTTTGAAAGAAGCTGCTTTTTGTTTTTCATTTGTTCGGGTGAAGTTATTTTTCCTACGAATTAATTTATATACTTTAGTTCGATGGAAATAAAGAACAACAAAAAAATTATCAGGGGATGGGCCATGTTCGATTGGGCAAATTCTGCTTATAATCTGGTTATAACATCCACTATCTTTCCTGCCTATTATACAATAATTACAACTACAAAAGAGCATGGCGATAAGGTTTCCTTTTTCGGTATCCGCTTTGTTAATACTGCCCTTTCAAATTATGCGCTTGCTGTTGCGTATCTGATAATGGCAATACTGCTTCCCGTACTTTCATCCATTGCAGATTACAGGGGAAATAAAAAGAATTACATGCAGTTTTTTACCTATCTGGGCGGTGCAGCCTGCATCGCATTGTTCTTTTTTAAGCTTGAAACGCTGGAACTCGGCATTATTTGCTCTTCCATAGCTGCTATGGGCTACATTGGAGGTGTGCTGTTTAATAATTCTTATTTGCCCGAAATAGCAACAGTAGATCAGCAGGATAAGGTGAGTGCGCAGGGTTTTTCCTACGGATATGTTGGAAGCGTTCTCCTGCAGATAATTTGTTTTATTTTCATCCTGAAACCCGAATTATTTGGTATTACCGACAGTTCTTTTGCTCCTCGTTTATCTTTTCTTTTGGTAGGGATCTGGTGGATCGCTTTTGCACAGATACCTTTCAAGGTGCTTCCAAAAGGAAGTCCGAATGCTGAGAATTTAAACAGAAATGTTATTCGTAGCGGTTTCCAGGAATTAAGTAAGGTTTGGAGCCAGGTTAAACATATGAAAGTGTTGAAACGCTTCCTCATCGCTTTTTTATTTTATTCAATGGGAGTGCAAACAGTTATGCTGGTAGCGGCAAATTTTGGAGAAAAAGTGCTGCACCTGGGTACTGCAAAACTGATAGCAACTATTTTAATAATACAGCTGGTAGCCATCCTGGGAGCGTATATTATGTCGTACTTTGCAACAAAAATCGGCAATTTAAAAGTGATTATTGCAGTCCTTTTAATATGGATAGGAGTGTGCCTTGCTGCATATTCAATTTCATCCGAAGTTCAATTCTATGGGCTTGCAACTGTCGTCGGGTTGGTAATGGGAGGAATACAATCCATTTCCCGTTCCACATATTCTAAATTTTTACCTTCAGATTCTCCTGATACTACTTCCTTTTTCAGCTTCTACGACGTTACAGAAAAACTTGCAATTGTAATCGGCCTTTTCAGTTTCGGTTTTATTGAAGAATTTACAGGCAATATGCGTAATTCTGTATTGATACTTGCACTTTTCTTTTTAATAGGATTGTTGGTATTGCTGTCTGTAGTAGGATACGATAAGAAGCTAAGTTTTAAACAACAACCAGAATACTAGATTTTTTTTCAGATTTTAGCCGCATTAAAGGATATCTTCCTTTAAAAGAGTAAGAATATGACCGTTGAATTGTTTATCCCGTGTTTTATAGATCAGCTTTATCCGGAAACAGCTTTTAATACAATTAAGGTTTTAGAAAAAGCCGGTTGTAAGGTTGAATACAATCCGCAGCAAACCTGCTGTGGTCAACCCGCTTTTAATGCCGGTTTCTGGGATGAAGCAAAAACTGTCGGCAGTAAATTTTTAAGCGATTTTTCTGAAAGTAAATACATTATTTCACCTTCAGCTTCCTGTACAGGAATGGTTAAAAATTCTTATAGTGATTTGTTCACTAATACGGCTGTTCATAATAAATGCCGTTCTATTCAGAGTCATATTTTTGAATTGTCCGATTTTTTGATCAACATCCTGAAAAAAGATTACTTCGGAGCGGAGCTGGAGGGAAGGGCTGTTTATCACGATTCATGTTCAGGCCTTCGTGAATGTAAGATCAAGGAAGAGCCGCGTCAGTTGCTTTCAAAAGTACACGGACTTGAGCTGGTAGAAATGAAAGATACGGATATGTGCTGTGGTTTTGGTGGAACTTTTGCAGTTAAATTTAATGCTATTTCAACTGCTATGGCTCAGCAGAAAGTAGATAATGCATTGGAAATGCAAGCCGAATACATTATTTCAACCGATGCCTCCTGTCTGCTGCATTTGCAGGGATACATTGATAAAAATAACCTCCCCATAAAAACAATACACATTGCCGATGTGCTTGCCCACGGCTGGGGAAACGTTTAATAGTTCTCATCAGAATTGCTTTTTTAATTCCTCTACAGGCTTTCTTTAAATTGCCTCTGCCTCCCCTGTAACTAATTTTTTATAATAACACTTCTTTAAATATTTCTATCTTACGATCCGAAATTGCGCTCGCAATAATTACATTTTAAAAAACTAACTAACTAATAACTAACACAATTAACACTTTACTAATGGACAAAACACAGAATAATTCCAGAAGGGAATTCCTGAAGAAATCCGCTGTAGCCCTTGCCGCATTTACTATTGTGCCGCGATACGTTTTAGGCGGTAATGGTTTTATTGCACCGAGCGATCAGCTAACCAAAGCTATTATTGGGGTAGGTTCTATGGGCCGCAACCACATTCCGTATGCAGGTACAAAAGTAGTTGCTATTTGCGATGTAGACCGTAAGCACTTACAGGAAGCCGCAGCAATGATAGGAAACGGAGTAAAAACCCTAACCGATTACCGCGAACTGATACAATTACCTGAAGTTGATATTGTTCACATTGCTACTCCTCCGCACTGGCATGGAATAATGGCGGCTGCCGCAGCAAAGGCGGGTAAAGATATTTGGTGTGAAAAGCCATTTACCCATTCAATAGGTGAAGGAAAACGCGTTGTGGAAGCTGTTCAGCAGCATGGACGGATTCTTCGCCTGAATACCTGGTTCCGGTTTGAAGATAATTTCTACGGCATGGGAACAACCGTAAAACCAATAAAAAAGCTGGTGCAGAGCGGTTTGTTAGGCTGGCCGCTTAAAGTAACTGTAAGCAGGCATACAGGTTTCGACTGGAAATTCTATTGGGTTGGTAAAGATAATCTTGCTCCGGCACCGGTTCCGCCTGAGTTGGATTATGATATGTGGCTCGGCCCGGCGCAATATAAACCGTACAATCCGCACCGTGTGCACCAGACTTTTCGTGGGTACTGGGATTACGATGGGGGAGGTTTAAGCGATATGGGTCAGCATTACCTGGATCCGATACAGTATTTCTTGGGTAAAGATGACACCAATCCAATCTCTGTAGAAATAGATGCACCACAGCAGCACAGCGATGCGGTAGGAACATGGAGAAGGATTGAATATACTTATGCAGATGGTTGTAAAATTATTTTAGACGGAGAGGGTAAAGATGCCAATGTTCCCTATATAGAAGGTCCAAAAGGAAAATTATATCCCGGATTTCGTTCTGATATCCCGGACCTGGAGAAAAAGCTTGCTGCTTTTCCCGATCCGGAACCCCAGGTTACAGATTTTGTACAGGCAGTAAAAAAACGCCAGAAGTTTGCTTTGAATGAAGAGAACGGACACCGCTCATGCAATATAATTAATATTGGATTAGCAGCTTTAAAGCTTGGCCGATCATTGAAGTTTGATCCTGTTAAACAGGAGTTTATAGACGATGAAGCCGCTAACCGTCTTATTAATCCGCCAATGCGTGCGCCCTGGATCATTTAAATAATCTAACCATAAGTCGAAAATCATGAAACAAATTATAGTAAGCCTTTTTATTGCATTTACCTTAATAAATACGGGTATTTGCCAAACGAAGGATCAAAGGACCATAACTACAAAAATAGCCGACCTTCTGGCCCAATTGCCAGCACAAAATTCTGAACAGCTTAAGGCTGCAATGGAACAGGTTTCTGCAATGGGGGAAGATGGAATTGCAAAAATGGCAGGAATGCTTTCAGAAAATCCCGACGCTAATTCTAAAATTGAATACGCGGTAAACAGCTTTTCTTATTATGTAATGCAGCCCGGAAAAGAAAACCTGAGAGGAATGGCTGTAAAAGCATATTGTGATGCAATTCCAAATGTTTCCAGGAAAGAAAATAAAGCTTTTTTGCTTAGTCAGATACAGATTGCCGGAAAAAATGATGCGGTTGCCTGTCTTCAGAAGTATTTGAATGATGAAGCTTTATGTGATCCTGCAGCAAGAGCCCTGGTAAAAATTAATACCGATCAATCAAATACGGTGTTAATGGAGGCTTTGCAAAATGCGCAAGGTTCTTGCCGTTTGTCTTTAGTAGAAGCGTTGGGCGACACCCACTATAGCAAAGCGTTAGCACTTATTACTCCTTTAGTTAATACATCAGATAAAAAGTTAACAAAAGTTGCACTTTACGCACTTGCTAACATTGCAGATCCTTCTTCAGAAGGTATCTTATCTGCTGCAGCTTCCAAAAATAATTTTACGTTTGATGAAACGGAAGCAACCTATGCTTACCTGCAATATGCGGAAAACCTGAATCATAAAGGTCAGAAAGAGCAGGCGTATAAAATTGCGGAATCTTTATTAAAAAATCCCGCTTTGAATGATGATGTTCATACCCGTACAGTGGCTTTGAAAATTCTGGCAGATGTACGTGGTCCGGAAAGTGTCGCTCTCCTTGCAGATGCTGCTACGGATAAAGATGCTGAATACCGGGCTGCTGCGCTTAAATTTGCAGGAAATTATTACACCCCATCGTCAGCTGATATTTGGTTAGGAAAGATTAAAAAAGCAGAAGAACCCGTTCAGGCATCTATAATTACAATGCTTGGGTCGCATGATGCAAAGGCCGCATTACCTGTAATAACCAAAAAATTAAAAAGCAAAAACGATGAAGTAAAGATTGCTGCTATTACAGCTGCAGGAAAAATCGGTCAGCAGCAGTCGCTGGATGATCTTTTAAAAGTAATGCGAAAAGGAAATAAGGAGGAGATTGCGGCTGTTAAAAGTTCAATTCTAACCATGAAGGGGGACGATATAACCGCAGAAGTTGCTGATGCCCTTCCCCGTATGAAATCAGAGGCGCAGGTAGCTTTACTGGAAGTTTTATCGGCAAGAGCAGCTCATGCACAAATAAATACTGTTTTTTCTTTATTGAAAAGTAAAGACCAGCAGGTTAGAATGGCAGCACTATCCGCATTAAAATCAATGGCCGGAGAGGATAACCTGCGGCAGTTGTTTGCATTATTAACGGAAGTAAAACAACAGGATGAGATATCCCGGGTTCAGCAGGCAATCGTAGCGGCTGCATCAGGAACTAAGAATAGTTCTGCAGTATTACAGCAGATGAATAATTCACCTGCGGATAAAAAGCCTTTGTATTTTAATATTCTGGCAGGTATTGGAGATAAAGAATCTTTAAAGGCAGTTTCAGCTGCATTTGCTGCGGGGGATGATGCAACTAAAATGGAGGCTGTAAAAGCATTGGCCAACTGGAAGGATGCTTCTGCTGCAACTGAATTGTACAAGATTAGTCAGAAATCTTCCGGAAACTCCTTCCTTGATCCAGCATTAAAAGGCTATATCCGGATGATCAGTATTTCTGAAGAACCTGCCGAGCAAAAGGTGCTGATGCTTAAAAATGCAATGGAACTTGCAAATACAACAGAGCAAAAGAAGCTGATTTTAAATCAGCTGCAAGGCACCCGTACTTTTCCTGCTTTGGTATTTGCCGGTAAATATCTTGATACTCCTGATTTACAACAGGAAGCCGCAAATGCAGTTATGAACATTGCCTTGTCTAACCCATCATTTAATGGAAGTCTGGTGAAAGAGTTGTTGAATAAAACGATCCAGGTGCTAACAGGAAACGATAGTGGCTATCAGAAAGAAGCAATTCGTAAATTTATCGCAGAAATGCCTCAAGGCGAAGGTTTTGTTTCAATCTTTAACGGAAAAGATCTGAGCGGGTGGAAAGGGCTGGTTGGCAACCCGATCGAACGTGCCAAAATGAGCAAGGATACTTTAGCTAAAAAGCAAAAAGCTGCTGATGAAGCAATGAACAGGGACTGGAAAGTAGAAGATGGTAAAATTGTATTTGTTGGCCATGGTTTCGATAACCTTACTACCGTTAAAAAATACGGTGATATTGAAATGCTGATAGACTGGAAGATCTACGACGAAGGAAAGAAGGATGGGGATGCTGGTATTTACCTTCGGGGTACGCCGCAAGTTCAAATGTGGGATACTTCACGGGTAGACGCAGGTGCTCAGGTCGGTTCTGGCGGATTGTATAACAATAAAATAAATCCAAGCAAGCCGCTTAAGGTTGCAGATAATCAGTTGGGTGAATGGAATCATTTCAGGATTTTAATGAATGGTGACCGTGTTACTGTTTACCTGAACGGGGAGTTGGTTACCGATAATGTTATCCTTGAGAATTACTGGGATGCAAAATTGCCTATTTTCCCTGAAGAGCAGTTAGAACTGCAGGCTCATGGTTCAAAAGTTGCTTATCGTGATATTTACGTACGTGAAATACCAAGACCTGAACCTTTTGAATTAAGTAAAGAAGAGAAAAAGGAAGGCTTTAAAGTGTTGTTTGATGGTACAAACATGCACGAATGGAAGGGAAATACAGCAGGTTACGGTATTGAAGACGGCAACATGGTGGTATATCCTAAAACAGGCCATGGAAACTTATATACCAAAGATGAGTACGCGGATTTTATTTTCCGTTTTGAATTTCAATTAACTCCAGGTGCCAATAACGGATTAGGAATTCGTGCTCCTTTAGAAGGTGACGCCGCATATGAAGGAATGGAGCTCCAGATTTTAGACAATGATGCGCCTGTTTACAAAGATCTGAAGCCTTATCAGTACCATGGTTCTGTTTATGGGGTATTAGCTGCGAAACGAGGCTTTTTAAAACCTCTTGGAGAATGGAATAAAGAGGAAGTGATTGTAAAAGGATCCAAAATAAAAGTGATACTGAACGGTACTACCATTTTAGACGGCGATATTTCTGATGCAAGGAAAAACGGTACCCTTGACGGCCAACCGCATCCGGGATTGAAGAGAGATAAAGGTTACATCGGTTTCCTGGGACATGATTCGGAAGTGCGTTTTAGAAATATTCGCATAAAAGATCTCAGTGCAAAAAAATGATTGCTGTTTAGAAATAAAAAGTAATTGTATAAAATAAAAGGAGGCTGATCGCGGTGTACAGTGCCCCCAAAAAGTTAGACACTTTCTGGGGGCATTTTTATGATAAAGAAAAAGAAGCACAGTTTTGAATTTAAGCTGCACTGTGTAAAGGCAAT